>JAYWEH010000053.1:0-14447 GCA_043780025.1 Deltaproteobacteria bacterium
GAGCAACGAGATCGCGATACAGAGGTCGATGTTCGCGCGCGGAGGCGGCCAGACGCGCGCCGACGAGCTCGACAGCGAGCGCCGGATCGACGCTCACGAGCGCGCGGCCGAGCTTCGCCCCCGCCTCGGGACTGGCAGCGTCGAAGGCAGCACGCAAACTCGCGCTCGCGGCCGGGCCACACTGCTGGAGGCGCTGCTCGGCTCGGCGGGCCAGCTGTACGTCCGAGCTCGCCAGCAAATCGACGTAGGCGCTCGCCACGGTTTCGCAGGGCGCAGGCTCGATTACGTCGAGCGCGCGAGAGCGGCCCAGGTTGTCGAGCGCGCCGAATACGCCGAGAACGGCAGCCACACCGGCGGGACCGGCTTGCAAGAGGGCCGGCACGGCGGCGGCGCCCGCATCCCCCGGGGTCGACAGCCGCCCCACGAGCTCCGCGGGAGCGAGGGTCGAGAGTTCGCCTACGCCGCGCAGCTCCGCCAGCGACACGCGCGTATCGGGTTGCTCTCGGTGCGCCTGCTCCAGCACGAGTGCCGCGCAATCGGCGTCGAGCGGCGCTGGAAAGCGCACGCGGTACCAGGCGCCCGGCTTCTGCCAGGCGTCTTCCGCGAAATCGATGCGGTAGATCTGATCGCGGCTGACCCACCACAACACGCGCGGCGCGGCCCCTGACGGCACCGCTTCGCCGTCCGAACGCACCAAGAAATCCAGCGCAATCAGGCTTCCGAGCGGCCTGAACACCACGAACTCGCCTCGACCTTCGCCGCCGCGCCCCTCCGACCAACTCGTGTCTGCGCGACCGTCGGTGAGCGCCCGCGGATCGCCGATGGCGCTGCTCGCCGACAGCGCCCGCAGCGCATTGGCGCCGGGCGGCGCGGCGCCGTCGACACGCACGGCCTCGAGCACGGGGGCCGCGCGGCGTTCCGCGACCGAGAGCTGCTGCACCTTGGCCGGGCGCAGCGAAAAATCGCGATCGAGCAAGCGCGGTTCGAGCAGCGTCGTGCGGCCGCACAGCGCGACGTCCTCGCGCACGCTCCCGATCAACACGCGCGCGCCGCGATCGTCGTCTCGAATCCAGACGCTTTCGCCGTGGCGCTCGCCCTCTTCACCCGTGCGCGGCCCGGTGTACCCGCTCCAGATCACGCGGGCCTCGAGCGCGCCGGGCGGAGCCGCGACCAGCGCTTCCCATGCGCCTTCCACGAGCGCAACGCGCACGTGCGCGAGGCGGCGATCCGGCCACGGCGCGAGCTCTACGAGTGCGCCCTGGGCCGAAGCCGCCGCGGCATCCCCCGGCAAATCGAGTCGCCGCCCTGCCCGCGCCGCACACGGGCTCTTGGCGCACGCATTGACCCACAACCCGTCGGCGGCCAGCTCCAGGCTCAGCGCGGGCTGGACGGGGCTCGGGGCGATTTCGAGCAGACGCCCCGGCGCCGCTGCCGCGCGAGGCCCGAGAGCGACCGAACCGAGGACGAGCGCGACGGCGAACCCGTGCGCGGTTGCTCGGTTCGGTGCTTCGTGGCCGCGACGCCAATTCATGAGAACCTCTTTTCAGCGCGCGCCGACGGTGGTGGGATCTACACCCAGCAGAGTCAGCAACTCGGAGAGCCGGCCGCGCGGCACCGCAACCCGCGTCGGCATCCCGCCCGCGAGACCGAGCAGCTTGACGAAATTCAAGCCGCTGTCGAAGCGCGCCGCCACGCTCACGGTGTCACGATCGACGACCACGCTGACGGGCTCCCGCTCCTGCCCCAATAGCAACAATAGTGTCTTGTCGAAGCGGCCATCGGACTTGTCCACCTCGAGGAATGCGACGCCCGCCGCCAGCCGCTCGTAGCGCTTGGCCACGCGGCGTGTCTCGGCCTCGATGGCGCGCCATTCTGCGCCGGCCTCGTCAATGGGCTCCCACAGCGCCGCGTCGTTCAGACCTGCCGCCAGGTGGCGCACGACCAGGCCGTACAGCCCCATGTCGCGTGGCCGGGCCCGCAGCGCGTGATCGATGCGCTCGGCGGTGCGGCTGGGTTGGCCCATGCGGGTGTCGATGGCTCGCGCGTCATCGTCGCAGCCCGGATACGCCTCGACCCCGCGACGCATCCACTTGGCGGCGCTGGCCAGCCCATCGAAGTCCGTGTGGCAGACGATGCTGTCGACGGGACCGATCCGCTCCACCAGCTCGGGCGTGATCATCTCTGGGCACGCGCCGTGCTCCGCTTTTGTCGCGAGCACGAAGCGCGGATCCGAAGCGTAGCGCGGGTGCTCATCGTGATCGTGGTGGTCCACCCAGACCCGCAAGCGCGGGCCGAGAGCCTGGATGAAGGGCAGCGTCACCTTGTCGAAACCGGTGTTGTGCCCTTGGCCGGCAAAGGCGATGTCGAGCACGGCGACCCTGCCGGTAACCTCCGTCGCGCGGGGGAGTTTACGGGGGGTCGAGAAAACGACTTGGGGCGCCATGAAGGAAAAGGAGACTGCGCCCGACGGGCTCACCGACGCCGGCCCCGTACTACAATGAGCCGCGAAGGGCAAAAACGTCCCTGCCCCGCAGTGTGCAGGGCGCCGCCCGCGCAAGCAAGCCATTGGACCAGCGGACCCCACCCGGGGGCTTCCGCGAGGTCCTTTGGGCCCACGGGCGGAACGAACTCTGAAGCCGCAAACGCGTATTGCCGGGGACTCGCAAATCCCTATGCTCCCGCCCATGTCCCGTGCCGCGTTTGAAAAAGCCCTCCAATATCCCCTGGAACAGACCAACTTCGCCGAGTTGGGGACGCTCTATCGCGGCAAAGTACGCGACAATTACAGCTCCGCCGACGGCGTTCGCACCATCATCGTGAGCGACCGCATCAGTGCCTTCGACCGCAACGTCGGTACGTTGCCGCTGAAGGGCCAGATGCTGAACCACATCGCCGCGTGGTGGTTCGAGCGCACAAAGCACCTCGCGCCCAACCATGTGATCTCGGTTCCGGATCCCAACGCCATGCGCGTGCACGAATGCACGCCGCTGCCGGCGGAGATGGTGGTGCGCGGCTACCTGACCGGTACGACCTCGACCAGCATCTGGGTTCATTATCAAGGCGGCGCGCGCACCTTCTGCGGTCACGCGCTGCCCGACGGCATGTTGCGCCACCAGAAGCTGCCGAAGGCGCTGCTCACGCCGAGCACCAAGGCCGCCCACGGCGACCACGACGTGTCGGCCTCGCGCGAGGAAATTCTGAAGCTCACGGGCATGGACCCGAAAGACTTCGATGCCGCAGCCGAGCTCGCACAGGCGCTGTTCGCGTTCGGCCAAGCCGTGTCCGCGGAGCGCGGACTCATCCTGGTGGACACCAAATACGAGTTCGGAAAGACGCGCGATGGGCGCATCGTGGTGATCGACGAGATTCATACACCCGATTCGTCACGCTACTGGCTGGCCAAGAGCTACGAGGAGCGCTACCGCGCCGGCCAGAATCCGGAGAGCTTCGACAAGGACAACGTCAGGCGTTTCCTGGGTGAACAAGGCTTCACCGGAGACGGCCCCGTGCCAGTCGTGCCCGACGACGTGCGCGTCAGCGCGTCGGAGAAATACCTCGGCGCGATCGAGGCGCTCACGGGTGAAACGTTCCAGCCCAACCTCGAACCGGCCTTGCCACGCTTGAAAAAGAACCTCGGGCTTTGAGCGCGGGCTCGCGCCACTCTATTATCGAGCAGCCTGTTGTCGAGCAGCCTGCTATCGATCAGCCCGTCATGGCGCAGCCTGTCTTGTGGAGCCCCAGGTGATGGAGACCGAGCCGGATCCCCCAGCCATTACGCCGTCATCGAAGCAGCTGCGCTCGTTCGTGCGCGCTTTCGTAGCGACGAGCTATTTGCTCGGCCGCCGGCGTGGAGGGCTGTCGGAGAATGTCGCATTTGCCGACCCCGCGGCGCAGCAGGTGCTCCTCGAGCTCACCGAACAACTCAGTCACGGCGTGCAGGACCAGCGCGCGCGAGCCTTGGCCGCCGAAGTCGCGCGGCTGATGCGCTCGCTCGATGCTCAGAGAATCCGATGACAGAAAAGCGCGCTCGCGTGTTGCCGCGCGCCCGAGCAACCGCGGCGAAGGTTCGTGCGCTGCCGCGAGCCGAAGCCTCCAGCGCTCCCGTCGAGCTGCCTCGGGCGCGCGTGGTGCCCCGACCGGTGGCGGAGGCACGGACCAAGGCTGACGCGCTCCTGGCCCAGGCGCGCGACGAGGCGCAGTCGATCCTGTCGCGAGCTCAGGCCGCCGCCCACGACCTGATCGTGCAGCACCAGGCCCGAGCGCGCGCGGACGCGCTGTGCCTGGTGGTGGGCGAGACGCTCGAATTGCGCAAGCGCCAGGCCGAGCTGTCCAAGAACGTGCTCGACCGCAGCATCGCCTTTGCCACGGTGCTCGCCGAACGCGTCCTCGGCGCAGAGCTCGAGCTGTCCCCCGAGCGCATCCGGGCGCTGGCGCGCCGCGTGCTCGACGAAGCCGCGGGGGCTCGCCAGGCCGTGGTCGTGGCGCACCCCAAAGACGCGATCGAGCTCAGACTTGATCTGCAGAGCCTCGGGGGCCTGCTCGACAGCATCGTCATCTCCGAAGACCCCAAGCTCAGCCGTGGCCACATTCGGGTCGAGACGGAGCTCGGCATCATCGAAGCCGATTTGCGCGGACAGCTCGACCGACTTGCCGTGCAGCTCAAGCGATTGCTTTCATCTCATGGCTCAGAATCCGCCTGAGGGCGCCGCCCAGGGGCGCGCCCGGCTGAGCCTCGTGCTCACGCCCGCGCTCTTGTTCACCGCCACGCTCGCTAGCGTGTTCTGGACCGGCGCGCGCATGGTGGGTGACGGCAGCGCGCCAGCGAGCGCGGCCCAGCTCTGGTCAGGTTGGGTGTATGCGCTGCCGCTGATGGCCATCTTGCTGTGCCACGAGTTTGGGCACTACATCGCCGCGCGCCTGCACCGGGTGCCCGCGTCACTGCCCTACTTCCTGCCGCTGCCCGAGGTCAGCTTCTTCGGCACGCTCGGCGCGGTCATCGCGATGCCGGAGCGCATCCGCTCGCGCAACGCGCTGCTCGACATCGGCGCCGCGGGCCCGCTCGCGGGCTTGTGTGTCGCGCTCCCCGTCTTGAGCATCGGATTGCACCTGTCAGAGGTGCAGCCCCAGCCGGTTGGTGATTACCTGCAGGAGGGCCAGAGCCTCTTGTACTGGCTGCTCAAGCTGGCCGTGAAGGGCCCCATCCCGCCCGGGCACGACGTGATCTTGCACCCGACAGCCCTGGCAGGTTGGGTCGGCTTGTTCGTGACCATGATCAATCTCCTGCCCTGGGGTCAGCTCGACGGCGGCCACATCGCCTTTGCGCTGCTCGGCCCGGTGCAAAATCGCATCGCGCGCGGCGTGCGTTATGCTGTGCTCGGTTTCTTCACCTACAATTTGCTGAGCTTTGCCGGGCCGGTGCTACTCGGCCACAGCGCGATGCCGCTCGAAGTGGCCGTTGGCAACTCGCTCACCTGGCTGATCTGGTTCGGCTTGTTGTCACTGCTCGGCTTCATGATGGGGCACGATCACCCGCCGTTCGAACCCGGGGAGCTGAGCCCGCGCCGGCGTCAGATCGCTCTTGGCTGCCTGATCTTGTTCGTGCTCTTGTTCATGCCCACCCCGCTCGCCCACTACCCCGCGCCCGTGGGCGAAAACTTGGTCAACAGCGCCGACCTCACGGGCTCCGGCACGTAGCGGCTCACGTCGCCGTGGTGGCGAGCGATCTCGCGCACGAGCGACGCGGACACGAAGCCGTGCTGCGTGCGCGCCGGGAGAAAAATCGTATCCACCTCCGGCGACATGTCCGCGTTGGCCTGCGCGATCTGCAGCTCGTATTCGAAATCCGTCTGCGCTCGTAGACCTCGCACCAACACGCCCGCGCCGCGCGCGCGTGCAAACTCCACGAGCAGCCCGTCAAATGAGGCCACCTCCACGTTGGGGAAGCCCTTGCACACCACCCGCAGCAAATCGAGCCGCTCGTCCACGTCGAACAACGGGTGCCGTGTGGGATGGCGGCCCAATGCCACTATCACGCGCGGGAACAGCACCGCGGCGCGCGCGACGAGATCCAGGTGGCCGTACGTCGGCGGATCGAAGCTGCCGGCATAAATCGCGAGCTTTGCATCCGCCATGGCAACTCCAACTCTACGGCGCGGAGCCGCCGTGCGACGAGACCGGAACGTCTGCTGGGGCGGGGGCCTGTGGAGCCGGGCTGCCCTCGGCGTCCAACGAGCCCTCTCCCGCCTGGACCGGCACCGGCATCTCCTCCAGCCACAATGTCCGCCCTTCCTCGCCCAGGCTCACTCGAAACTCGGCCATCAGCGCCGACCCGACCACCCCGTCGAGCCCGATCCCGCCACCCTGCTCCAGACGCTCGAGCGGCATACCTGAAAGCGCAGGCACGCGCGGCACATCGAATGAACCGAGCGTCATGCGCGGCACCCAACCTTGCTTCAGGTTGGTGTCACCCGGCACGCCCTCGAATTGTTGCGGGTCGACCCCCGCCTTTTGAAAACCCGTCTCCGACATCGCCAGCGGAAATGGCTCACCCGTGTCGACCAAGAGCGCCGCGCTCTTCGCGGTCGCTTCGGCGCCGAAATGGCTCTGCATCACCATGCCCCCACCCTTGATGTAGCTCAGATCGATCACGCTCGCGTTGGGCGGCGGCGGCGGCGCAAACGAGCGCACCACGAACTGGCTGCCATAGAAGTCGAAGGTCACATTCAGTCGGCGCAACAAGTTCACGCCGAGCAGGAGCTTGATGGGCGCGCCGAGCCGCCGCGACAATGCGGACAGATCGCGCGTCAGCGCTGGAACGTCTTTCACTTCGAGACGGCGACCAAAACGAATCGAAACCCAGCTCGGCATGGCTTGCGTCGAGTCCAGGACCACTTCGGGGCTGCCCGTCGCGACGAGCGCCAGCACCGGGTCGCCGTTGAGCTCGATCGGCACGATCAACGTCGGCGTGGGCAGGCGCGGCATCTCCATCACCGCGAGCAACGAACCGGTGACACGGAACGGCTCGCGTCCGGCACCGCTGCGCGCCAGCTGCACAACGCCCTGTGCCCAGGGATCCTTCACCTCGGGATCCTCGAGCAGCTGCTCCAATACTTCAGCCGCGCGGGAGAGCTGGCCCGAATACCAGAGCGCGCGAGCGCCGAGCCCGGCTGCTGCCACCGACTCTTGCCCTTCGAGCCGCGCGAGTGCCTCGTCGTAGCGCAGCTGCGACAGCGCGATGTTCGCCGCCAATAGGCGGACTTGCTCCCGCTCTGGCTCGAGCTCGAGCGCGTGTTTGATCGAAACCTCGGCGTCTGCGATATCGAGCGCGTTGAAGCTCGCCACCGCTCGATCGAACCACTTCTTGGCTGGCTCAGGCCAATCCGCCTCCCGCCCCTCGGCCATCGATGGGCCACAACCCACCAAGCTTCCGGAGCCTACCAGGCAGATCGCGGCCAAGAGCATGGCCGCCCTCGCTGGCCCGAAGCTCTTCATGATGGATCGGTAGGCCCTGCGTGCGGCCCGGGCGAGAGCACAGTGCATGCCGGCCGGAGTAATGCATCATCCGCCCTGGGTCGAGGCGGCAGCGGGGGAAAAATGGACTCCTGCCCTCCGGACGCCTACGATGCCGGGCCATGTCGAACGTCGAGGCCCCTTCGCGCGCCGGCTTGATCGCCTGCTTGCTGTGGCTCAGCGCCTGCTCGCAGCCACCCGCCCCCGCTGATGCGAGCACGGCCAGCGAGCCACCAGTGGGGGTCGTCGAATCGCCGCCCAGCGCCACCGAGCCGGCTGCTACCGAAGCGCCGTCGGGCTCGCCCGCGGGCGGGGACCTGCTCCCGCCGTCCGCCAGTAATACCGCCACGGGGACCGGCCCCGATACGCGCGGCAAGACCGAGATTCAGCAGGTCATCGGCGAAAATCGGCAGAAAGTGCGCGACTGTTACGACGCAGCGCTCAAGACCAACCCGGGCATGGCGGGAGCCCTGGTCGTCAGCTTCGTCATCAACCCCGATGGCTCGGTAAAAACAGCCGAGGTCAACTGGTCGGAGAGCGACCTGCATGTTCCCGAGCTCGACACGTGCGCCGTCGAGGCCGTCAAGACCTTCAAATTTCCGGCGTCTTCCAGGGGCCTCGAGTCGAAGGTGAACTACCCATTCGACTTCAAGCCCCCGCGCCCGAAGCAATAAGGCGTGAGCCCCGCGCCCACGCTCCCCCCCGGGTGGGACATAGCGAGCAAGGACCACCCCCCAATTCACCCTGCGACTGTCCCTGCTTTCAGGCAGCTTGGGGTAGCGCTACCCGGAAACGTCGAAGGGGGAAGCCCGGCCGGGCTCTGGAAACGACCGCTCTCTTTCGAGAGACGGGAAACCGCAGAGCCCGTGGGGCCACCGTTCAGCGAGTGGCAACCTCGGCGCCAGGAATCGCGCTGGCGCCGAGGCGCTTGGCCACTCGACTGAGAACTAAGCGACCGGAAGAACGACCTTCGAGCGCTTCTTCTTGCCTGAGCGCTTCTTCTTACCTGAGCGCTTCTTTTTACCTGCGCGCTTCTTTCCGCCCTTCTTGGCGGCGCGCTTCTTACCGGCCTTCTTACCGGCCCGCTTCTTTGCGGTTCTCTTTCCAGCTTTCTTCGTCTTCTTTGCGGCCATGAGCATGCCTCCTGCGAACCTGGATCGTCGGAAATGGTCCTGACGAACCGAGGTATGTTGCACGACGTATATTGCCACCTATTGCGACCTGTCAACGAAAAAAATGCAATGGCCGTGGGGCGGGTCCCTAATCCACGGGGTTTAAACCACGCAAAACTTGCAGGCTAGGCAGCTGTCTAGTAAACCCGACCAGGCCGACTGGCTAGCTGCATCGCCGGACCGTCACTACTGAACGAACGCTACCAAAGCCCATAAAACATGCGGTACGGACGAAATCTGGCGGTACGAGAGTTGGCCTTTCCAGGCACGTCGAAGTGGCGTTTTCAAACCGTCTGGAGAACAGGCAAAAAATGCGGGAGGCGTTAATGACGAGAGCGACAGAAATCGTAACGACCGTGTCGTGCGTGTGTTTGTTTTTTGTGTTGGGTGCATGTGGGTACTCACAACAGGAGTGGGATCAGAAGCTGCGCGAGAACACCGCGCTCACCGAACAACTCAATACGCAGCGCCAGGCGACGGACAAATGCGCCGCCGACAATGCGACCGCGACCGAGGAGCTCACAAACCTGAAGCGAAAGTTCCAGGAGCGCGGTGTGAGCCTCGACAGCGTGTCACAAGATCTCGAGCAGCAGCGCCAGGCCAATGCGGAGTACGCAAAGCGCGCGGAGCAGCTCGAGCAAGTCCGACAGCGCTTCGAGCTGTTGCGTGAGAAGCTCAAAAAACTGACGGATCTGGGCCTCAAAGTGCAGGTTCGCGACAACCGCATGTTGATTCAGTTGCCCGGCAACGTGCTGTTCGATTCGGGTCGCGACATGTTGAAGCCGTCCGGCCTCGAGATTCTCGGACAGGTCGCGGCGGTCTTGCGAGCGGACGCGGATCTTTCCAGCCGCGAGTTTCAAGTTGCCGGTCACACCGACAGCAAACCGCTCGGAGCGAGTCCGTTCAAAGACAACTGGGGTCTGTCGGCGATGCGCGCGCGGTCAGTGCTCTCCTTCCTCACCTTGCCCGGCGAGAAAGGTGGCAACCTCGATCCCGCACATTGGAGCGCAGCGGGTTACGCGGCTACCGATCCCGTCGCGAGCAATGACACGGAAGAGGGGCGCGAGCAGAACCGTCGCGTCGAGCTCGTGGTGCTGCCGAACGTCGAGGAAATGCTGAATCTGAACAGCTTGGCGAGCCGCTGAAACGAAGCAAACCGGCTCGGGCGCGAGCAACGGCTGGAGCCCGGCACACCGATGTCAAGCACTGACATCCGCCAGGCTCCAACGCGATGACTGAAGAGTAGAGCTCGCGAGCATCACCCAGAGTGGTGACTCGCAATCGGCGCTCACGAGCGCGATCCAAGAGATCACATGCCTCCAGCATGGCTCGCGAGCGAGACGATCGAGCCGAGAAAAAGGCTGTGAGCGAGGGCGCGCGCCACCGATCAGGGCTGCGCTGCGCGCGCTCACGTTGACCCGCAACCCCGCGCGTAAACACATTTCGCGCCGCTCGTTCTGGGCCGCGGGGCGGTTCCGCCTCGACTGTCGCCTTCAATCTGCTACCATCTAAGTGGTTGTCACTACGCATCACACGCGCGATTTCCGCTGGACCTAGCGTACGGGGCCCCACCGCCCCAAACGGCTCCCACGTATGGAGCGCGCGATGCGGGTTGTTTCATCTCGGGGCTGATGCGCCTGTCTTGGTGGCGCCTGCCCTCTGGCCAAATTGGCCTATCAACTCTTTTCACCCCGAGAAACACCAACACATTGACATGGAGTGCCCATCTAACTAGAGTGCCGCGCCAAGCGGTGACCTGTGCGGTACGTTGAAGCTCATCCAGACGCCGCTTCCGCGGGACAGCTGGGTGGGGCCGAAGCGGCGAACGAGACGGGCAGGAGAAGCGCACGGCGGAAGAAGCAGAAGCACAGTGCGAACTTCGATGCAGAGACCGTGATGCAGAGGCCGTGTTGCTTCTGTTTGGTTCCCCGGAGCTCCAAATGAGCTTCACGACAGCTGATGCTGATACGACCCGCACGACAAAGGCTGCGACGAAGCGCGCCGGAAACTCGGTTCAGAGTACGTTTCGATTCAGACGAGGTTCCCGCTGCGATTCGCGCAGGAGCCGTGGGAATAAACTCTTCACCTAGCGGGTAAGCTGGGTGCCAGCTCTGGCCCGGTACGCTTTCACAGGTGTGCCGAGCGAATGCGAATAGCGCGACTGCTCACGTTCGTGAGCACCGCCAAGGAGAAAACATGCAGGCAAACGCAGAAGTTGAGTTCAAAGTCGGTGACAAGGCCGTTTACCCGGCGCAGGGCGTGGCCGAAGTCATCAGTATCGACGAACGCGACATCGCGGGATCGCGACAGCGATTTTACGTCCTGCGGATCCTGGACACGGATCGCAAAATCATGGTGCCGGTGTCGAACGCCAATGCAGTAGGCCTGCGGCAAGTCATCAGCGAGCAAGAAATTCGCGAGATTTTCGACATCCTCAAGGAACGCACCATCGGCTTCGACACCCAGACCTGGAACCGTCGCTATCGCGGTTTCATGGACAAGATCAAGACGGGCTCGATTTACGACGTCGCGGAAGTTCTGCGCGATCTGTATCGGTTGAAAGCCTCTAAGCAGCTCTCCTTCGGCGAGCGGCGCATGCTCGACACCGCGCGCTCACTGATCGTCAAGGAGATCGCGATTGCGCGCAAGCAGACCGAGGTTCAGGTCCGCGAAGAGATCGAAGCGATCTTCTTCTCGAACTGAACCGTTCCTAGCTGGCAGTTGCCTTTAGCTGCCCGGTAGTTTTCTTTTAGCTGCTTCAGCAGCTCAAAATGGGCCTGATTGGAAGGCCGACAAGGCGAGCGCCGTGGACAAATCCGGCGCTCGTTTTGCGTTTCGATGCCTGACGATTGTCGCGTCCTCACGCCTCGATTCGATGAATCGAGGCCAAGATAGAGGAGAAAGCCGGTTCAAATCGGTAGCAAAGACGGGAATTTCGATGCCCTCGCCCAGCCGTGGCACTCGAAATTCCCATCGCTGTCACTAGAACCGGCGTTCGAGGTGTTCGATCGGCGGCAGATCGGGCAGCTCGAGCAGCACGCGCCAGTGGCCGCCTTCACGCACGCAGCGCACCTGCTTGCGTTCGCGAGGAGACTCACCCTCCGCGGTAACGAGCGCCCAGTTCGGGCCGAGCTCGGTGGACCACGAGCGTGGCTCGAAGTTGAGGAAGAAGCGCGAGGGAGCGAACATTTCCTCGGGCCGCACCACGCGGCCCATGGCGGCGCTGGCACGCGCTGCGCGTTCCTCCAGGTTGGCCTGCGCAGCACGCGCCAATAAATCAAAGGCCGCTTTGGATTTCTGCGCGTCGCCGTGCACGCCCCGCATGCGGTCGATGAATTCCTGAACCGTGCGCTCCGGGCTGTCCTGTTCGGCGCGCCGACTGCACGCACTTTCAGCGAGTAGCGCCGCGCACAGCAGCACCCGCGAGGCATGCACTACTGCACGAGACAGGGCTGCGCTGCGCAGGGCTCGGGCCCACGAGACTCCATAGAGCACTGCCGCGGAAAACACGGGCGCGCGCGCGGGCTTGGGGTACGCCGTCATTGCAGTCACACGGGGCTCGTCGCAAACGTTCGGAGCCGCAGTGTTGGCACGAGTCGCGCCGCGAGGCTACGCCGGTTCCGATGAAGCGGCGATCTCAACTGGCTCCCTCCCCTATCTTGACCCGAGAAAATGGCGTTTTGTTGGCCGTTTTCTCGCGCGTCCGTAGGCTCGTCGTCAGTCATGCCTGCGAGCGACGACACGACGGTCCGCTTGGTTTGGCCCGGAAAGCAAGAAAGCTCGCCCGCGCCGCCGGCGCAACTCGAGCTGCTGCGTAAGGGTCACCCCTCGTGCATGCTAATCCACGGCGACAACCTCGCCGCGATGCAGGCGCTCTCGGCGCGCAGCGCCGGCATGGCGACGCTCGCCTACTTGGATCCGCCTTTCTTCACGGGCAAAGCGCACCTGCGCGTGCTGCGCACGCGCCAGGGCCGCGGCAAGATTTTGCGCGCCACGACGCCAGCCTTCGACGATCGCTGGGACAGCCTGCCCGCGTATTTGCAGGCCTTGCGGGATCGCATCGCCGCCGCGCGCGACTTGATCGCCGATCACGGCTCGCTGGTGCTGCACGTCGATCCAAAGACCAGCCACTACGCCAAGGTGCTCGGTGACGAGGTGTTCGGCCCGCGCTGCTTCGCCAGCGAAATTATCTGGCGCTATCGGCGCTGGCCGTCCAAGACGCGGAACTTCCAGCGCGTGCACGACGTGCTTTTGCGCTTCGTGAAAAATCCGCGCGTCGCCCCCCGCTTCCATCAAATTTACGAGCCGCTGGCGGCCTCGACCGTCGCCACCTGGGGCACGCGGAAGCAGCGCGCGGTGGTCGGCGCCGAAGGCACGCGCACGCACTCGAGCCGCACCGAAGAGGCCACGCCCGGCACGCCGCTCGGCGACGTGTGGGAGATCGGCATCATCGGCCCGGTCGCGCGCGAACGCACCGGCTACCCCACGCAGAAGCCGGAGGCGCTCCTGGAACGCCTGATCGAGACCTGCTCGGGCCCCGACGATCTGGTGCTCGACCCGTACGCCGGCAGCGGGACATCCCTGGTCGTGGCAACGCGCCTCGGCCGCCGCGTGCTGGGCATCGACGCGAGTCCGGAGGCGCTCGACGTAATTCGCCAGCGGCTCGCAGGAGCCGGCATCGAAGCGCTCGAAGAAGCCGTGCGCGTACCGCGCCCCAAAGCGCTCAGCGTGACGCGCGCTGCCAAGGCCAGCTGAGCGCTGCGCTCAGCCTGCTCAACGCAGGCCGCGTTCGCCCGGCTTGGGCACAGGGTCGACTCCGCGCCCGCTCGGGGGCGTCAGCGGAGCGGATGGGGGCCGCGGCTCTGTGCCGGCTTCGGCGGGCGGCTCGAAATCGCTGAGCCCTTCGGGTCGATATTCGGAGAGCGCGTTTTGCCGCAGCGACGCGAGCAGCCTGCCGAGCGCGGCGAAATAGCGCCGCTCGAGCAGCGCCGCCCGGATCTCCGGTTCCAGCTCCGCAATGGAGTGCGAGCTCGCGCTCTTGCTGCTTTTTCGCCACACCACCGCAAAGCCGCCGGACTCCGCCACCGGCTCGGGCACGAGCTGGCCATCTTTCACGCGCGCCGCCGCGGCGAACAGCGCTGGAGCCACGCGCAGCTGCGGATAGTGGCTCTGTCCGTCCGCCGCCACGTAACCTAAATTCCCCGCCCGCATGCGCGTCGCCGTGTCGATGGATCGCTCGCGCGCGAGGGCGCGGAACTTCGCGTCCCAGGGCGTGCCGAGCTCGGCGATCAGCGCGCGCGCACTCGCCTCGTCGGGCAGCAGGATGCGAAACAGCAAGAGCTGCTCGGGCGCCTCGTAGTGGCGGCGCCACTCCGCGTAATAGGCCTGCTTTTCCGCTTCACTGCTGGGGTGGCGCGCCACTTCGGCGTAAATCGCCTCGCGGAGCGCTCGGGCGAGCGCCACCTCTGCCGGCCCGAGCAGCGCGTTCGGCCCCGCCGCGCGCCCCGCGAGGAGCAACTCCGGGATCAACACGCGCTCGAGCAGAGCGCGGCGCCGTTCGGGCCACCCCTGCCCGAGCTCTTGCCATTGAAACGGCGTGATGAGCGCGGCGCGGCGCCTGAAGTGTTCGAGCTCGATGCCTTCGCTCCCGACGCGGGCCAGCACGGGTGAATCGGCGCGGGCGATCACGGCGAAGAGCGCGCCGATCGCCCATGGCCCGAGCAGCCCCGCGCGTCTCATGGCGCCAAAATCATGCGGACTTGCTCG
>JAYWEH010000054.1:0-2579 GCA_043780025.1 Deltaproteobacteria bacterium
TTGCTCGGCTTCGAGCTGGGCCCGTCCTGGTTATTCAGAGTCGCGTCAGACAACGCACGGCGCAGCTTTCGCATCGAATACAGAACCATGACGTGCAGGCTCGACCCTCACGCCGACGTACCCGCGGAAGTGTTCGAGGCCGCGGGCACACACGTGGGCGGCTGAGTGCAACCCACGCGCTATCGACGCCGAGCTATCGACCCAGCTCTGCGCCGGTAAAAAAGTAGGCCGTCTCGCGCAGACCGTTGTCCACCGAATCCGAGCCGTGCACCGCATTGTTGGTGAGATCCGTGCCGAACTGGCGCCGCAACGTGCCCTGGTCAGCCTTCGCCGGGTCCGTAGCGCCGATCACCTTCCGCCAGTGCGCCACCGCGTTGGGCCGCTGCAGCGCCGCGAGCACGACTGACCCGCTCGACATATACGTCACGAGCTCTTCAAAAAAGGACCGCTCGCGGTGCACCGCATAGAAACCCTCGGCGTCAGCTCGTGACAACCGCGCTTGGCGCAGCGCCACGACCTGAAATTCCTCGTCGAAAATGCGCTGCAGGATCTGCCCCTGATGCCGCTTACCAACCGCATCGGGCTTGACGATGCACAGGGTCCACTCGGTTGAGTCGTTTGCCATTAGAGCATGCTCTTCAGCGTCTTGCCCATTTCGGCGGGCGAGGGCGACACCCGGATGCCGGCGGCTTGCATGGCCGCGATCTTTTCCTCGGCCGTGCCTTTGCCGCCCGAGATGATGGCGCCCGCGTGACCCATGCGCTTGCCCGGCGGTGCCGTCGTGCCGGCGATGAAGCCCGCGACCGGCTTCTTCATATTCTTGCGAATCCACTCGGCCGCCTGCTCTTCGCCGGAGCCACCGATCTCGCCGATCATCATCACGCCTTCGGTGCCTGGATCGTTGTTGAACAGCTCGAGCACCTCGATGAAGTCGAGCCCCTTGACCGGGTCACCACCGATGCCGACGCACGTCGACTGCCCCATGCCGAGCGCGGTGAGCTGACCCACCGCCTCGTAGGTCAACGTACCCGAGCGAGAAACCACACCGAAGCGACCCGGCTTGTGAATGTGCCCCGGCATGATGCCGAGCTTGCAGCTGCCGGGCGTGATGACGCCGGGGCAGTTCGGACCGAGCAAGCGCGCGGAGCTCGTCTCGATGGCGCGTCGGACCCGGATCATGTCGGTGACGGGGATGTGCTCCGTGATGCAGACGATCAGGCGGCAGCCAGCGTCCAAGGCTTCCAGGATCGCGTCTGCGGCGCCGAGCGGCGGCACGAAGATCAGCGACGTGTTGGCCTTGGTCTTGTCGACCGCCTCCGCCAGGGTATCGAACACCGGCACGTGAACCGTGCGGTCATCGGGGCCCTTGGCCTCGAACTTTTCGCCACCCCGAAACGGAGTGCAACCCGCGACAATCTTGGTTCCGTACGCGATGCACTGGCGCGCGTGAAAGGAGCCCGCGCCGCCGGTGATGCCGGAGACCACTACGGTGGTATCGCTATCGACTAAAATGCTCATGGGAATTATCTCGATTCGATCCGCAGCAAATCAGCGGGTGGCAGCGACGATTTTTTGCGCCCCGTCGCCCATGTTGTCTGCCGACTGAATGGCGAGGCCGCTGTCCTTGAGGATGCGCTTGCCAGCCTCGACGTTAGTGCCCTCCAACCGGACGACGAGGGGCACCTTCAAGCCGAGCTCAGTGGTCGCGGCGACGATGCCTTCTGCGATCAAGTCGCATTTGGCAATACCCGCAAAGATATTGACGAAGATGCCCTTCACCTTGGGGCTCTTCAAAATCATGCTGAAGGCCTTGGTCACCTGGTCCTTGGTCGCGCCGCCGCCCACGTCCAGGAAGTTCGCGGGGGCTCCCCCGTAGTGCTTGATGATGTCCATGGTCGCCATGGCCAGGCCCGCGCCGTTCACCAGGCAGCCAATGTTGCCGTCGAGCGACACGTAGCTCAGACCCGCCTCGCGCGCCTCGAGCTCGACCGCGTCTTCCTCGTCGCGATCCAGGAGCTCCGCCCATTCGCGGTGCCGCGCCTCGGCGTTGGGGTCAAAATTGATCTTGGCGTCGAGCGCGACCAGCTCGCCCTTGCCCGTCACGATCAAGGGATTGATCTCGAGTAACGAGCAATCTTCCTTCTCGAACAACCGAGCCAGGGTGGATAGGATCGTGATGAACTGACTCGTGGTCGCTTTGGGATCGGGGGTACCCTCACCGATTCGCAACGCGAAGGCGAGCTTGCGCGCCTGAAACGCGGTCAGGCCGTGCAACGGATCGACGTATTCGGTCAGGATCTTTTCGGGAGTCGCATGGGCGACTTCCTCGATGTCCATGCCGCCTTCGGTCGACGCCATGACAGCGATCCGGCGCGAGTCGCGATCGACGACTAGCGCCAGATACAGCTCACGTTTGATGTCGAGGCCTTGCTCGACGTACAAACGGCGCACCAGCTGCCCCTCCGGCCCGGTCTGCTTGGTCACGAGCGGCTTGCCGAACATCTTCTCGGCAGCGGTCAGGGCCGCGGCAGGCCCCCCTTTGACCACAAGGACACCGCCGCCCTTGCCGCGCCCGCCGG
>JAYWEH010000055.1:0-2579 GCA_043780025.1 Deltaproteobacteria bacterium
CCAACGGTCAGCGCCTGTCGGAGCGCGTAATGAATTCCACCGCGGCCGTCGAGCGCCAAGAGCTGCCCACCATTGATGGGGATCCAGTAGGCGCGCCTCGGCAAGAATCGCTGAATCAGGAGGGCATGCACGCTGCAATGCCTGCCCATCGGTGCTGGCAAGCGGAACGCCGCCCGGATGGCCGCCGCGCTTTCAAAGGGTGTCCACGTGCGTGACCAGGGCTGGCTGGCCTGGGAAGCACCCCAGCGGCCGTACCTTTCAAACAAGTAAAGCAGATCCAGGATGTCATAGGGATCCGCCGAGCAGCGCCCGGCCCGGCCCAGAGCCAGCAGCAGGCGCTGGTTCACTTCGGCATTGAATGCGGGATCCGCAAATGGAAGCTGCGCCAATCGGCGAAAGCGCCACGAGAGCAAGCGCGCTGCGATTGGCTCGAGATCGCGCGGCACGGTCCCCGTCGCGCCAAAGTACTGATAGAAAAAGCCACGGTAGATTTCACCACCGTTTCCACCTGCCAGAAGCTCTGCCGATGGATCGATGCCGGGCAAGCGTGTCATGGCCCGCTTTGCGCTCGTATCTCCACTGCAGAAGAATGCCTTTAGTCTGAGCACTCCCCCGAAGTCCTCCAGCGCCGGAGGCGTTGGCTCTTGACGTTCGTGGTGGGCCCCCACGAGCGCCGCCAGACGCTTCGCAACGACAACGTCCTCGCTGCTACTTCCCCCCGATGTTGAGGTGTGTATCGGGAGGTTGTGGGCCGCCCCAGTGATGGCGGCCAGGACCGCTCGACTGTCCATCCCAGCCGTAAGGGAACAACGGACGCGGGACGCGCCCTGGACGTGGCTTCGGACCGAGGCCAAGACCTCCTCGACGACGCAGTCCAGCTGCCGGTTGATGGCCGTGCGATCCCGCACATCCAGACGTTCGTTGAGATTGAGAGAGTTGACGCCCTGAGTCGTCAAAGCATCATTGTCCCAGCACAACGCCTCGAGCGGATGACAGCGCGCCACAGAAGCGAGCAGCGAACGACCCTCGAGTGACCAATCGCACGCAACCATGCTCGAAAGGCTGGCGTAGTCGACCATCAGGGGAACACGCCCGGTTGCGAGCAAGGTCAGGTCATGTGGACTGACCATGAATCGGCCATCGCGCGCGTAGTAGAAAAGGGAACGGTGACCCAGCAACGTCCCGGTCACCCACGCTCGCCGCTGCACGCGATCGATGACCACCGCGGAGAGGCTGCCCGTCATCTGCGCGACCTGGGCGACGCCGCCGGCAACGAACTCTCGCAGGACGGCGTCCGCGAGATCGGTTGCCCCCGCCTGCGACCCAAACACCAATACTGCCGCGCTAGGCGCTGACACGTACTGAATGAGTGACGGCGACAAATCCAGCGCAGGCTTCAGCGTTACAAATGCAGCCCGCATTTCCGGGAGCACGACCGACTCCACCTCTGCAGCTGAACCGAGCTGCGGTAGGCAAGCACCCACGCGAGATATGGCCCGGGTACAATCGCTCAGCGCATCGGCCGCCGATCGCGCCACCATGAAGCAGAACGTGTACAATTTTTGCTCGGGCCTACGGGACCCCTGGGCGCCGTCTCCGGCTCGCTCAGAGCTGCGGGCCGGGGCGGCTTTCGGTGGCGCGCAGGGCGGAGGCGATCTGAGTACCGCGGCGCAAACAGCGGAAGCAGTCGTCGCGCCCGTCGTCGCCGCAACCGTCCTTGTGCTCGAGGGCACGCAGCGTCGCGCTCGAGCGTTGATCACCGTCGCGTTGGACGGAGGGCAAGAGCTTGGCGTAGTCTTCGCACGTCGCCGAGTTGCGCAGATCGAGCGCAACGAGCAGGGCCGCCGAGGCCTTCGAGCGTTGGTCAGCCCCCTGGAGTAATTGCTGGGCCAGGCTGGCGGCACGGCTGCCGCCGGGCGCGCGCTCCCACACGGCGTACAGCAGGTCGGGCCCTTGTGAACCTTCCCAACGAGCCAGGGTCTGGAAGGCAGGGACCAGCGTTTCTGGGGCCGTTGCGTAGTCGATGACCCGGCTGGCCAGATCGGCGGGGGGGGTGCCCCCTGGATTCTCCAACGTCGCGACCAGCGACCTGAACTCGTTCAGGCGGCGCGCACGCTGGCCCGTTTCGAACGCCAGCGTCATCTCCGCGGTGCGTTCGCGCGCGGGCAGTTTGTCGATCTTGGCCAGCGCGTTGGCGTCACCGGCTTCGGCGCTTTCGAGCCAGGTGCTGGGGCGCTTGGTCGCGACCGGGGCGGCTTCCTGGAGCGCCTGGGCGCGCTGTTGCACTTCGCCGGCGGGGTCCGCGGGGCGGTCCGGCTGGAGCAACATGATACCCGCGCCGATGCCGCTCCCGAACAACACGAGGCTCAGGGGCGGGAGCACATTGTCGAGCACCCAGGCGACCTTGCGCCGCACGTTGCCCGACTGAAACGCTTCAGTGAGCCATTGGCTCTTGGGTGCGGCCGGTTCGACGCGCTCGAGCGGCGGCTGCAGCAGAGCCGGATCGATTCTCGGAATGAGGCGCGTGGTGGCGCGACGTGCGTCGATGAGGCCGACGTTCGGATCGAACTCGCGCATCG
>JAYWEH010000056.1:0-2577 GCA_043780025.1 Deltaproteobacteria bacterium
CACGGTGGCGCGCAGTCGGCAATGGCGCTCCGAGCGGCCCTTCGTCGTCCACACGGATGAGCAAACTGGCGACCCCCTCGCCCACGGCGCGGCGTTTCAACTCGGCGAGGTAAGCGCGATCGGAGGCCTTGCCCGGATAGAAGCGCGCCGCATACTCCACGGCGTCGATGTGTAGGCCCGCCGCCGCACGCGCAAAATCGAGCGGATCCAGACGAGAGGCGGAGAACTCCTTATGCAAGGACGATTGAGCCAGCGAGATCTTGAAGGGGGTGGCCCCTGTTGCGGCCGTGGTGGGCAGAGGCGTGTTGGGCGCCGGTTTTTTCGCCCAGGCCATCCCGGCACATGCATAACCGGCAGCGCCGATCAGCGCCGCCGTCCCGGCGAGAAAGCGCCGCCGGGAGCCGCCTCCGGGCTCGCGCTCCCTTTTCGAAATCCTGACGTCTCGCACAGCCGCCGCCGCCTGATTTCGCTATACCCGCCGCGGCACTAAAGCGGAAGCGCAGAGCTCCGTGTTAACATAGAGTTTTCCTGCGATGTCGCCGATGCCCGGATCGCCACTCAACCTTAGCGGCAGTTTTCACCCCCGGCGGGAGGGCACGCCGCGATGACGCCGCACCCTTCGCGAGCCCCTCTGCGTTCCGAGTCCGGGGGCAACGCTGGCGTGCAGCGCGTGGTCGACGCGTTCCTGATCTTCTTCGCGCACTACGTCTCGCACCTGCTCTACCCCTCGATCTCGCGGGTGCTCGCCGCTGTCGGCGTCACCACACAATCGACCTATGTCCAGCAGGACTGGACCTCGCACGACACCTTGGCCTCCGTCACTGCGATTGTGGCGTTTCAGGTCATCGCCGAGGCCAATGCCCTGTACCGCTCCTGGCAAGGCATCCCCGCGCGGCGCGAGGTGGTGGCCACACTCGGGTCCTGGGGATTGTCGATCCCGGTGCTCCTGTTCATGGCCTTCATCACCAAGACGTCGGAGGTCTATTCCCGCTCCATCTCCCTGGTCTGGTTCTTCGGCGCCGCAGCCACGCTGACCGTCTGGCGGCTGGCGATGCGCACGCTGCTCTACGAGGTGCGTAAGCGCGGCGGCAACACGCGCGCCGTCGCCATCGCGGGGGCCACCGAAATCGCGCTGAATCTGGCCAAAACCATCACTGAAGACCCCTACTCGGGCATGCGCATCGTGGGCTTCTACGATGACCGCAACTCGGATCGTCGCATGCCGGTGCCCGAGCAATACGGCGGCGTTCTCGGCGACCTCAACCAGCTCGTGACCGATGCGCGCGAAGGCAAGATCGACATCGTCTACATCAGCCTGCCGCTGCGCGCGGAATCGCGCATCAACAGCCTGGTGCGCAAGCTCGGCGATACGACGGTGACGGCCTACGTGATCGCGGATTTCTTCGTGTTCGATCTGTTGCACGCGCAATGGACGAACGTGGGCGACATCCCTGCGGTGAGCATCCTCGACACGCCGTTCCACGGGCTCGGCGGCTGGGTGAAACGGGTGGAGGACGTGATCGTGGGCTCGATGATCCTGGCGCTCATCGCGATCCCCATGCTGGTCGTGGCCGTCGGCGTGAAGTTGACCTCGACCGGCCCGGTCTTTTTCAAGCAGAAGCGCTACGGGCTGAACGGTAAGGAGATCCGGGTGCTCAAGTTCCGCACCATGAAGGTCATGGAAGACGGGCCCGAGGTCAAACAGGCCACCAAGGATGACCCGCGCGTCACGCCGCTCGGCAAGCTGCTGCGCCGCACTTCCGTCGACGAGCTGCCGCAATTTCTACAGGTGCTGACCGGCGAGATGTCGATTGTCGGCCCGCGCCCGCACGCGGTGGCGCACAACGAACTCTATCGCTCCAAGATCCAGGGCTACATGTTGCGGCACAAGGTCAAGCCCGGTATCACCGGCTGGGCCCAGGTGAACGGCTGGCGCGGGGAGACCGACACCTACGAGAAGATGCAGAAGCGCGTCGACCACGACCTCGACTACATCCGAAACTGGAACGTGTTCCTCGACATCCGCATCATCTGGCTCACCATCTTCGGCTCGAAGACGAACCGCGACGTGTATTGAGGCCTGGCCGCCGCTCTTCAGCGGCGGGGCTTTGGTTCAGAGGCGGCCACGACGAGCCGGGCCAGATCGGCGAACACGCCATTTTTCTCGGCAGGTGTTGCTCGAGTCTCGGTCAAGTAGGCGGCGATCAATATCGGCGGGCGTTCGGGCGGCCACACGATGGCGACGTCGTTGGTCGTGCCGTTATTGCCCGAGCCGGTCTTGTCGCCTGCGCGCCAGGCTGCGGGCAGGCCCGCACGCAAGCGTTCGAGGCCTGTCTTGCTCGCGACGAGCCACGCACATAGCTGCTCACACGACGCTTTCGACAGGGCGTCACCGGTGAGCAATACCTTCAAATTGCCGAGCATGGCGTTCGGCGTGGTGGTGTCGCGGGGGTCACCTGCGGTCGCCATGTTCAGCATTGGCTCGTCGCGATCGAGCCGGGTCATGCCATCGCCGAGCGTCCTTGCGTAGCGCGTGAGGGCGGCCGGGCCGCCGAAGCTCTTCAGCAAGAGATTCGC
>JAYWEH010000057.1:0-14424 GCA_043780025.1 Deltaproteobacteria bacterium
CGAAGATTCGGATGCCCGTTCGCGCAATACCATGCTGGCGTTCGCCGTCACGAAAATCACGCCAACGGCCAGCGCGACGATTGCGACCAGCAACACCAGTTTCCGGATGTCTTGAAGAATATCCATGAATTCGTTGAGCAGAGTGTCGCGGCGCGTAACGCGCGCCACGAACTCGTTGCTGCGTAGGACTACGTCGAGCTTGGCATTGTCTTCCTGTGTCGGTGCCGATACGAAGGCGCCCGTCGCCTGGTCTTCGAGCTCGGTGAGTTTGCGGACTGCCGATAAAGGCATGACGATCTCTGAAAGCAACACGTCACGCTTGATACCCACCACACGAACGCGGTGAGATTGATTTCGAATCAGCAGGTCGACTTGCGTGCCAACAGAGGCTGGCAGCTTTCTTGCCAGGTCGGTACCCAAGACGACCTCGTCCGGGGCTGTCGGCAGGGTACCGGCGACGAGACGAAGTCCGCGCAGAGAGGAATTCGCGCGCAAACCGAGCACACTGACATCAAAGGATCGATCGGCGCGGGCGAGCACCGCCTGGGTTCGCACGTACTCTTCAATTTCGGCCCCGGGCACGTCGCTCACGAGTTGGCGGTAGTCGTCCTCCAGCACGGGATACAAGAAGCTGACGGCGCGGGTCCAGCGCTGGGCTTGAAAGCTCTCCTTCATCGCGTGCTCCATCGAGTCGAGGCAGATTAGATAGGCCGCTCCAACTGAAATGCTGAGCGCGACTCCAAGGATGGTGGCGGCCGTCAGACGCGGGGAGCGGACTAGGTTCTTGAAGCCGAGGCGGACGGGCAGGGGCAGGCGCTCGAGCCAACGTCTGCTCTCGGCGTTGGTCGAACCGGCGGCGTTCTGTAAAGCGGGGCGCATCAACGCTTGGGCATCCAGCCGACGAATGGACCGAGTGGAGAGCCAAGCGCTCGCGAGGGCGATGGCAACCGTGATCAAGCTGGAGCGGAACAGAAGATCGGCATGTGTCTCATGGGCGAGATAGGGCAGGCCGTGCGCGTCTTCGTAGATGGCGAGAAACGCGGAGCGAAATCCGAGTGCTCCTGCAATACCAAGCAAGGAGCCGAGGGCCGCCAGCAAGAGTGCCGCGAGCATGTAGGAACGCGTCAATTGCCACCCCGAGTAACCCAGGGCCTTCAGTGCGCCAAGTTCCTTGTGCTGGCGCTTGACCATGCGCCCGAACGTGATGACCACCAGCGATGCAGCCAGCAACGAAAGCACCAATCCGATGGCGGGCTCAAACAGCGTGAAGACATCGATATCGATGGTCACGTGCTTCCACGACAGATGCTCCTCTTTTGGAATCACCCGCTCAATGCTGCGCTGGCCCAGGGCTTTCAGGACGGCATCGCGAGTCGCCACGGGATCGGCGCCCGGCGAGAAACGAAATAGCAAGTCGTTGACCATCGTGAAGCCCAGGCTGTCGCTGAGTAGCTCGAGCCGGCCATAGACGACGCTCAAAGAGCCCTTTTCGGGCAGGAAGTACTCCGGATTGGCGGCCACAATGAAGAACTCGGGGCTGACTCCTACCCCCACGACCTGGTGCTGATACTCGCGCTTACCGACGCGCAACCGGATGGTGTCGCCTACCGAGTAACCCTGATAGCTCTGCACGGATCGCTCGATCACGACCTCCTCAGCGCTCCCTTCCGGCATGCGACCGGTCGTCAGTTGAAGGCGATCGAGTTGGGGCTCGCCGGCCGCGAGCAGGATCAAGAGAGCATTGGAGATTTGCCCGTCACCGCGGATGATTGTGCCCGGCATCATCAACCGGGCCTCGACCGCCTGGACGCCCGGCACGGCGTGGAGCGCCGGCAAGTTCGACACGTCTTCGGGCAACATGCGGACCTCGAGATCGGCAAGTTGTAGGCGCGATGTGAACTCCTCGCGCGTCGCGGCTAGACTGCGCAGCGCCATCTCGAGCCCCGCCGGCATGAGGAAGGCGACAGCCAATGCCACGATCAGGATTGCCGAGCGGCCCTTAGCCTGACTCAGGCTCCGCAGAACGACCTTGTCTATGTTCATGTGATTCATCTGCTTCAGTTCGAGAGAACTTCCGCCCCAATTGAAAGACTATCGGCCGTGTTCAACACGGCGACAGCCGACTGTTTGCTGCCGGCGAGCACGTGACCGGCGAGCCACAACGACAAACCATCTTGGACGCGGTATCGGAGCTCGAGGCTGCCTAGCGCGCCGCGATGCTCGATTTCGCCGAACAGCCGAAGATCAGCGGAAAAATCCTGGGCCCACGAAGCGAGCAGGCTGGCGGTTGCCGCGTGCCGGAATATCCGGAACGGCGACGAGATCCGATCCTCGCTCACGATCACTCCGTCGGGTGCGGTCGAGTCGGCGGCATATTGGAGGATCAACGCGTACGACCCCTGTGGTCCGAGTTGCCCGCGCGTCTCGATGCCGGCTACCCCGCGCCATCCGCTTTGCAGGAAGGGTTCCAGGTCGTCAGCGTACTTGGCGTATAGCCCCTCGAGTCGGAGCAAGAAACCGCCAAGCGGTCGTACGATGGACGCGCCGACCATACCGTACTCCCGATATTGGGGGGTCACAGCGATGCCGTCATCGGACTGCGAGACCATTAGAAAGGATGGCGAACGATCGCGCGCGGTGGCAGCGACGACAGCTAGATCCCAGATTTCGGTGCTCCAAGTGAGCCGGACACCGAGCTCGCCGTGCGCGGGATCGATGGACCCATTTTCCGGGCGCGCGGAGTCGAGGCGTGTCGCTCCCACGCGAGGTGTCGTCCATATGTTGGCGTCGTCGCTCGGGAGCAGGTCCACGGAGTAGGCCGGACTCCAGACCAGTTCCAGACCTAGGTCACCCACAGCGTAGGCCAGCACGGCCGCCGGCACGCCCAAAGTTACTGGCCGCAACCGATCCGTTTGATCCTGACGAACGAATACATCCAGCGGGCGGATGCCGTCGGACCGCGACCAGGTCGAGAGCTGCCACCCCAAGGAAAGTTGGATCGCCTCGTCAAATTTCAGATAAAGCTCCTTGGGTACTAGTCGCTGCCTGTCCGAGTTGGCGCTCCATCTCCAGTCCTGCCGATCACGGCCAGGCCTGATGAAGTAGCGCTTGCTATAACTACCTCGGAGGAGGAGCTCAGCGACACCAGTCACCTCAGCGCTGACCTGGCCAACGAGGCGCGGCTCGTATTGCAGTTCTACCCACAATGGCGCGATGCCGGCGTCGAGCCCCCCGGGGTAGTCAATGGCTCTGAAGTTCAAGCGATGTCGTATGGCGCTCGCCAAGGACTCGCGATCGGGCGCCCGCGACTGTGGCGTTGCGATGGATCCGTCATCCGGCAGCGGAGGAAGCGGGTCTGGTCCCGCTGCGCCTGGAGCGAGCGAGTCCTCCGGCAACGGTGGAAGTCCTGACGGTGATTCACGGGCCGTCTCAGCGGCTGCGGCTGGACGTTCATGTAGGGAAAGCAAGAGAGCACCGGCGAGACCGAGAGCGCGCACAGGGACCACTCTCGGCTCACCGCGCTTCCTTGAGAGCTCTTTCGGTGAAGAGTTTGTCCGGCAACTCCACATCGAGCTCTCTCTTCAAAACGACGCTCACCGTCTTGTGCCCAGTCCGAACGTTTTCCATCACCGCGCCGTCCCACAATAGCCGGTTGCCGTACGGCTTGAGATTGTTATTGCTCAAACGCTTGAGCAGAGCACCGTCGCGACCAAAATACTCCTCTCGAACGACGACTCGGCGCACTGGCTCGATCCAAAAGACCGTGCGCGAGTAGGCGGAGTGGGCCTTCAGCAATTCGGAATTGGGTACCGCCTCTACGAGGGTGAGCCGTGCTTGGCCCAAAGCCTCCACGCCGAGATCGCGGAACTGATATTCGCCCCAGCGCCGGTCGAGTACATCCTCATAATAGTAGTCTGTCCCGAGGTACGCTTCGCCGCTGTTGGCAGGCGGGATCCGCCGGGAGGCGTGATAGGCCGGGATATATACCCACTGAGCAGCGTCGCCTCCGGTTTCCCGCGTCAACACGGCGCTGCCATCCAATTCGGCAGGCGAGCGAAAGGTAAATACCTGCTTCTGGTCGCCCCATGCTCCTTGCTTCGAGGCGCGCGTCGCCGTCCGCACCCAGCTGCGTTTCCCGTCTTGAATCGTGATCTCGAGTCTCACGTTCATCAAAGGCACGCGGGCCTGATCGTACGCGGCCAGCACGAGAGCACGGCCACCCGGTACATCCGGTGCTGTTTCAGCGCGCGCCGATGAGGTGAAGAATGCGCCAGCGGTCAGCGCGAGTACCGCCCGCCGTGTCAGGGTTGCTCGCGAATTCATAGTGCCTTTAGGAGTGGCGCGGCAACGGCAGGGACAGCGGCCTCCACGCGATAGGTGTCATCGGCCAAGGCACTGAGCTCTGAATCGTGCGTCACGACGACGAACGTCGTGCCCAACGTCGAGTTGAGCTCGCACATCAGATTCATGATGGAACGCCCGGTCGCGACGTCGAGATTTCCAGTGGGCTCGTCTGCGAGGACGAGGAGGGGCTTCTTGGCGAGCGCGCGAGCGATCGCCACGCGTTGCTGTTCGCCACCCGATAGCTGAGAAGGAAAGCGTTCAGCCTTCTGCTCGAGCCCGACTGCCTTCAAGTAGTAGGCACTTCGCTCGTCAATTTCGCTCTTCGGAAGGGACATCAGTTCCAGACCGAGCTGTACATTCTCGCGTGCGGTGAGCATGGGTAGCAAGTTGTAAAACTGGAACACGAAGCCGAGATAGTCTCTGCGAAAGCGCAGCCGCTCCTCCTCCGTCATGGAAGTGATGCTCTTGCCGGAAATCAGCACCTCTCCCGACGAAGGCCGATCGAGGCCTCCGATGATATTCAGCAACGTTGTCTTGCCGCTTCCAGAAACGCCCAGGATTGCAAAGAAGTCCCCGTCGTTCACCGAAAAGCTCACGTCATTCAGGATGGCGATCATCTGATCGCCATTTTGATACTCCTTGCTCACGTTCTGCACTTCGATGGTGCGACTCGGGTTTCTTACCGTACTTTTTTGCATGATTGCTCCTGGTCGCCCCTTTTTGAGTTGAACATTAGATCCCCTTGGTCGTCGTCGCGTGATCATGTCGTCCCGACAGGCTGGCGCGTGCGTGCTCGCTCATCACCTCACCTGGTGCGAGTTGGAACGTAGCGGGTGCGAGCGATCTCAGCAAGACCCGGCCCCACGCGCGCTTTCTTTCATCTTGAATGTACGTGGGTGCGTGAGCCGTCCTTCCTGATTCAAGCGTGAAGGGTCTCAACATCTGTTGGAGGGCCAGTGCGGAGTTTGCGTGGAACAGTCATCGAGTTTGTGCAAGAGTCTTGGCGCGGGCTGCGTCCAACTGCCACGCGAGAAAGTGCGCGACGGCACGCTAGTGTCGCCGTCATGTTTGCGGCGAGTAGCCGCGCCAAAATTGAACGAGGTATGAGTATGACGATGAAAGAAAGCATCCCGACACCGTCGGAGTTTCCATCGGTGCGCCCGCGGCGCACCTGTCCTCCGAGCGATTGCCTGGAGCGGCTTACGCCCTCGAGGTATCGAGAGCGCCTGACGCCGTTTTCGCGCCTGCCGTTGACGGGCAAGATCGGCGAAATCTGGCAGCTTGCGGCCGAGCGCGCGAATGGTCAGAAGCTGGTGTTTGACAGGCCGCTCGACATTCTTCCCGAAGGGCCTCGCATTTACTCCTATGGGCAGTGGGCGGAACTCGTGAATCGAGCGGCCGCGGCGTTGTATGCGCTCGGTGTGCGGCCGTGGGATCGCGTGGCCATCATCAAAAGGAACCACTTTGACATCATTCTGTTGGGTTGCGCGGCTGCGCGTATCGGTGCGGTTCCGGCGCAACTCGCCGGGCAATACGACAGTGGCGTGGCGCCGAAGTTGCTCGAGCGGCTCGATCAGCCTTGGCTCATCACTGACGCGGAGCACGTAAGAAGTTGCGAAATTGATCGAGCGGTAGTCGACCGGCTCACGACGCGCACGCTTTCGCTCGATGAGGTGGAGGGAAGACCGGACATCTTGAACGCCGCTGAACTGGATCTGTCGGGACTGCCGGCGCCGCCCACCGCCATGCGCCATCGTGACGAACCCATGGTCATCACACACACGTCGGGGACGACTGGCATACCAAAGCTGGTCCTGCACTCCGCGGGATCCGCATATTCCTTGGCTCTCGTCGAAGCCGAGCGCTGGCCGGGCATTGGCTTTCGGCCCACTGACACGTGGGCCATGTGCGATCCGTACTACCATCAGCGCATGACGACGGGGAGTCTGGCGATCGGAACGGTGACGCCTACGATGATCATCATCTCCGATCCACAAGGGCCCGACATTGGGAACTTGCTCGAGGCCCATCCTCCTACCGTCGTGGAGGCGCTGCCGAACATTTATCTGTATTGGGAAGCCTTGGCGAAGGACCCTCGGCAACTGTTCCGCAAGGCGCGCCTCTACATCAATTCGTTCGACGCCATTCACACTCGCACGATTCGTACGTTTCTCGAAGCGAGCAGCGAGCGAGCGCCGGTCTGGGTGCAATCGTGGAGCCAAAGCGAGGCTGGGCCGATTGTTCTCAGACCCTATACCCGGACTCTGGTTCGCGCAGTTGGGGTCTATCCGCCTCCCACACAGACTCTGGGTTGGCCGTTGCCGACGTTGTGCCGACTGCGTGCCGTGGATGCAGAGACCGGCAAGACGCTGCCTGCCGGAAAGCCCGGCCTCATTCAGGTCTCCCAGCCCGGTCGTTGCTTGGCATACGTCGGCGAGCAAGATCGGCATGACGCGAAGTGCGAAGGCGACTGGTGGCATACCGGTGATATTGGTGTCATCAGCAAACTCGGGGCCGTGCGCCTGCTGGATCGCGAGATCGATCGCATTCCCGGTGCGAGCGGCATCGCGCTCGAGGATGTTCTTCTCGACCGATTTCCGACGACCACCGAGGTCGTGGTTCTGGCCGTCGCGGGTGGAGAACCAGTACCCGTATTGAGCACCATCGATAACGAGCCGATCGCACGAGATGCTTGGCGGGACGGCACGAGCGACCTGCCAAACATGGCCGAGCCTATCCAAATTCGTTGGGACGAGTTTCCGAGGACGTTCACGTGGAAGATCCGCCGCGTCCTGTTGCGGGAGCGACTGCTCGAAGGCACTCACGCGGTGGGAGTGGGACGATGGACGTGACACAGCGAGGGAGTAGCAGGCAGGCTGCAAACGTGTATCGGCGAGTCGACCGCCTCGCTCGACCTTGCAGCGGAGGTGGGGATGGGCCGTCAAACGGTCTCCTCGAAAGCTCATCGGACGAGTAGGCAGGTGCGGGACAGAGCGTGACAGTTACTTTCACGGTCATCAGGGTTCGCGCTGGCGTGGCACGAATTGCCTCGGGCCCACTGCAACGCGGGCAGTGGGAGCCGAGGCGATCGGATGTGACCTGTTTCGGCAGGCCAGAGCAAGTGGAAAGGGTCATCAGTACGGAGTCGATGCTCGTGACCGAAGCGGTCACGAGAGCCGCGGTCAAACGGAATGCGTGTGGAGGAGCGTGGCCAAGCGTGCGGCTGGTGTTGCACACCCCTGCTGCGTGTGACTGCTGCGGATACACGTGACCGGATCGGACACAACAGTACGTGCGCGAAACAGAAAGGTGTCACGTCTCACGAGTCCGGCGCCTATGCACTGCGAGTTGCGATATTCAGGCGATTGCCTCGCGCTCGAGGAACCCCCGGAAGTTTCGTCATCCCGATGTATGCTCAGGCAATGGCGCAGCGAGAACGGTTGCCAGGACTTTCTGACTGGCCGGGTAGCTCGACAGGCGAAACAACGAAACACGTGAGCTGTCCCGACGTCGCGTTGACTCAGCCACCGACCGCGGCGATTTCGACACTGGAGGCGGCGCCGCTCGCTCTGGACGCCCTGCTCGCACGTCTTGCGCATGGGGAACGGGCTGTGTTTGCCGATGTATTCGAGCGGCTCTGGGGGCCCGTCTTCGAATTCTGTAGGTCGCTGTTGCGCAACGAGGCCGATGCCTCCGACGCTGCGCAAGAGGCACTACAGAAAATTCTCGAGCGTGCGTCGCACTACGATCAAAGGCGGCCTGCCCTGACTTGGGCGTTTGCCATCGCCGCCTGGGAATGCCGAACGCTTTCTCGCCGGCGGACCCGGCGCCGAGAGGTGGCTGAAGAAGCAGCGCAGGCCTGCGTCGGGGGGGACGCCGAGGAGGAATTCATTCGGCGCAATCTCGTTCAGGTTGCCATGGCCGCCCTCGGGGAGCTTACGGAGGCCGACCGCGACGCATTGATGGCGGGCTTCGGAGAGGAGGCTGCTTCGGTGTCCGGCGCCACGCTCCGCAAACGCCGCGAGCGGGCGTTGCCGCGACTGCGCAAGGCGTTCAGGAGGCTATATGGACTCGATTGATCTGGTGCACCTGCGGCGGCGTGTTCGCTTGGCCTACGAGCTCGGGCGGCTGCGTGATAGCCTGCTCGGCGCTGTTCCGATCGTGCCGCTCATGCTCGCGGCCAGCCATCTTGGTCGCTCCACGTCTAGCCTGTGGTTTGGATCGGCAGCCCTGACTCTGGCGGTGCTGATGTTGTGGTACGGGCGCGAGCCTCAAACAGCATTTCTGCCAGGACTTGCTGCCGGGCTGGTACCGGCCGTTTTGGCGCTGTGCGCCAATCACGTTCACGTGTGCAGTCCCGATGGCTGCAGCTCATGGTGCGTACCGGCGTGCGCGCTCGGTGGACTGGTGGCAGGTGGCGGCATCGGCCGTGCGGGCAGCCAGAGGAATGCGGGCATTGGGTTTTGGGTGTCGGCATCGGCTCTGACGTTACTCACGGGCGCCATGGGTTGCGCGTGTGTCGGGCACTCGGGCATCGTTGGTCTAGCTTTCGGGTTTGTGACGGGAGTCGTTCCGACGGTTCTGGAGCGGGCGCTCGCAGCCCGATCCGTGTGAGGTCGCCCCGCTCGGGCACGGTCAGTGCAGGAGATCCAGGCAATGAAAAGTAATTGGAGCAAGAAGAACGCTGAGCGCTGCAGAACAGGTGTCAGCATGCTCTTCATGGTTGCATGCACTTCGGGTTCCGCAGGCGCACCTGGCGCACAACATGCAGAGACGAAGGGCGACCACCATGACGCAACGGCTACGTCACGTGAGGGACGCGAACTCGGACCAGTGAGCGAGCCCTCAGCTGCGAATGAGGGTTCGCCGCCCAGCGCAGAAGGTGAACCTGATCTGGCGGCGGCCGAACGAGCTGCCTTCGACCGCGCAAGACCGGTCTTCGAACGTCATTGCGCCAGTTGCCACGCGAGCTCGGGTCGCGGCGCCAAGACATCCTCGCTGTCGCACTTCAACATGGACGGCTACCCGCTGGGCGGGCACCACGCTCATGAGATTGCCAGCGCCATTCGCGAAGTGCTGGGGGCGACGGGCAAGCGGCCGACCATGCCGCGCGACCAGCCTGGGGCCGTCAAGGAACAGGAGTTGGAACTGGTCCTGGAATGGGCTGATGCCTTCGATAGGTCGCACGCTGCGGGTGGCCACGAACATCATGTCACGACCACGGATGGTCGCGATCACGCACACTGACCTGTAGTCTGCCACTCGAGGAGCCGCAATGAATCCTGAAACCGTTCACAAGTTAGCCGGCGCGCTGATCGTCATCTTCGTTGCCGTGGCATTGTCGAAGGAAATGGGTCGGTGGCGCGGTGCTTGGCAGCAGTACATCCTGCCGGTGGGCGCCATGAGCGTCGGTCTTTTTCTGGTACTCGATCCAATCGTATTTCACGGCGGGGATTTTGGTGCCGAGGGCCGCCAGCACCAGCTTCAAGGCGGTCTGTTTCTCGCGGTCGGGGCGATCGAGTTGGCGCGTTGTCGAGGCAAGCTGAAGCGCCGCGCCTTTGGCGCGGTGCTACCGCTCGCCATCGTGGTCGTCGGAATGTTGTTCATCGTGCACACGCAACACGGGGGAGGCGACATGGCACTGCAAATGGTCCAGCATCGGATTCTTGGAACTACGCTAATCCTTACTGGGGTGGTTAAGGGATTGGACGGTTTGGGGAGTGCGAAGGGCAACTGGGCGGCGGTGGGTTGGCTCCTGCTATTGCTCGCAGTGGCGCTGCAGCTGTTTCTGTACGTGGAGGGAGTTAACGAGGCTCACGGCGGATCAGCTCCCAAAGACCGCGCGCACGGCGCTCATTGAATGCTAGGTGATAGCACATGAGCACATGCGATGCTGGTGAGCCAGCATCGTCAATGCGCTTCCGCACGTCCCGAACCTTGGGAGCCCATATCATTGCCCGTCTCTGGGGCGGTGCTCCGCGCTGGTAGTCGCCCCGCGATCAACTGATCGACGTCGGTTCGCAGCGTCCAGTACTCTCGCAGCAACTCGACGTAGACGCGCGCGGCGTCGATTTGGTCACGCTTAGCCTGCAGGAGCTGAAAGACTCCGGCGTTCATGGCGTTGTACTGCAGTTGAGTGGCGTCCAGGATCTGCTGGCGGAGTGGCAGGAATACATTCTTGTAGTATTCGACGCTCTTCGCCGTGGCCGCGAGCTGCGAAGCCGCGGCGCGAGCGGCGGCCCGAATTCGAACCGCGGTGTCGGCAAACAGCCTCTGCTCTCGACGCTGGTCAGCTAGGGCGATCGCGACCTCTCCCTGTCCCTGATAGAACAGCGGCAGCTCGAGGTCGACAGCAGGCCCGATCGACCAGCGTGACTCGTCGCCAGCCTCGCGCTCGGCCGCGACTCCGGCGCGCAGCTCCGGGATCCAGCCTCGTGCGCGCGCAACATTGGCACCCTTGCCAGCGGCTTCGAAACGACGGCGAATGAGCTCGAGGTCCAGGCTGCGTTCGATGGCTCGCGCCTCCAGGGCATCGAGTTTGGGCGCTTCTGTAGGATCTTCGAGCCGCTCCTTGGCGGTCCACTGAACGTCGCGCCCCCACAAGCCTAGGATTGCGTTGAGTGCTTCCCGCCGTGCCAGGAGGGTGGCTTCGGCCCGCGTGAACGCCACACGAGCCTCCTCGTACAAGGCGCGTTCGTTGGCGAAGCTCAGCTCCGTGATGTTGCCCGCCTCGAACAGGCGCTGAGCGGCTTCGAAGGAGGCTTGCAGGGCCACGAGGATGCTTTGCCTGAGCTCCAGCGTTTGCGCCGCGGCCTGATAGTCGTAGAACGCCCTACGCGCCTCGAAGGCGATGTCGAGAACGCGGCCGGCCACACTCAGTTTGGTAGCGTCGAGCTGCGACTCGGCGGCGCCGGCTCGCAGCGGCATGAACCAGAGATCCGAAATGTCCAGCATTCCGCTGACCTCGATATCCGGAGTTGCTCCTTCGCCGGGTTGGAAGCGCAGCGCGGCATCCGCGGTCGGATTGGAAATCCGCAGTGCCTGGACCAGCCGCCCGCGCGCCACCTCCAGGTCCTCGAATGCAGCTTGAACGGTCTGATTGTTGAGCAATGCGAGGCGCGCCGCGGCATGGGCGTCGAGCGGCCGTGCGATGATTTTTCGCGTCGCCTCGTTTGGCGCCTCGGCCGCATCGTGAGCGTACCAGCGCACGTCGGACTCAATGCGCGCCGCTGTGAGTTGGCGGACGTCGCCATAACCGGCGTCCGCAGGCACGCAACCCAGCAGGAATGCAGGTAAGCATGGCGAAAGCCCATGCCGGATCATCAGTTTGATCATTTCGGCGCCTTGGGAGCCATGGGTTTGAGCGTCATGCCGCAAATGGGGCACTTGCCGGCTTCCGAACGAACGACTTCAGGATGCATGGGGCACGTCCATGCTCGTGGTGAGGCATCCGGCTTGGAGCCGGAGCCCTGCCCGGGCTGCCCGGGAGTGGCCTGCGGCATCTTTTTCTGTTCGTCCGCGTGCGCGGGCGCCGTCTCACTGCCGTGGCCCGCATGCGCGCCCCCCGAGGGTGAAGCAGGGCTTTCCGCCCGCCCTCGACCCGGCAGCGGTTGCTCGTCTTGCGAGCTCGGGTGACCCGGATGACCCGAGCGCCCACCGTGGGTCGAATGGTTGGCAGGCGCCTGGTCCTTCGCCGCTTTGCCGTGCTCGGGCTCGAAGTTGGCGTCGAGCGCGCGCCCGACCGGGGGCAGTGGAGTGGAGGTGGCTTTCGGCGACGCGGGGTGGTTTCGATTGACGTCCAGCTGTGTAGAAGCGCACCCGATCATGAGCGCAACAAGGAATGAAACGACGGCGCGATCGCGCTGCAGCGAGAGTGGGCTAAGCATATAGTGATTGCTTTCTCAGACCCGAATCCCATCACGGGCGAGATCTTCCGGCCGTGCCGTATCCGCCACGGTCCCCGGTGGATTGTCGTACCACCCCGGGTCTCCATCCCCCTCTAGTTTTTCACGCACCTTCAGGATGGTGAACATCCCGCCCATGGTGATGTAGTCGAACGGCCCGCGGGCACCGACCATCGGGATGCTGTTTTCGGGGACTGGCATGCCCATCTCCGCCATGTCCCCCATGCCGGTCTGGCCCATGGTCATGTAAGCTGGCAATAGCCGTGCAACGCGCCGGTCCAAGCCGTGTGATTGGACGCCATTCATGTTTGGGATGCCGTGGCCCATCTGATTCATGACGTGGTGGGTCATGTGGCAATGAAAAGCCCAGTCGCCCGGCGCGTCCGCGATGAACTCCACGTCCCGCGTGCTGCCAACCGGCACCAGGACCGTCGTTTCGGGCCATTGCCCTTCAGGGGGAATCACGCCGCCATCTGTCGCGACGACTTTGAAGTAGTGGCCGTGCAGGTGGATCGGGTGATGATCCATCGCGCTCAGGTTGCCGAACCGAACCCGCACGCGATCCCCCTGCTTGCACACCATTGGCGGAGTGCCTGGGAATACCTTCGCGTTCATGGTGAGGACGTTGAAATCGGTCATCTCGTTGGGATCGGGGCGCATGGTGCCGGGCTCGATGCGCCATTCGCTGAGAAGCACCACAAAATCGCGATCGACTTTGTAGCCCGCAGGCGGCGTTCGAGGGTGGACTACGATCATGCCTAACAAGCCCATCGCCATCTGAGTCATTTCGTCGTGGTGGGCGTGATACATGAGCGTGCCGTTCTGGCGGAAGGTCCATTCGTATTTGAATGTTTCTCCGGGCTTGATGGCGCGCTGGCTCAGTCCGCCTACGCCGTCCATTCCGCTCGGCAAGAACACCCCGTGCCAGTGCACGCTGGTCGGCGCGGGCAGTTTGTTCGTCACGTAGACGCGGACTCGGTCGCCCTCCACGGCCTCGATCGTGGGCCCGTGCACTCGGCCGTTGTATCCCCAGCACTTCGCTTTCAGTCCCGGAGCGAATTCGTGCATCACCTCCTCCGCGACGAGGTGATACACCTTAACGGCGTCCACGACTTTCCAGTCCAAGGTGGCGCCACCAAGCGTCACTGTTGGCATGTAGTCGCGGTTGGCTCGGCCTGGGGGAAGGGATTTCTGACCAGCAGACTCGCCGCTGTAGCTTCGATCCCAGTTGCGCCGTTCGTCACGCTGCGCTGCGCTTGCCGGCTTGGCAGCGAGTAACGCGGCTCCGCCGCTCAGCGCTGCACTCGCCAGCACCACGTCTCTTCTCGTGAGTCGCTCTCTCGTCATCGCGTTACCCTCGACCGGGGTGGTTCGTTACCAATCCGCGGTTCATAGCAAACACCCTGGCGTCATCTCACATTCCACCGCACTGACATATCACCTTTGAACGCGTAGAGCGTGTGACCGTTCCAGTCACGAAGCGCGTGCATAGTCACGTTCTGGGGACGTAGCAATGTGCCCCCCCCGGCAGCAGCGTCGTTCCGCTCACCTCGCCGAGGGACGCTTATCAGCGCCTGCCGGCGCTCTAGTTCCGCTCGGTCAGAGGACGCCTGAGCGCTCCAGCCACACCGCGACCAGCAGCGTAACGATGGCGAGGCTCCACCAAATCCGACGTTTGGAGGCGCTCGCGCTGGGATCGCACTTCGGGCAGCTCATCTTCGATTGATAAATCGTTCGGGTCGGCTGATCCGTTCACGGCTGTTCGGCAACTTCAATTTCCCCCATCATACCGCCTTCGGCGTGCTCAAAGATGTGGCAGTGGTACATCCAGCGACCTGGCTCTTGAAATCGAGAGACGAGCCGGACCGCGGAGCGTTGGGGGACGATCACGGTGTCCTTGTTCGCGAGCGTCTCGGAGAGGGTCGGGCGCCCGTCAACGTCGAGCACTTGAAAGAAGGTGCCGTGGAGATGAAACGGATGATCCATTTCGCTGGTGTTTCTGACCTCCAGGCGCCGCACCTGGCCAGCTGGCACAATCAGCGGCGGCACGTTGGGATACGTATCGCCGTTGATGGTAAAGGCCAGAACTCCATCCACGAAACCCTCGTCCAACGTCATCTCGTGATCGGTCGGACCATCGCCGAGCCGTTCGAGAGCAGGAAACTCGGACGGCAAT
>JAYWEH010000058.1:0-2574 GCA_043780025.1 Deltaproteobacteria bacterium
GCGAGTGGACGGCAGCGGCACGACGGCGTTCGCGTACGACGCACTGGGCAGCCTGGTGCGGGTGGTGCTGCCGGGCGCCGACACGGTGCGCTATCGTCACGACGGGCTGGGTCGCCGCGTGGAGCGGCGGCAGCGCGGCACGGCGCCGCGGCGCTGGCTGTACGGCGATGCGATCCCGCCGGTGGCGGAGCTGGACTCGACGGACGCGGTGGTGGCGCGCTATGTCTACGGCACATGGGGCCACTCGCCCGACCTGATGCTGACGCCGAGCGCGGGCCACCGCGTGGTGAGCGACCATCTGGGGAGCGTGCGCATGCTGGTGGACACCCTGACGGGTGCGGTCGTGCGGCACATCGAGCGGACGGCGTGGGGCGTTGCGACGCTCGACACCGGCAGCGTCACGACCAGCCTCGGCTACGCCGGCGGCCTGAGCGACGCCGCGACGGGGCTGGTGCGGTTCGGGGCGAGGGACCACGATCCGAGCGTGGGTCGGTGGACGGCCAAGGACCCGATCGGCCTGGCGGGAGGGACGAACGTGTACGCGTACGCGGCGAACCGGCCGCACCGGCTGGTGGATCCCGCGGGAGCTGCCCCAGTAACGCCGGACGACTTCCATCCAGGTGATGGCAATGGGAATGCGCTCTCGCTTGAGGAGTACCTGAAACGAATGGGGGGCAGACTGCTCTCGGACTTGGATTTGGCGACGGAAGACATCCCGTCTCGCTACCTGTTCGACCCCAACACGAGGCTTGCCGTCGACATGCGTCACTTCGTGGCATTTGGTCCCTTGCCGAAGTTGGTTGGCGATGGAGCGGAGGTGTGTCAACGAGTGCTCTTTCCAGCAAGTGCCGACAGGCCCGAGGACTACCGATCCAACGAGCTAGGCAGACGATTCTATCGGGAGCTCAAGTCGCGCGAGGGTGTCTATGGATCAAGAGTCGCTGACTCGGCCGCGGTGAGGAAGTTCTTCGTACGTGGAGGCGGGCGATGAAGCACCGAGTCCTTCTGCGCGCCAGCTTGGCATTGGTCGCCCTGGCCACGCTGATTCTCTTGGATCATGGGCGACGAGTGCACCACTATGGAAGGATGGTCGACCGCGCGAAAAGGCTCACAGCTGGCATGACCGTCGCTGAAGTCAAGGCTCGTATGGGTCGGCCGATGAAGGTCACGGTGTATGGCGAGCCAACGGGCAGGCTGAGCGTGAGCTTTGAGTATTCGGATGTGTGGGCGGCATCGGGACAGGTGGCCACGTTCTTCTACTTGGGTCGCGACTCTCTGGCCGGCGCAGCGTGGGACGGACAAGGCTCATGGGGCTCGAATATTCCATGAGCGCGGACTGCTTCGACGGACGTCGGCTTCGAGTTTTCGGTGAGCCTCCGACTCTGGCTCCCTTCGACTGATCTGACCCCCGTTTGGGTGTGGCACTTCTCAGCGAACATTTGCCCACGCGAGTGGAGGGACCACGATCCGAGCGTGGGGCGGTGGACGGCCAAGGACCCGATCGGTCTGGCAGGAGGGACAAACGTGTACGCGTACGCGGCGAACCGGCCGCACCGGCTGGTGGATCCCGCGGGGCTGCTTTCGAGCGAGGACCTCGAGATGCGGGCGGAGCATGGGCTGAGAGGAGTGGGCGTCAGCCCCGCCGAGATCGCGCGCGAGCTCGGCCGCCGTGGGAACGAGATCGCTGCCCAAGCTGAAGTGCGCGCAGGCGCTTCGCACAGCCGTCTCGGCGTCCCTCGTTCAAAGGCGAATGCGCTACTGCATTTGCACGGCGGACAAATTGCTCGCGAGAAGTACGGGATCATTGGAGCGACATGCCTGAATGTCGGCAAGGAGGCCGCGGATGCGACGCGCGAGGGGCAGTCTGTGGTGGAAACATTCATCGACACGTTCTATACGCAGCTAGGTGCGTCCGGAGCGCTCGAATTCTGGGACGCGCGACTCATCCGAGCGAGCTTGCTCAACGACCGGCCCTTGAGAACGCGGCGGTACCGATGAACAACGTTCCGTCAGTGCAAAGTTCGTGCTGGTGTGCCGTGCTGTCGCTGCTCGTGATCTGTGGCTGCACAAGCTCGAAATCGAGGTGCGACACTATCTGGGGTGGTGACATACAGTCGAGCGGCGTCATTCTCATTTGCGATGGAGTTGCCATCGACACACTGCTTGCATCGACGTTTTCGGAGGCGAGGCTGTACCCACATGAAGAGGTGACCTGCTACTCCCTTGGCGACACCGTCGCGATCGCCGGCGGAGCCAGTGTTGGGACAGTGATTCGACTTCCACTTGGTGAGCACGAGATCGAGCTTGTGGGCCCGGACGGCAGCCGACTGAGTTTCCGCACCACGATTGGCGACTCCGACCAGTTCTGGATCTACTGGAAGTGCCCAGCGGTCTTCTACCCGGACGGTTCAGGAGGGCACGGCCTTGCAAGGCTGCCCTGAGCAGTTCGCGGCACCGACCTGGTGGCCACGGTCAGCTCGCCCGACACGGTGAGCCTCGCCTACACGTACACGGGACCACTACTGAAGCGCGAGACGTGGTCGGGGAGGGTGAACGGGTACGTCGAGCGCACGC
>JAYWEH010000059.1:0-6080 GCA_043780025.1 Deltaproteobacteria bacterium
AGTGCGACGAGGCATGCGCCGCCCTCTCGAAGGACCAGCTCCCGGCGGCCACACGCCAAAGAAAGGAGGACCAGCGGGCCGGGTCCGGCCGTTCGTATCGGCGCATGAGGAACCCGTAAATATTTTTGCGGCCACGCCCCTGCCGGGTTGCGCGCATCGGAGTTGTCTGTAGTGTTCGAACCACGCCGAATGGCTTGCATGTGCTGGCCAGCGGGGGACCCAATCCCCTCCGGGGCGAACGTCGAGCAGGACGCGATCGTTTCGTGTGAGCTCGACGGAGGCAGTTCTTCCAGCCTCAGCCCGTCAGCTAACTCCGTAGGCGTTTGGGAGAGGACGCGCGAGCGGCCTCCGAAGGCAAGCGCGATCACATGACAGCAAAATCATCGGAGGAGCTGGCTCCGTCGGCAGGGGGTACAGCCGTGGCCCCCGAGGCATCACGCACGGCCGCTCTCGACCCGGGCTCGACCGAGGCCGTACACACACCAGCCCAGCGCAATTTGTTGCCGCTCGCGCTGGGCGCTCTCGGCGTGGTCTACGGCGACATCGGCACCAGCCCACTCTACGCGCTCAAGGAGTGTGTGCATGGCCCGCACGCCGTGCCGCCGACGGACGGCAACGTCCTCAGCCTGCTCTCGCTGATATTCTGGAGCGTCACGCTCGTTGTGGCGGTCAAGTATTTGCAGTTCATCACGCGCGCCGACAATGCCGGCGAGGGTGGAGTTCTCGCGCTGCTCGCGCTCTTGCCAAAGGGCCCGCCGCGCAAGCCCGGTCGCATTGGCGCTCTCGCCGCGCTGGTATTGTTCGGGGCGGCCTTGCTCTACGGGGACGGCATCCTCACACCGGCGATCAGCGTGCTCTCAGCGATCGAGGGTCTGCGCGTCGCGACGCACGCGTTCGACGACGTGGTGGTGCCTATCACCGTGGGCATCCTGATCGGGTTGTTCGTTGCGCAACGGCGAGGCACGACGAGCATCGGACGCCTCTTCGGACCCGTGATGGTCCTCTGGTTTGCCACTCTGGCGGTGCTCGGCGTGATCGCCATCGCCAAGCATCCCTCGGTGCTGGCTGCGCTGAACCCGTGGTACGGGATCGACCTGTTTGCGCGTGCCCCGGGCAGCGCGTTCCTGATTCTCGGCTCCGTCGTGCTGTGCATTACAGGCGGCGAAGCGCTGTACGCCGACATGGGCCACTTCGGACGGCGCCCCATCCAGAAGGCATGGTACGCCGTGGTGTTCCCCGCCTTGATTCTCAACTACTTCGGGCAGGGTGCACTCCTGCTCGACGCTCCGGAGGGCCCGGCACGTCTGGTGGTCGCGCAGAATCCGTTCTACGCGCTGGTCCCCACGGGTCCGTTGATTTTCCCGCTCGTCGCCATCGCCACCGCCGCTGCGGTGATTGCGTCGCAGGCGCTCATTACCGGCTCTTTCTCGCTCACGCGCCAGGCCGTGCAACTCGGTTACCTGCCCCGCGTCACGATCCTGCACACCTCGAGCGAAACGGAGGGGCAAATCTACGTCCCGTTCGTGAACTGGGCGATCGCTGCCGGCTGCGTCGGGCTCGTGCTCGCTTTCGGCACTTCGAGCCGCCTGGCCGCCGCGTACGGCATTGCCGTCACCGGCACGATGGCCATCACCTCCATCGCGTTTTTTGCGGTGGCCCGGAGACGTTGGGGTTGGTCCAGGCTCGCGGCGGGCGCGTTTCTGGCGGCGTTCTTGAGCATCGATCTTGCTTTCCTTGGCTCGAACGCGCTGAAATTTTTTGACGGTGGCTACGTGCCTATCCTGCTCGCGGTGGCGATCTTCACTGCGATGCGCACCTGGAAGCGCGGGCGCGAGTTCTTGGCCGAACACTTTGCGCGAGCCCAGCGCCCACTCACGGAGCTCGTCGATGCGTTGCGGGAGGCGAAGTGGCGTACCGCGCAGGGCCGCGAGATCCCCATTGTACGAGTGCCCGGAGCGGCCGTCTTCATGACCGGCATGGCCGACGGTGTGCCACCGTTGCTCATGCACCATCTGCGCCACGTCCGCTCCCTGCACGAGCTCGTGATCTTTGTGACGGTCACCACGCTTCACACGCCACGCGTGCTCGATGGCCGGCGCTTCGACCTCACCGAGCTGGCCGAGGGCATTTTCCGACTGCACATCCATACGGGGTTCATGGAAACCCCAGACGTGCCCAGCGCACTCGCGGCCGCCATCGCCGATCACCAGCTGCCGGTCGAGCCCGAAGACGTGACGTATTTCCTGGGGCGAGAGACGCTGTTGGCGCTGCAGGCCGGCAAGATGGGACAACGCGAGGAGCTCCTGTTTGGATTTCTCACCCGGAACTCTCAAAATGCCACGCGCTACTTCGGCATCCCGCCCGAGCGCGTCGTCGAGATCGGCATGCAGATCGATCTGTAGACCGGCCCATCACCTTTGCCTGTGTGTGCCGCCGGCCCCAGACCTCAGAGCGGCGTACATTCCCCCTCGCCGTTCATGTGCCCTTGCGTCCTGAGCTGCTCGATCACGTAGTCCCACGGCGTGTCGAGCCGGGCGGCGGTGCCTCCGAACTGGTAGTTCGCCAGAGCGGGTAGATCGGCGAGAGTGATGCTGGAGAGCTCTTCTCGGGTCAGCTCGCCGTCAAGGTCCAGATCGCTGTCCGCGACCCACTGGGCCAGGCGCGTCACCCCTCCCTCGTCCTCGGACGGAAAGCCATTGAAGAACATGTGATCGCCGTGCAGCGTGGCGGTGACGGTGGCCGCCGCACCGTCCGGAATGGCCACACCGAGGAGGCCGTCCGACTCGCAGCGAGCAAACTCCACCTCGACGGGAACCCCCAGGCGGAATCCCAGCTCGGTGTGCGCGTAGCAGGCGTTGCCTTCAGCGTCAGTGCGCACGGGCACGGCTCCCGCGGGAGGCTCGGCGAGCGAAGCCGGCGGACACGCTTCACCCGTGGGATTTTCGAGGCGCGCCTCGATGAGGTAAGTCCACCCGTTCTCGCTCATTTCTGCAAAGTCGGTTGCGGAGACGCTGTCGTGAGGCGTGACGTCGGGGCCCGCGCTGCGGAGCGCATATCCGAACGCCCAGCGCTCCGCCGATAGGTCATCGATCTGCCAGAGCGGCAAGGCGGACTCGGGCACCCGGGTCAAATCCACGGCGAACAGCTGCTCCGCCGTTCGTTCGACGTTCGCGTCCGTGGCCAGTTGAATCTTCACGTCGCCGATGACGACCAGGTATTTGTCGAACGCCACACTCCAGCCATCCTGAATCGCTTCTGGGCCTGGACCCGCGGCGATGCCGCCGGTGATCGTCTCCTCCGCTTCGAGCAGAACTGACAAGTTGCCGAGCGCTCCCTCCGCGCCGCCCTCACCACAGCCCATCACCGACGCGAGCAGCGAGGCGGCCGCGATCTTGCAAAAGCTCCTCGACACCTTCGCCATGTTGGCTCGATAACGCGGCCAGTTCTATAATGCAACACAATTGCTATTGTAATAGTGTTGCGTCACAGCGCGCCCGCGGACCATTCGAACGTCGGGCGGGCGCCCGCTACGAGCTCGATGTAGATCGCTCGCTCGGCTTGCGATCCCGCCGTGAAGACCAGCGGGTCAGTGCAAGTGGGCTGGCACACGGGGCTCGCTAGTAAGGCCTCAAAGTCCACGTCAGCGAGCCACGAACTCGCGTCAAACCGCAGCGTCAGGGCGGAGCCCGGCGCGCCCAGGTCATGCACCTGGTCTGGAGAAGAGGCGAGTCGCACGACGGGCGTGCCGCGTTCGACGTCTTCGGCCTGTTCGATGCGCAGCTGGGCGCTGAAATTGAAGCTGGAGTCAGCCCTCGTCGCTGTGCCCTCGAGCGCGAGCGAGCTCTGGCCGAGGGCCTCGGCGGCGGAGAGCACGAGCGGATCGCGCTGCGCGAGCAGCGAGACGATGCCGAGGTCGTACATCGCCGAGCGCACCACCCCGGCGCTGCCATGGAGCTCACCGGCGAGAGCTGCCTCATCCGACAAAGCGTCCACGACCGCGCTATCCAGCCACTCCGCTCGCGCGGTGTCGCAGAGCCCGTTCGCTCGTTCGCCGGCACACAACCGTAGCGGACCAAACGCCAGATCGGCGCGGCGGAGCTCGACGCGAAAGCCGCCCCGCACATCGATCGGGCCGCCGGGTGCTGTCCCGGCCAGGCTCACTGGGATCGTGACCTCGTCGAGCCCGACGTCGAGGCATGCAGCGAGACTGACGCTGAAGAGTCCCAGGAGCCCCAGCTCGAACGGCCTCGCAAAGCTCATAGCTCGAGCTCCAGGGTGAACAGCAGCGTCCGCGGCGCGCCGGCATTGAGGTGCCGGGCGGGCAACCTCGATGCCACCGCTTCCGGATCCCACGACGAGACGAACGAATACTCGAGCGAGGCGTATTGGGCGTCGAGCAGATTGAACACGTCCATCCCCAACCCGAGCGCCCCGAGCCTGAGCCCGACCGAGGCATCGAGCACGAACAAGGGCTCGGCGAAGTCACCGAACGGCAGTGGCCGTGCCGACAACGCCGACGCACCGAGGCCTGCGCGCCCTGACAGCGTCCCCCAGCGCTCGAAGGCGGCGAGGGGAGTTTTGCCACCGATATCCACGCGCACCACCAGAGGTGGCACGTAGGGCAGGTTCTGCCCGCGCCGGAACGGCGGATCGGGTTCTTCGTCCGTGGCCGGCGGAGGCTCGATCAACTCGGCGTCCACGTAGGTCACGGAGGCCGCCGCGACGACTCCCGGAAGTGGCCTGGTTTCACCGTGCAATACGGCGCCCAGGCGGCGCGTCGCTCCTACCCGAGACAACCGGCCCTCGCCCGCATCGAACGCCACGTCGTCCGACAGCTCGGTGTAGTAGCCCGCCAGGTTGAGCTCGAACGCGCGGTCTGCCCGTAGCCGCAGCCCCAGATCAGTCGAGCGCACTTTGGTGAACGGGGTCCGTTCTCCCTCGTCCAGTGTGCGCGCTTGAGGCGAACGGTAGCCTTCTCCGTAGGAAGCGTGCAGCACCAGCGGCCGCCAGGGCGTGAAGTCGATGCTCGCGCGCGGCCCGAATGTGGTGCCCGCGGCGCTGCGCCGAAAGCCGACGATATAGGTGTCGCGCGGGCGGACCACGGTGGCGAAGTTACCGAGGCGATCGTTGATCTCGTAAGAGAGCGCTGTAGCCCGAACTCCGAGGCGCAGCTGCAAGGACTCGCTCAGGTGCATGTCGAGGTCCGCCCAGGTCCCGAGGTCCAGCCCCAGAATGTCCGCGTCGACGCGCTGGTCCCAGGTCTGGCTGCGGACCGCGGCGTCGAGCAGGTTCTGAGTTTGGTCGATCTCGTCGAGCCGCGCGGACAGGCCGAGCTCGAGGTGACACTCGAACAGCTCGAGCGGTTCGTACGCGGGGCTGTGATACCGAGCCGAACCACCCAGCGAAAAGGTGCGGTTGCGCTGCTCGATCAGGTCGCCGCGGCCCGCGACGTTGGCGAGCGTCTGCGAACGCTCCAGGAAGCCCGTGAAATTTTGCTGGATCCGAAAGCGATCGTAACCCAGCCACAAGCCGAGCTCGGCGCTTTCGCCGGCCATGCCTCGATAGTCCGCGAACAGGCCCAGCAACGCGCGCCCGGCGAGGGCGCTCTGCGCTTTCGCGGTGGCTACGGGATACACGTCGTAGTAGCCGACGGTCCGCGCCTCCACATCCTCGCGCCGGAGCACGCCAGCGAGCTCGGCCCGGGCCGCATAGAAGATGCCGGCGACCCTGAGCCGCCAATCGTCGAGTTCGAACCCCTGCTGCAACACGGCGCTAGTGCCGGCGCCGCGGCGATTTTCACCAAATCCGTCAGTGCTCTGGTGGGCGAAGGCGGCGAAGCTGTCGCGCGCGCCGTCTTCGGGCGCCCACAAGGCGAGCTGCCGAAAGGTGCCAAACGACCCGTAGCTCGTGCGCGAGGAAATCCCCCGCTCGGCTACGCCCAGCCGCACGTCGATCGAGCCAGCTACCGCGAAGTCGCCCTGCCGTGGATCGTGAACGCCCTCGGTGACGCGCAGCTCGTCTACCGTCTCCGCGATCAGGAAGCCCAGATCCGCGTAGCCCTGACCGTGCAGATGGGACGG
>JAYWEH010000060.1:0-6080 GCA_043780025.1 Deltaproteobacteria bacterium
GCCACGTCCTTGCGCGCCAGCTCGCGACGATGGGCGAGCAGCTCGTAATACACCTTTCCGCTGCAGAGCAACACGCGCTGCACGGTCGGCCCCACGAGCCCATCGGGGTCCGGCAAGACGCGGTGGAAACGCCCCGTGGCCGTTTCATCGATTGCGCTCGTCGCGAGCGGGTGGCGGAGCAGGCTTTTGGGCGTGAACACGATCAACGGCTTGCGCCACGAGCGCAGCACCTGACGCCGGAGCAAGTGGAAAAATTGGGCCGGCGTCGTGACTTGGGCGACCTGGATGTTGTCTTCGGCACCCAACATCAGGAAGCGCTCCAGCCGCGCGCTCGAGTGTTCGGGCCCGGCCCCTTCGAAACCGTGCGGCAATAAAAGCACGAGGCCGCTCAGCCGCTTCCACTTGTCCTCGGCGCTGACGATGAACTGATCGATGATGACCTGCGCTGCATTGACGAAGTCGCCGAACTGGGCTTCCCACATCACGAGCCCCTCGGGGAAGTCGAGGCTGTAGCCCCACTCGAAGCTCATCACGCCGGCCTCGCTCAAGGGGCTGTTGTAGATCTGCACGCGAGGCTGCCCGTCCGGGGCCAGATGCGCGAGCGGCGTGTACGTGCGCCCGTCACGCACGTCGTGGAGCACGGCATGGCGGTGCACAAAGGTGCCGCGCGCCACGTCTTGCCCCGTCAACCGCACGCTCACACCCTGGTTCAGCAAGGACGCGAATGCGCAGGCCTCGGCGGCGCCCCAGTCCAGCAGCCGCTCGCCGCGCGACATCTCGGCGCGTCGCTCGAGCAGGCTGAGCACCTTGGGGTTAGCCTTGAAGTCTTCCGGCAACACGGTCTGCCGCTTCAGCAGGTCGCGCAGCACCGCCGGCTCGACGGAAGTGTCGACGTCCTCCGCCTCGGACTCGGGGCCGCCGGTGTAGCCTTTCCAATAGCCGCCCAGCCAGTCGAAGCGGCGCTGGAAATCCTTCGCGCGCGCCTCCGAGAGCTCCTGCTCGAGATGTTCGCGGCGCTTGACCGCGATCGCGTCGGCTTCGGGTTGCGTGATGTCACCAAGCCGCATCAAGTGTGCCAGATAGCCGTCACGCACACTCGGCCGCTTGGCGATGGCGCGATACAACACGGGCTGCGTGAACGAGGGTTCGTCGCCCTCGTTGTGGCCGTGGCGGCGGTAGCCGTACATGTCGATCACCACGTCGCGGCCGAAAGTGGAACGGAAATCCATGGCCAGTGTCACGACCTGCGCGACCGCCTCCGGATCTTCGCCGTTCACGTGAAAGATCGGGATCTGCAGCATCTTGGCGATGTCAGTGCAGTAGGTGGTCGAGCGGGATTCGCGCGGCGGCGTGGTGAAGCCGATTTGGTTGTTGACCACGACGTGCAGCGTGCCGCCGGTCTCGTAGGCGTCGAGCCCGCTCAGGTTCAAACACTCCTGAACGATGCCTTCACCGATGAACGCCGCGTCACCGTGGATGATCACGCCCATCTTGCGCACGCGCTTCAGGTCCTGGGCGCGGTCTTGCTTGGCCCGCACGCGGCCGAGCACGACGCCGTTCACGAACTCGAGGTGGCTCGGGTTGAAACACAGCGAGAGGTGCACCTTGTACCCGCTCAGCGTGTTGAAGTCCGAGCTGCGCCCGAGGTGGTACTTGACGTCGCCGCGCCCGCGATAGAGCTCGGGATCCACGTCGTCGAACTCACGGAAGATCTCGCGTGGGCTCTTGCCCATCAAGTTCGCGAGCACGTTGAGGCGGCCGCGGTGGGCCATTCCGAGCGTCACCTCGTCAACGCCGTGCTGCGCGGCGCGATCGATGGCGAGGTGGAGCAGCGGCAAGAGGCTCTCGGAGCCTTCGAGCGAGAAGCTCTTCGCGCTCACGTATTTACGCTGGATGAACTCCTCCAGCATCACCGCGTCGGTGAGCAGCGACAGGATATGGCGCTGCGTCGGATCGTCGAGCTCGAGTCGATTTTCCGTGCCCTCCATCCGCTCCTGCAGCCAGTTCTTCGCGGCAGGATCGTGGATGTGCATGAACTCCACGCCGATGGACCGGCAATACGTGTTGCGCAGGCGATCGAGGATCGCCGAAAGCGTGAGGCTTTGCGTGCCGTGGATGGTGCGGCTCGAGAACACGCGCGTGAGGTCCGAGGCGCTGAGCCCGTAATATTCGGGGTCGAGCTCTTCGTAATGCGGCCGCGGCAGACCCAACGGATCGACCTTGGCGATCATGTGGCCGCGGACACGAAACGCTCGGACCAGCTGATCGACGCGGTCCTGCATCGCGGCCATGTCGCGCACCCGCTCGCTCGGCAAGAGCGGCTGGCGAGCGTCGGACACGCTCAATGAGCTGACGGCGGCGAGCGGCGGCAACGCGCCGTTGGCGTACACCCCGTTGGCGTGCTCCGAGGCGCCGTTACCGTTGGCCTTGGCGACAGCTCCGTTCGAAGCGTGAGAGCCATTGACGCCGTTTGCCGTCGCGTTCGGCGCCGAGCCGGCCGCACCCGGATTGAACCCGCCGGGGTTGAACACAGAGCCCGGTGTGAACGACGGCCCGATCCGCACGCCGCCTTGACGGGGATGCTCGGCTTCGAAGAAGCGCCGGAAGTCTTCCGGCACGGAGTTCGGGTCCTCGAGAAATTGACCGTACAGGGTTTCGACGAAGGCCAGGTTGGCGGTGCTGAGCACCGGGGACGAATTGGACATGGATCCTCTGGAGAGCTCGCTGGTACGGCTGCTTTAAAGTAGGGCGTGGACCCGCTGTCCACAAAAGATCGTCGGGGCTCGGGCGAGTCAGCGCTGCTACTACGCCACCTGCGCCGTTAGCAGAAAGGCTGCCCGGATGCCCGACGTGAAATCGCCGGTCAATACGTCTATATACACAATTTTACGGTCCTGCCACCGCGAGGGCGCCAGGTGCCCCGCGGCCCAGAAATGACTGGGACGGAAGGACTCCGGCTCAGCGCTTACGCGCGAGGAACAACCCGTCCCCAATCGGGACCAGGCTGACCGAAACCCGCTCGTCGCTTTTCAGCGTGAGGTTCAGGGCGCGTATCGCTGCGGTCGAGGGCTTGTTGTCGTCCGGGTTCGCAACACTGCCGCCCCACAGCACATTGTCGATGGCCAGCAGGCCGCCCCGCCGGAGCAACTGCAGCGAGCGCTCGTAGTAGGCCCCGTAGTTCTCTTTGTCAGCGTCGATGAACGCGAAATCGAAGCTGCCGGCCTGGCCCGCCGCGAGCAGCGCGTCAAGCGTGGCCACCGCCGGGCCGAGGCGGAGCGAAATCCGGCTTTCCACGCCGGCGCGCTGCCAGTAACGCCGTGCCACGCTGGTGTATTCGGCGCTGACGTCGCAGGCCACGATCTCGCCATCTTCGGGCAAGCCCAGCGCCACGCAGGTCGAGCTGTAACCGGTGAACACGCCGATCTCGAGCGCCCGGCGCGCACCGATCAGCTCGACCAGGAGCCGCATGAACTGCCCCTGCTCCGGCGAAATCTGCATCCCCGCGCTGGGCATGGCGGCCGTTTCGGCGCGCAGCTCGGCCAGCACGGGTGGCTCCCGGACCGAAACAGCCACGAGGTAATCATACAAGACGGGCGAGAGGTTCAGGGTTCGTGCCGACATGTGCTGCTCCGGATGAGGACGCTATCACGGCGCACCCCGGCTCGAAAGCGACCCGGCTCGGACACGGCGCTTCGACGTGCGCGAGCCGGCTCACGTTCCCACGCGCGGGAGCTTGCGCTAGCATGACCTCGTTTTGGACACCGCCATGACCCCTGATCCCAGCGCCTCCCTAGCCAAACGCATGCTCGAGGAAGGGCGAATCTCGCCCGCCCTGGCCAACGCAGCTCTCGATCGCCACCACTCGACCGGCGATCGGTTCGAAGAGGCCCTGCTCGATTGCGGCCTGCCAGAGTCACTCTTGCTCCGTCACCTCGCGGAGATGTACGGCACGCGTTACATCAGCGGCAAGACGCTGGCGAACGCCATGATCCCGCGTTCCACGCTGCAACGTTTGTCGCAGCGGCTCGCCGAACGCTATCAAGCCGTACCCATTCGGTTCGAGCCCGACGAAACGTTGACGGTGGTGATGACCGACGCGGGTAACTCGCAGCTGATCGAAAACGTGCGCGTCGCCACCGGAGCGAGGCTGGTGCGCAGCCTGGTGGCTCGGCCCGCCGCGGTGCGAGCCGCGATCGCCAAGTTCTACGCTGGAGACCCGGCCGCGTTCTCTCGCTTCGGCAACCCGTCCGATACCCTGCTCTCGCAGATGGACGAGGGCCCGCCGCCGACGGCTCAGCAACGCGGACTCGAGGATGACGGCCTCGAGGACGTCCTCCTCGACACGTCGGCTTTTGGTTCGCCCGCGTACACGGGGCCGATCGCGTTTGAAGCGCCGCCCAACTTTGCGGAGGCGATGCTGCCACCCGAGCCGGAAACCCGGACCTTCGAGGTGCCCCTGCCCACCCCTCCCCCCGCCGGGCTCGGCGGCAGCCCGCCCGCGGCATCGGTCAACGCGAGCTGGCTCGGCACCAATGATCCCCCTCCGGAGCTCGACGAGAGCGCCGCGCGTGCGCGCAGCGCAGCACTGGGAGACTCCTCCAGGCTGGCTGAGTCCCTGATGATCATTCACGAGCGCTCGCGCGGCTCGCTGAAGAGCCACTCGGTGCGCGTCGCACGGCTCAGTTACGCGCTGTGCCGGCAGCTCGACCTGAGTGAGCCGCAGGCCGCTCACGCCTGGGCGATCGGTCTGTTCCACGACCTCGGCAAGACCCAACAGCACCACCTCACGGCGTTGAACGTCTGGCAGCTCGCCGATCACGAAGTCGCGGCGCGGGCCCAGTACAGGAACCCCGCGCGCTTGCTCAAGAACGCGGACGTGCCCGACACGGTGACGACGGCCATCGCCCACATGTACGAGCGCTATGACGGGCTCGGCTTCCCCGACGGCCTCGCCGAAGAAGCGATTCCATTTCAGAGCCGCGTGCTCGCGCTGTGTGACAGCATGGCGGACCTGACGCTCAACCCGGCCAACACGCTGGGGCGAATCGTGAGCCCGCTCGAAGCTTGCACGCACATTCGCGCGCAAACGCCCAAGGTCTTTGACCCCACGCTGCTCGCCCACTTCTCCCGCTTGCTGGTCGAACACAGGTTGGACGGCGCCTTTCTGAGCGACCAGAGCGTGCACGGCATCGAGAAATTGCTCGGCTGACGCTTCCGCGCCAACGTCACGGCGGGGAGGTCTGGAGGGAGCCATGCAGTCTGCCGTAGGTCATCTCGGGTTCCCGCTCGACGCGGCGGCCGTGTTCGTCCTGGTCGTCGCGACGAGCGTGTGGATGGACCTGCGCCTACACAAGGGCAGCGAGACCATCTCGATCCGGAACGCGGTCGTTTGGTCGCTGATCTGGATCGGCATCGGCTGCGGCTTCGGGCTATTCGTGCGCCAGCGTTTCGGGCCGTCGTACATGAGCGACTACTTCGCGGGCTATGCGCTCGAGAAGGCGCTCTCCATCGACAACCTGATGGTGTTCATCGCGGTCTTTTCCTATTTCAAGATCAACGGGGCGCTGCAGCACCGCATCCTCTACTACGGCATCCTGGGGGCCCTGGTTTTTCGGGGCATCTTCGCGCTCGGTGGCACGGCGCTGCTCGCGCTCGGCCCCGGCGTGGAGCTGATCTTCGGCTTGATCGTGCTGCTCAGCGCCGTGCAGCTCTTGCGCGGTGGAGATGATGCTTCGGAGGAAGACTACTCCGAGCACAAAGTGGTGCGGATGGCACGGCGTTTCTTGCCGGTGTTTCACCGCCTCGACGGCAACCGCTTCGTCATACCCAAACTGCGCGCGGAAGCGATCATCGCCGAGCACCCGCCGAGCGAACCCTTGAACCGTCCACTCGGGACCGTCTCTCACTGGGTCAGCCCCGCGCTCGTGTGTCTGGCCGTGATCGAGGTCTCCGACCTCATGTTCGCGTTCGATTCCGTGCCCGCGGTGATCGCGGTGACGCGCGAACCCGTCCTGGTGTACGCGGCGATGATCTTCGCGATCCTCGGACTACGCTCGCTCTACTTCGTATTGGCGGCGTTG
>JAYWEH010000061.1:0-6079 GCA_043780025.1 Deltaproteobacteria bacterium
TCGGCAGGCGACCTCGGTGAGACGCTGGGCGGAGCCGGCGCCTCGACGAGCTCGCCCTCGACGAATGGCGGCAGCTCGACCAACTCGCCGAGTGGCGCGGGCAAATTGCCCGGCAACACCGCCCCCCTGCCCTGCGACGTCCTCGACAACGCCGGCCTTCCCTGTGTTGCAGCGCATAGCACCGTGCGAGTTGTCGCGAGTGGCTACAGCGGGCCGCTCTACCAGGTGGAGCGCGCAGATGGCGCGACCCGGGACATCGGCGCCGTGAACGGTTACGGCGACGCCGCCGCGCAGGACGCGTTTTGTTCCGGCGGAGACTGCGTCATCACGATCGTCTACGACCAGTCCTCGATGGGCAATGACCTCACTGAAGCGCCCCCCGGCAGCGCCAAACCCACTCCGGGCAATCCGGCCAATGCCGACGCACTCCAGGTCACCATCAATGGCCGTTCCGTCTACGGCATCCTGATCACGCCGGGGATGGGCTATCGCGACGTGACACCGGTGGGAACGGCAATTGGCGACGAGCCGCAGACCCTGTACATGGTGAGCAGCCAGCACGACTTGATCAATGGCTGCTGCTTTGACTACGGCAACGCCGAAACGACGGCCAACAACGACGGCAACGGCACCATGGAAGCCGTCTACCTCGGCATGGGCGTGATCTGGGGCAGCGGTGTCGAGGAAGGCCCATGGGTCATGGCCGATCTCGAGAACGGCCTCTATCCCGGCTGGGAAAACGGCCAGGACCGGAACATCTCCACCAACACGCCGCTGCAATACGACTTCGTCACGGCCGTGGTCGTCGGAGACACCGCGGACAAGAACCAGGGCAAGGGTCGGTTTGCGCTGTACGGCGGCGACGCGACAGCCGGCACCCTGACGACGATGTACGACGGCATACGCCCCGAGAAACCCGGCTACGTCCCAATGAAGAAGCAAGGCTCTGTCATCCTCGGCATCGGCGGAGACAACAGCAACGGGGACGGCGGGCGTTTTTACGAAGGCGTCATGGCGAACGGCGCAGCGACGAAACAGACCATCGACGCCCTCCAAGCCGCCATCGTCGCCGCGGCTTACGGTCGCTAGGAAGCGGCGCTATGGCACCGGATCCAGGCGCAACATGACGACGCTCTTCGACGGCAACGTGACTCTGAGCGATTGCCCACACGCCGCATAGCCCGACGCCGGCAGTGGCTGGGCATTCACGGCTTCGGCTTGCCCGAAGTCGTTGTAGGTGTCCTTGGCAGCCCCGGTGATGACCTGAGCGCTCGAAACGACATACGACGTCATGCCGCTGTTCAGCGTGATGTCGATCGATCGCGCGTTCACCAGGTCCACGTTGGCCAGGCTGATGTTGACGCCACCCGTGTCGTCGACGGTCGCTCCCGACGACAACACGGCGAAGCTCGTACCGTTGCCCTGGATGCTCTCGCTGGCGAGCGTGTTGGGTGCCCAGCGAGCGTTCGCTGTGTGGTGGGGCACGAACATCTGGAACACATGGAACGTCGGCGTCTTGACCAACACACCGTCGCCGGGCCGGGTCAAAAACAGCGAATGAATCACGTTGATCGGCTGAGCCAACGCTGCCATCTGGATCCGCTCAGCATGCGCCATGAACACGTGCAAATGCACAGCCGCGGAGATCGCGTCCATCACGGTGCCCTGCTGCACCCACGTGTCCTCGGCCTCGTTGAAGCCGACCAGCCAATTGCCCCACTCGTCCAACATGATCTTGGTCTGCCCCTCTGGATCATTTCGATCGAGGATGGTCTTTATGTCTCTGATCCGCGGAGCGATCTGGCCCTCATTGGCGCGATGAACGACGTTGTAATACTGGTCATCGGAGAAGCCGACGTTGGGAATGGGCGTGTCACTCGCCTCCGGGAAGTAGAGGTAGTCGTGGATCTCGATGCCGTCGATCCGGTCCGCGAGGCGCGTCGGCTCGAGCATCAGGGTCAGCCAGTTCTCCGTGGTCGGATTGACGGTCCAGATCCCGGCGGTGGCACCGACGAGGAACAGCTCCTTGCCATTGACCGGAGGGCTGAGCGCGTCCCAGTTCGCGTTGTACGCGGCCTCGTACGTCGCCAGTGCCTGGGCATCGTGACCCAGGTTTCCGCCGCAACCCCAGACCTCATTGCCCACCTTGAAGTACCGGAGGTTCCACTCCGGATGTTCCGGGTTGCTATTGATGTATTCGACCCAGGCGCGGTTGTTGGGGGCATCCGCCGCGGTGGGGCGGCCCGTGATGTAGGGTTCGGCGCCGATCGCCTCAGCGAACTCCATGAACGAGTCCGTACCCATCGTGGTCGCCGGGTTTGTATTGGCAGCCCAGTCATAGGTGTTGGCCGCGCACCCGCCGGGCCATTGGACGAGGCCCACGCCCGCGTCGATGAAGCCCTGGATGATGTCGTTGCGTAGGCCGTTGGTGTTCGGAATGGCCGAGCTCGTGCCCACGTACAGGCCACCGTTGACGTCTCTGCCGAGCGTCTCCATCAGCACGCCGAAGAGCTCCTTGTGGACGGCTTGCTGCGCTGCACTGACGTCCACGGTCAACGTGCTCGGGCTGGTACCGCCGATCACACTCTCGTCGCAGGCAACAGGAGAACCGCCGATCACCGTGGGCTCATCAATGCCTCCGACAACGGGGGGCCCCTCGCCCGGGTTCGGTGGGGTCCCCGAACAATCGGCGGCGATCGCCGCGTTGCAGCCGCTGCCGCCGGAGCCACCTTGCGGCCCTGAAGTGTCCCCAGGCCCCAGCTCCCCGTCAGCGGGGCTGAGCCCACTATCGCTCGAACGCTCTTTGAAGTCCGAGCAAGAGCTGACGACCGACAGCATCGCCGCGCTCGTCAATACCGCGACCGCAACCCCTGAGTTTCTCATTCGACGGCTCCTGCATCGGCGTTCCCGCATCGGCGAGGCCAATGCAGAAAGGACCCTACCAGAGCCGCACGCGCATCGGCGTTCGATTGGACCGGGCCACACCACGAACGCGGCCGACGATCGTATTAGGTTGGGTCAAAATGTGCGTTTGCGTCAGCGCATGCCACCACACGCACGCGTGAAACCCTTGGAGCCTCAGCGCCGCGTAGTGCGCCGTTCACCCGGAGCCAACAGGTCGATCCAGTTTGCACGACAAGGCGCAGCGACGCGCAGCTTGATCGCTCGTGAAGTCACGACGGCTCAATGCGAGCAAGGTTCGAAGGCGCTAGCTGCCGAAACGTGTCACCCCATGTAGTCATCCAATTTTGTTGCCTATGTACTGGCTCTCGACATTGCATTCCTCTTGACGGCTTTTCGAGCGTTCCTTTGCATGTGACGGCATCTGCATGAGTACCTGTGACTGGCTCGCGATGAGCGGCAATTCGACGCGCGTTTAGCCGAGCAAACGCGACCATCGCGCTACGAGCCGCGAAAAGCGCACCGTGTGGTGCTGAGAGTCTCATGAAACGCGGGTGTATCCTGCGAACATGAATTTGCGAGAGCACCTTCGGCAGTTGGGCTCGCTCGACGATGAGAGCTTGCTCAGCAACCTCAAACGTCACGTCGGCAGCTCCAATCGCTTCAACGCGCTCGTGCTCGCCCACCTGGCCGAGGTCGACGCGCGCGGCGCCTATCGGCAATTGGCTTGCGAGACACTGGCAGCGTATTGTGTGTACGAGCTACGATTTTCGGAGGACGAGGCTCAACGGCGCTGCCGTGCCGCACGCGTGATGCGGACATTTCCCATCCTGTTCGAGATGGTGGAGGACGCTTCGATCCATCTCACCGGTATCCTGCTGCTCGCTCCGTATCTCACGGAGGCCAATCACCTCGGGCTGCTCGCGCGGGCGCGCTACCGGCGCAAGCGCGAAATCGAGCGGCTCGTGGCCGAGCTCGCGCCCTCGCACGATGTGCCGGCGCTGGTGCAGCCGTTGGGGGTCAAACTGGGCGCGACGCCCGCGCCGACGAGTTGGGGAGCCCTCGCCGAGACCACCATGGGCTGGGTGCGCCAGCTCGACCCGGGAGACGGCCCCGCGCAGGCACCGAGTGCACTGGACGATTGGCACGAAGCGCTTTGCGATGGCGATGAACCATCGAGCGAAGGGGTGTCATCTGGCGACGACACTACTCCAAATCGGGTTCCACCTCCGAGCAATGGTGCTTCGCTGCGCTTCAAGGTCCAGTTCACCGCCGATGAGCGGTACGTCGAGCTGCTCGAACGAGCCCGCGCCTTGCTCTGGCACCAATTGCCGAATGGCGATCTTGCCGACATCCAGCAGCTGGCGCTGGAAGCACTCGTCGAGAAGCTCCTTCGCCGCAAGTGCGGGGCGGCCGTTCGTGGAAAGAACACCGCCAAGTCGGAAGCGCAATTGGAACGAGCCGAGCACACCAGCGCTGACCGAGTCGCAGATCCGATAGGCGTAGCAGCCAACGAGCTCCACCAAGCTGCCGGTAAGAAGGCTGAGGTTACGGAGCAGGCTGAGCTGACCGAACACGTGTCACCGACAAGCGAAGCAGCGACCGCGCCAGCGCGGAACAACGACGCGCGGCGTTCACGCCACATTCCGGAAGCGATTCGCCGCGCTGTTTGGGAACGCGATGGCGCGCGCTGCACATTTCTCGACGTCCGCGGTGTGCGGTGCCGCGCCAGCGCGGGCCTGGAGTTTCATCACGAGCAGCCGCACGCTCGGGGTGGGCCCGCAACCGTCAGCAACATTGCGCTGCGCTGCCGCGCTCACAATCAGTTGGCGGCCGAGCACGATTTCGGTCGCGGTTTCATGCTGACCTTCCAACAGAGATCGTTCCGATCAGGGCCAGACGTCTGAGGCGTATCGAGGCCGACGCGCGGAGCCGACGCAGCGATCTCGCCCGTGTCGCCGGCCGGAACTCCAGAGCATGCCACCCAGCAACTCGAGGGCAACCCCGCGCGACGCTCCAGAGCTCGAGCGACGAGCAGCTGGCCGCGACGCTGTCACGAGTCGGGCGCTGGGAGCGCTCGGTGCGCTTCGGTGCTCCGCGAATCGACCGCATAGTGTGGCCGTTCACCGGGGGCCGACATGTCGATCCAGTATGCCGGGTAGCCGCGCACGTCGACGTGCACAAAGCTCGAGTTCGGATAGTACCCGACACCCGTGAAGCGCAGCCGACGCAGGTAGTCTCGCACGGCCCAATTCGGTACGCCCTCGATGCTGAAATCCAAGGCCTCGCCCTGCTTGTGATGTGAATCCTTGGCATGGGAACGCTCGCGATAGCCACTGACCACGCGAATCGCGCGGCCGCCGAAGGTGTCGCTCACTCGAGCGATCAGCCGGATCAGCTCGGTATCAATCGGACGGCTGCGCCCCGTGCGCCAGGACGCCAGGACCGAGCGCACCTCCCGCTCCGCCTTCGGCAGCAACGTATTGCCTGGCCCAATGACATAACCGGTCCAGCGGTGACCGTTGCCAGGGTTGCTCAAGGTGACGTAGCCACGCCGCCAGGCCTGCTTCTGGTAGCTGCGCCAGGACAACTGAGCCGCTTTGATGGCACGCGGCTTGGCGCCCGCAGCGCTTCCCTTCGCCGCCACTTCGACGAGAGCCGGACGCGCAAAAGCGCTGCCTGCGAGAAGCAGCGTACCTGCATGCACGAGCAAGCCGCAGCAGAGCGACGGCCACCAGCGGCGATCGGCCATGATTGCCCCTAACTCGCCCGCGCCGGGCCGGGCAAAATTTTGCGCTCAATCTGCGCTTTCGGCCAGTGCATTGTTGCCACTCTCGAGCTGCAAATCTCGCAATTGTCGCATCTCGTCGTGCGTTGAACCAGGGGGCCCTCGAGGGCGCGCGCCCTCACTGGGTCACTGCGCGTATCCACGCGCTGGCCTGATGTCACGAGGAAGCGAGCATTTCGCTTTTTGACTTGCCGCGCCCGCGCAAGCACGTCGAGAGCCCGTGCCACTTGCGCTGCATCCGCGCCCAGCTTGCCCGGGAGCTAGTCCGGCTCGCGATAGCCCTTGGTTCGGTACTCGGTCAGCTCGAGCGCGCGCAACACCGCGTGCGACCACGGTTCGTCATAGGCCGCGGAGCGCCCCGCTTCGACGCGAGCCCAGGCGCGAGCCACC
>JAYWEH010000062.1:0-2572 GCA_043780025.1 Deltaproteobacteria bacterium
GCGGCTCGACAGCATCGATGAATCCTAGCGCGCGGAAAGAGCTTTCGGTAGCGCCCCTCAGAAATTCAGAATCACGGGCGCGCCAGTCGGGATGATGTCCACTTCGAGCCGATCGCTCGCGAGCATGTTCTGCGTCTCGAGCACCTCGAAGAGCGCCCCCGAAATGCTGGAATTCTGCGCGATCTGGGCCAGCGCGCGCCCAACGATCAACGGGCGCGTCGCCGCCGCCTTGGCAAATTCGACGGCCGCCTGGCGTTCTGCAGTGGAGCGGATCACGTTGACGCGATTCGCGCCGTCCTGCTGGATCGCGGCGGTGACCTGGCGCAGCCGGTTCACGACCTTCTGCTCGATCTGAGAGGTCATGCCGTGGTCACGAAAGTGCACCTTGCGCACGTAGATACTGCCGACGCGGTACCCCCACTCCTGCGACTTGGCGGACACCTCGGTGCGCACGACACGGCTCATGCTGTGCCGATCTTCGAGCATGTCCCCGAGCTTCATGTTGCTGAGGCAACGCACCGTGGCGTTACTGAGGTTGGCCCGCAACGACCCGATGGGATCGTTGTTGCGGTAGAGGTAAGCGGTCGGATCGCTCACTACCATCTCACACCATACGCCGATGCCCATCGGCGCACCTTCTTCTGAATTGACCGGCTGACTGCGCAGATAGGTCTGATCGAGGCGCAGGTCCACCGTGAATTTCTTGCCGAAAAACGGCACCAACATGGAGAGCGGACCCATGCTCGCCCAAGGGCTGTGCAGGCCCGGCTCCGTGATGATCTGGCGCACCTTGCCGAACAGCTCGAAGACCACACATTCGCGTTCCCGCACCACCACGTAGAGCGCGAAGGCGCGCGCCAGCGCGAGCAGCGCCGGTACGAGCAGGAAGCTGCCGAAGAACGCGACGACCAACGCAATGGCGAATTCGCTCATACGCTCTTCCCTCGCGGCGCCGTCTTGAAGCCGTCCGTGGTGTCAGAGAGCACGAGGTGACGCGTCCGCCGGTGCAGCGCCAGTTTGGCGTTGCGAACATACGCCTCCACCGCACCCGGACCGCCGGCGCCGGCCAACTCGCTGAGCTGGTTGGCGAGCGCGAGCAGCGGCTCCACCTCCGCCTGCGCGTTCAACGTTTCGATTTCCACCGCCCGCTTTGACTGCACGATGCGCTGGTCAGCCGCCGCCTGCGCCAGGCTGATTTCGCTCGAGACGTGGTTGTGTGCGGTATTGATGGCGGCCAGCGCCGAGTCCACCTCGTGCGGTGGATCGATGCCGGTGATCAGGGCGGCGTCCAGTTGAATGCCGTAACGCGGAGCCGCGCCCGCACACTCGGTGTCCATGTGTTCGTTCAAATCGCGCAGATTCTTGCGCAGATCATTGATGGAGATGCCCTGCACGCCTCCGCCGATATCAGCGACCTCCACAACGCTGCCGTCGAGCCCGCGCGCTCTGGGCGCTTCGAAGTTGGCGATGCGATTGCGCAAGATCGAAATGAAGTACCCCATCACGTGTGCGACCGGGTTCTTCACGCCGAACAGAAACGCATACAGGTTCCGCTCGTTCACCGTGTAGCGCAGCTGGCCGCCGAGGCCGGTGTTGAGCTGGTCTTTCGTGACCGCCTCGAGCACTTGGCCCTGGGCGTTAGCGTTCGGATCCTCCGGATCGTAGCCGATCGCAACGGTGCGCGTGGCGATCGAAGCCTTGTGCAGCGATTGCCAGGGCAGCTTCCAGTAGAAGCCCGGAGCGACAACGCGCACACTGGGATAGCTGTACCGTTCGCGTTCCTCGGCCGTCAGCGTCGACCCCAGCGGGTCATCGACTGTTGTTTGCGCCCCGAACCGTTGTGCCCGCCCAAAGGTGCACAGCACCGCTCGCTCGTTGGGTCCGATCGTATAAAAGCCGCCGATCGCATAGCGCGCGAAAAACCATAGTACCAAGCCCACCAGCGCCCCGACCACCACATTCATGGCCGGCAGGGTAACCGCAAATGGAGCCTGCAGTACCGCGAATCGTCCGGGGCTAGTACGCCGGTTCCAATGAAACGATGGGAATTTCGAATGCCCCGGCTGGGGCGAGGGCATCGAAATTCCCGCCTTTGCCACCCATTTGAGCCGGCTCCCTCCTCTATCTTGGCCTCGATTCGATCGAATCGAGGCACTAGGGGGAGAGCCCTTCTTCTGCTTCCAGCCGCTCGCCGTGGTGGCGCTGTTCGTCCAGGATTTCCTGCAGGATCTCCGGGGTCGTCAGGGGGTTCGCCAGGACGACGCGGAACACGCTCAGCACCTGGCCCCCGTAGCGCGCCACCTCGAGCCGTGTGCGCGACACGAAGGTCTTGCCGCCGGCACGCTGTTCCTTCTGAATCGACTCGTTGAGGCCGCTCAGCGCATCATTAGTGGCGCGGCGCTCCTCCGGTGAACCCTTGGCCAGCCGGGCGCGAGCCTTCGCGGGCACGTATCGGTAGGTGAGCAAGTTGAGCACCGGAGCCGTGATCAGCTCGAAGTCCTCACGACTCTCGATGCTCTGCGCAAACTGCTTGGCCTTGTCGATGCCCAGCTCGATCAACAACTCATAGCCA
>JAYWEH010000063.1:0-14416 GCA_043780025.1 Deltaproteobacteria bacterium
CTCACCAGGGATGCGGCCATCGCGGGAGCCCACTCGGGGGCGGTGCGATGATCGCGGGTGCCGCCGATCACCAAGATCGGCGGGGCGTCGGGAGCGGTGAGGGGCGCCACCGGATCGGGTGTCACTGCCCAGCCGTTGCAGTGGACAATGGGGCTGAGATCCGGCCCGAACACGTCGCTGCGCAGCAGCGCGTCGTCGAGGCGCAGGTCGGCTTCCTCGATCGACAGGAACGGGGCAGCGTTATCCGCGCAGTTGACGTTCATGTTCTGGACGTAGCCGCTGACGTCGTTGCTGGGCAGGCCGGCAAAGGCGAGCGCCTCATACATCCAATCCGAGTTCGCCTGCGTGGCTTGCGACTCCAGCATGAAGGCCAGGTAACCCGGGCCGGCAAACGAATACGCGAGGCCGAGCTCCCAGGCCTGGAGCATGAAGCCCCGCAGGCCGACGGCTTCGGCGCTCACCAGCATCGCATCGAACACGGCGCGCGGGTCAGCCGGGCAAGTCACGGCGCCACTCTCGCACGCCGCGAAGAAGGTCTCGTGCATGACCAGGAGGGAGTCGAACTGGCCCTGAACTTGATCCACTATCGACGTTTCAGGGTGCATCGGCGCATCGAGCACGATGGCTCGCGTGCGATCGGGGTACTCCTGGGCGTACAGCGCGCCCAGGCGGGTGCCGTACGAAATGCCGAGGAAGTTGAGCTTTTCTTCACCGAGCGCCTGGCGGATGCGTTCGATGTCCTGGACCACCTGATTGCTGCCCATGTGGTCGAACAAGCCACCCCAGTAGTCGCGGCATTGCTCGGAGAGCCACCCGAGGTCTTCGATCACGCCTTCGAGGCCGTATCGGGAGATCGCCTGCATCATGGCGTCGTTCGGGGCCTCTTCGCCCGTTTCACCTCGGAAGTAGTCGTCGACGAATTCGCATTCGAGCCCGCTCGAGTCGCCGATGCCGCGGGGATCGAAGCCGATGAGGTCGAAACCGGGCGCTGCATTGTCAAAAGCGCCGGCGCTGGCTATCTGGCGCGCGACCTCCTTGCCAGAGCCGCCGGGGCCACCCGGGTTGATGAGCAGGGAAGCGCGGCTCTCGACGCCGGCTGGCGGCAAGGCGCGGTTGAGCGCGATCAAGATTTGCTCGCCGTCAGGCTGGGCGTAGTCGAGTGGCACTTGCAGCTCCGCGCATTGAATTTGGCGGGTACCGGCGAGGCCACAGTCTCGCCACGACAGCGTGAAGCCCGGCTCTTCGTCTTCGTCTTCGTCTTCGTTTGCGCCGTCGAACACCCCGGGCTCGAGGAGCGTGTCTCGACCCGGCACACCGTCGAGCGGTTGGCGTGGCTGCTTCGGACTGTTTGTCGTGTCCGAGTTCGGGGTCGACTCCGACGCGTTGTCAGCCGGCGTGGTTTCGCTGTTGGGGTCGTTGGGAACCGCGGGATCTTCGCCGCCGCAGGCAGACAGGGTGAGAGCAAGCAAGCTGACGCTCGCGAACGGTGTGAATGTCTTCATGGGCTCCCCCTCTTCAAATCCCGCGCCAAGGCGGCGAAGCCGTTTGGACATTGCGCGGCATGGCGCTCTGGCGCTGCCGCTACCATTCGCCCGCTTGCGCGCCCGATTCGTCCGAGGCTCCGAGGCTTGCTTGATTTGTTCATGTTTTCAGTGCTTTAGCTCTGCGTTGGCGCTGTGGCAAGCGGCGCTACGTGTAGCACGGTGAGCTCGATCGCGCCTGAAATGCCGGAGTGCTGCGCCGAGCGGATCGGTGTCTGCGGGCGGTTCGCGGACGTCCGCCGGACAATGTCGGACGCGCACTCAGGCGACCCACGAGAGAGTGCCGAAATTGCGCGCGAATGACGTCGTCAGCGATGGGGGGCTTGCTACGGTAGCTGCTTCAGTTGCGAAGAGGGCGGTGGCTCTTCGGGGAGGCTCGTCAACCAGGCCATGCCGGCTTCCGGCGCAATGAAGAGCTCGGTCCGCACTCCGGCGGCGCTCCAATTGGACGCCAGGCGGCGCATGTACAGGTCTGCGACTGCCTTCTCGGGCTTGGCAATGGCCCAATACCGCCAGCCGGCTTTCAGCGTTTGCGGGAACCACTCGGTCTCGCCCCACTCCTGGTCTTCCTGGGGCAGAATGAAATGGAGCCGATCGTCGGATAGCCACTTCTTCGCTCCACGACTGAGTAGCAGCGCGGTCCCACGCTGGAGAAAAGAGCGAAACGGCTCGCCACGAATGGGCTTGTGAAACTTGTGATGCACGACCTTGAACTCGGGATGGTACCAGAGCGTCACCCATTCGTTTTCGTGGATGACCTCGGGTTTCCATTGCTTGCTCATAGTGCGCCCCGCCAGTCCATCTGGACTTCCTGACGTGAAAGAACGGCCGGGGTGGAGGCGCCGTAATCCCGCGCCCTCGGTCGCGCTCGCTAGAGGGTCAGGTAGGGAAATGCGCGAGCATCAGTGGGCAGCGAGCGTGCCAAGAAGGTACTTCATGACCTGACGCGCCCGGTCGTAGCGGCGGCATGGGGGATGGCTCGAAGCCGGCAGGGGAGCTGCTGCTGAAAGCGGACCTGTATGAAATTCGCGCCGAGGGGCGCGTCATTCGCTGCGTGTTGAACATCCCGGCGCGGACCGCGCCCGCGCTCGGCGCCAGCTCGGCCCTCGACGTGGGGGAATGGTTGGTGAGCAACGTGCTGAAGCCCCGAAGCCAGTGGCTCGGGCCGATCGTGGATGTGCGCCTCGGACCTTCGGTATTCGGACCCGTCACGCGTTCCGTGACAGAACGGCTCATGACCAGTGCAGCGCAGAGCCGCAGGCGCATGGCCCTTCTGGTTGGGAGTTCGCCGACACAACGCGACCAGTTCCTCGAGATGGCGAGGCTGTATGCGCAGCGCTACTCGTGCGTCACGTCGGACCCGGACGCAGCCCTCACCTGGCTGACGACGTCAGACTGAGCTCTGCATCGGGGATCTCAGCCTGCAAATTGTGCCGCCGCCGCGATACGCTCGAGCGCGTTCGCCGGCGCGCCGGGGGGCAACGGCGCTGTCGAGCGGCGCAGCCGTTCGAGCCAGCGCCGGTCGAGTGGCTCTCGGAGATCGCCCGGCGTTGTAGCGGCGCACGTGCCGAACTTGCCTTCGGCCACCTTCTCACCGATGCCGACGGCGAAGCCCGCGAGCACGAGCGCGCTGCGCACCTGGGTCGCGCCGCTGTACGTGTGCAGCGTGGCACCGGGACGGCAGGCGCGGCGCACGTGCTCGAACACCGACACCGTCCAGGCTTCCGCGTTCGCGCGGGGCGAGAAGGGATCCCAGAACACGATGTCGGCGGGTGGCATGGCAGCGGGCAGCGTGGTCCCGAGCTCACCGAGCCGGAGTTGCCAAATCGCGTGCGGCGTCTGATGAGCGCCGCATCGTAGCAGGCCTCGCGCGGCTTCGGCGGCCGTACCTTCGAGGCCGAAGTCGGGAGCGTGCGCGGGGGCGAGCGCGAGCTCGAGCGCGGCGAGACTGCGATCGAAGCTGACCATGCAGAGCGGGCGACGCACGAGCCCTTTCGTTTGCAACATTTCGGAGCAACGCCAGGCTGCGATGGCGTTGGAGCCCGCGCCGAGCCCCACGTCCCAGAGCACGAGTGGACCGTTCGGCGCTTCAGTGGACCGAGATTCACACAGCCGTGCTTCGAGCCGCGACGGCTCGACATACATGAGCCGCGACTCCACGAGCGGTCCCACGGGGTGCATCAGCTCGCCCGTGAGCTTGTCGCGTACCGCCCGCGCACCACTGTGGGTTACCACCACCTCGCAGTCGAGCGTCACGGCAGCGCGCCCGGTGCCGCCTGGCCGATGCGGCGCTGGCTGTGTTCATGGCGATCGATGGCTTCGAGCTTTGCCTTGGCATAGGCCGTGTAAGTGCCTTGCCCAATCGCTTCGCGGGCCTCGCGCATCAGCTCCAAATAGTGATGCAGGTTGTGGATCGAGACGAGCCGAGGGCCGAGGGGTTCGCTACAGCGAAACAGGTGATTCAAGTACGCTCGGCTGAAGCGCTGGCACGTACTACACGCGCACGTGGCGTCGAGCGGCACATCCGCATCGGCGCACCATGCGCGAGTAATCTTCACGCGGCCCGTCCCTGTGAACGCGGTCCCCTGCCACGCCAGGTGCGTCGGCAATACGCAGTCGAACAGGTCGATCCCTGCGAGCATGGCCTGCAGCAGATCCGGCGGCGTTCCCACGCCCATGAGGTAACGCGGGCGGTCGCTGGGCAAAAGCTCTGCGGCATAGGCCGTGATGTGCTCGCGCTCCGTGCGCGTGTCGCCGACGGCCAGGCCACCGATGGCAAAGCCGTCAAAGCCATGTTGCGTGAGGAACTGTGCCGACTCGCGCCGCAAGGTTGGGCTCACTCCGCCCTGCACGATGGCAAACAGCGCCTGGCTCGTATCCGTCCGCGCCCCGAGGCTGCGCAGCGCCCAGCGATGCGTGCGGTCCATCGCGGCGCGCACCAGCGCCTCGTCCGCCGTCGAATCGATGCACTCGTCGAGCACCATCATGACATCCGACCCGATGGCGCTCTGCACCTCGATGGAGCGCTCCGGCGAGAGCAGATGCACGCGCTGGTCGACGTAGCTGCGGAAACGAGCGCCCTCTTCGCTCAGCGTGCGATCGGCCGCGAGCGAGAAGATCTGGTACCCGCCCGAATCCGTGAGCACGGGGCCCGGCCAGCCCATGAAGCGCTGGATGCCGCCCACACGCCGAAATACCTCGGGCCCCGGGCGCAGCAACAGATGGTAGGTGTTGGCGAGCAGCATGCGCGCACCGAGCTCCCCGAGCTCGCGCGGATCGAGCCCCGTCACCGTCGCGCGCGTCCCGACCGGCATGAACGCCGGCGTCTGGACGCTGCCGTGCGCCGTGGTCAAGGTCCCGAGGCGGGCGCGCGATGTGCCGTCAGTGGCGGTCAGGGCGAACGGCAACATAGCGGAGCCGGCACTCTAACTCGGTGACAGTCGAGGAAGCACCGGCTAAAGCACTGGCGTGGCGACCCGCAAACGTGAACGTTCTCGACCGGACCCGAGCGCGCAGGGCCAAGATCCGGCGGCCCCTGTCGCGGCTGTGCGGGTCATGGCCACGCTCGAGGAATTTGCGGACGTCTGGCTCGCCGCCCGTGACGAAAGCACGCGGCAGCGCGACCGCGCGCGGATACGCGACCACGTGTTGCCGGTACTCGGCCGAACGCGCGTGCGCGACCTGCGCGCCCAGCACGTCGAGGACGTGGTGCGGCGCACCCTCGGCAAGAAGGGCATGAACGTGAAGAGCGCCAAGCTCGCCTACGACGTGTTTGCCGAACTCCTCGGGGCCGCGCTCACTCTGGGCTTGCTCACAGAGGACCCGCGTGTATTACCGGACGGCCTCTGGCCCGCGGAGCCTGTCGTCACGCGCAGCAGCTTCAGTTCAGCCGAGGTCGCGCTACTGACGAGCGACGCGCGACTCGACGCCGAGCTGCGGATCTGGAGCGCGCTCGCGCTGTACACCGGCATACCCGTTGAAGCGCTCTGCACCCTGCGCTTCGCTGATGCGCCCGGGCTACCGCGGCCACCGTTTGCCGAACCGCTTCGAAACGTGCTCGCAAAGTGGCAGGAGGCGGGCTTCGAGCACGTCTTTGGGCGCAGGCCGAACACGGACGACTGGCTCGTCCCGCGTCGCTCCGACGTCACGCAGCCGCACGGCGAAGGCTCGATCTTCAAAGCCTTTCGGCGCGCCTGCGTCGCTGTCGGCGTCAAACCGCGCTCACTCCAAGCGCTGCGCACCACGTTCGAACGCGCGCTCGCCGAAAGCCAAACAGGCGCGCCGCACGACGAGACGAGTCGTTAAACACGCGAGCAAAACGCCGTGGTCTTCGGGAGCAATATCCACGGCTCCCGGGGGATATGCCAAGCAGGGGCCGGCGCCTGCGAACTTAACTATTGACGTTCGGCTCGAATCCTTGGAGATGTGTATGTGGGGGATGGCCGGGGCTGCGGGCCGGGGCATTTCGACGTTTGGGGCGAGTGTTACAGCTCGCTCGAGGAGGACATCATGTATTCAGCTGAAGACGCCGAGTATGCGTCGTGCGCCGCTTGTAGCGCAGAAGTATCGATCTTCGATCGCGTCTATTCCTTCGAGAAAGACAGGGTGCTCTGCTTCGGCTGCGCCTCCGAGCGACGAGGCGTCTATCTCGACCTCCTCGATCGCTGGACCGTTGCCCCGCACCTGGACGGTCTCTCCGAGAGGAGCCCGGTCATGGACGGGCGCCGCTGAGGCCATCCCCAGGGTGGCCCGGCCCCATCCCTAACCGGTCGGCGTCAACTCGGGGGCATGCGAAAGCGCGAGCGCGACCAGCGCCCCGAAGGGTTCATACGTCGCGACGTCCTTTGCGGTGAGGCTCAATAGCAATGTGCCCAAGGGCTGGCGTTGAGATACCAGGGCTTGGACGACGAGAGGGTAGTCGCGCGTCCGGCGGTTTAGATCGCCGGGCAGGAGGGCCATCGACGGAAACGTCTTCTTCTCCAGGTCCTTGGGCAGCTCCTCGACGGTGCTGAAGCCGAACACGTAGCGGGAGCTGTCGGCAGTTTGCGCGTAGCGCGTGACGAAGCAAGTGTGAATTCCGAGCTCGATCAGGTCGTGCTGGAGTCGGTTCCAGAAGTCGGGGTGCCCCACGAGGCGGATCAGCCGACTGACGCAGAACAGCGCGCCGTCGAGCGCCGCGGTGGTTTCGAGCCGGCGGCGGACTTCCAGACGTTCGAGTGAACTGCTGGTCATGAGCCTCGCGGAATGCAGGAGGTCTTCGAGCCGACGCAGAACCGCGGAATCCTCGAGGCCGATCAGCGCCTGGGCCCGGAACACCCCCAGCAATTCCTGGCACAAATCGAGCTGGCCGCGCTTTTCCGCGAGGTTCAGCAGCGTTCCTTCGAGCTGCGACAGAAAACCTGTATCGGCGCGGTCGCCCAGATCTGAGAAGAGCCCCATCACCCAGCGGGATTCCCAACCCATTTCTGCCGCCGTGAAGCGGCCCTGGGCTGCACGCGCTAGTGCTGCGCAGATCAAGTCGCGCCGCCGCATGAGTTGCAGAGCGCCGCCGAGCGATCGCCCGCCAGCGCCCGGCGCGGGGTTTTTGGCGGCTGGAATCGAATCGGATTTCGCGCCGGTGCAACCGCACGACCCGCGCAGAACCTGCCTCGAAGGTAGAACGATGTTGGGCGGCACGTCGGGGCCGTCGATCAATTGAAAGAGCGAGCGAGCGGCCATACTCCCGAGATCGATCAGCGGCTGGTGCACGGAGGAGAGCGGCGGGATGAGGTAGCGCGCTCGGTCGAGGTCGTCGAAACCCGTGAGAGCGATGTCCTTCGGCACACGAACGCCGCGCTCACCGAGCTCAATCAGCGCGCCTTCGGCGATCAAATCGCTGGCGCAGATGATCGCGTCCAGCGAATCTGGGCTGACGCGACGACGATCGAGCAGCTCTCGGATGCCCTCCTTGCCTGAAGTGATCTGAAAACCCTGGCGAGTGATGCGGTCCTCGGTGAGTGTCACACCAAACTCGGTCAGTGTTTGCTGGCAGACCTCGATGCGCTCCCGCGATTCGCCGTTTTGTTCGGGGCCGGCAATCATGGCAAAGCGACGGTAGCCGTGGTCACCAACGAGGTGTCGGCACAAGCTGGCTAGCCCCGCGCGGTTGTCGACTCCGACGCTGGGCACGCCCGGCACCGACAAGCCGACGCTGACCTGGGGGACGGGAATGCGCTGCAGAACGCGCTGGCCTGCCTCTACTCCGATCGCATTGGTGAGCGTGCTCATGGCCGCGATGACACCATCGACCCCGCCTTTACCAATCTGGCGGTAGACGGCGTTGCCCTCGCTGTTCAGGGATTCGTCCATGAACCAACCGCCCACGAACACGAGCAGATTTGCGCCGCGCGCTGCCGCGGTCCGGCTCACCCCTTCCATGATGTCGCGCTGGTAGCCGGTTGCGAGGAAGTCCACCATGAGGCCGATGCTGGGACAGGATGAGGTGGTGATGCGCATCGATTGGGACGGAAGGTGACGGTGGGAGCTCTGCGCCTATGAACGGTCATTGGGCGCCCAAGCGTTAGGCGACACACTCGCGACGGCGCCAGCTAGTGCCGCGGCCCCGCGCACGAAACAGCACGATTCATGCCCCGGCCGCGCGCTCCAAGGGATTGAGCCCATCCGGCCGCCTTGGACGCGGCAGATAGGGGTTGGGCCCCGAGGGCTATCGGGCGGTCGTGGTCGGGCCTCGAGGGTCCACGCGAGCGCGTATCAGATCAGCCATTTCGAGCGCTGCCGCGGTTCCCGTCGCGAGCAAGCCCGCGGCGGCGCCCAGCTGCTCCGCCCCAGTTCGATTCTGGCTGACCTTCCATTTGCCGACGAGCCTGGCGATGGGAATTTCGATCCCGACAATGCCACGCAGCAGGCCGTCGATGAAGTCGGATGGAGCATCCGACACCTGCCACGGAGGCGTTGCTCCCGCTTCCCGCAGATCCGTCTGACGGGTGACGTGGTTCTGCAAGGAAAGGGGAGACGCCGCACAAGAACCGAGCTGGCTCGTTCGCACGCGCCCGCAAGAATGCCCCGTTCGGGCGCTGCTGGCAGCGCGGATTCCAGCAGGGCTTTGAGCTCCCGGCGTTGCCGCGGATTTGTGCTCGGGTCGACACCTGCCAGGTTGGATGCACACTGAGACGAAAGCGCCAAACCCTCGGGCGACAAACGCGCCGCGGCACTGAGGCGCTCGTGCTAGACGGGGAGCGTGTCTCGAGAGTTGCCCGATGGGAATGCGCCTCCATTGGCGTCGGACTCACAAAGACCACGACGAAGAGCCTGCGTTTGGCTCGTCGATGACAGTCCCACCCAACTAGAAGCATTGCGGCAATGGCTGGCCCCCACGTGTGAGGTCGTGCCTTTCTTTAGCGGTGACCCAATGCTCGAGGCCCTTGCATCGGGCACAGCACCGGACGTCTTGGTACTGGACTGGCACATGCCTGTTTTATCGGGTGTGGACGTGTGTCGCTTCGTGCGCACCTCCAAGGACTCAGCCGAGCTCCCGATCCTGATATTGACGTCCGACGGCTCGGAGGACGTCATCATCGAGGCGCTGTCTTCAGGAGCGAACGACTTCGTGAGGCTCCCCTGTTCGCCGCGAGAACTCGTCGGGCGTATATCGGCTCTCGTGGCAGTGGCGGCGCTGCATGCGAAGCTCAGACTGACCGAGGCCGAGCTGCGCGTTGAAGCCAACTTCCGCGAACGTTTCATGGGCGTATTGGCTCATGACCTCCGCCAACCGCTCAACGTGATGATGTTGGCCAGCGACGCCACTGCCCAGGCGGGGTCGAACGCTAGCACCGCGACCTTTCATGCGATGCACCGCCGCGCCGGGCAACGCATGCAGCGCATGATCACGGAGATACTCGACTTCACGCGCAATCGTCCGGAGAGTGGCATGCCGATGCGACGCGTCGAAACCGACTTGGCGGCGGTTGTTCGGTCGAGCGCGAATGAATTACAGTTGCTTCATCCCGAGCGTGTCATCGAGCTCGACGTGCATCCGGACGGCCCCTGCCTTGGACTTTGGGACGCGGACCGCCTGGCCCAACTGGCGGGCAACCTGATTGGCAATGCCATCGAGCACAGTCCTTCCGGCTCAGCGGTAGCCATCCAGCTCACGTCCGACGGTGTCACCGCACAGCTTCGCATCACCAACCTGGGGCGCCCGATCAGCCCAGAGATCCTCGCAACCTTATTTCAGCCCTTCCGGCGTGTCTCCGGCAGCGCCCGATCGAAGGGCGGCGTAGGGCTGGGCCTGCATATCGCAAATCAAGTCGTGTTGGCGCACTCGGGGTCCATCAGCGTGGACAGCGATGACACCGCAACCACGTTCACCGTGATGCTGCCGCGCGCCCCGGCAGCTCCAGCGGCCCCGCGAAGTTGATGCTAGATCGGGTGAGCAACGCCTTCGTCGCCATGCACGGCTCGTGGAACCGCTTTCCGCCTACAGGTTTGTCCCGTGTAGACCGCCGGAGTCGTAGCCGAGCTCGGTGAGCTCGCCGGCGGCCAGCATTCGACCGAACCTGGACAGCCGGATCTGCCGCATGTCCGAACATGTCCGGATACGCGCGACGAAGCGCATCGATGCAGCCCGAAACGCGGCAATGTCTCGTTTTCGGACCGGCACGGCGTTTGCTGGAACGGCGGCGACGGCACCCGCCAGGGTTTCCGCCGAGAAGGAGCACGATGTCGAGAAAAACGAGTTCTGGTTTCAGAATGGGGTCCCGTCGGGGTTCTGGCCGCGGCCGGGCTCGCGTCCGCCTGCGGAGGTGAAGCGACCCTCAGCGATACTGACGCGGAGTTCGAGGCGGACACCTCCGCCGATGCGCCCCGAACCGCGGTCATTCTCAACGGAGACGGCACGCCGCGCGAAGTCGAGTACGAAATCTCGAGCAGCGGCTACGCGATCATCGACGGCGACGTGAACATCGGCCTCGCGAGCGACCTCGAGGACGAGCACAAGGGCTTCGGCTAAAAACCAACGTTTGGGCCCGCCGCACCGTGGTCTACGTTTGGGGGACCATCGGTGCAGAAGAAAAGCGATTTGCCGAGCAGGCAATGCGCGAGTGGACCGCAGAGACTGGCATCACGTTTCGTAAAACGGACTTCAACGACACGGCCCGGGTGAAGTTCAACGCCGAACTGGGTCGATGCCATTGCTCCATCGGCAACAACGGGGGGTGAAGGAATTTGCGGCATCGATTCGACCTGCAGCCAAAATGCCCTCAGGCACGAGCTGGGGCACGTGATCGGACTCAAGCACGAGCACCAACGTTGCGACCGGGACGACGTCATCAAGTACCGCTCGAGTCGCGTGAAGGAGGAAAGACCGGCAACTTCACCGAGATCTGCGATTGGTCCTATATTCAGGTAGGTGCCGTCGATTGCGCATTTCACTCATCGTGATGTATTCCTCGACCGCGTTCGCCAAGGACCCATTGAAGCCGCCCATGGTCCTCAGGTCCGACGAAACCCAGACCTGGAAGTCGAACAGCGCAATCAGCCCCGGCGATGCCAGGACAGTACGCAAGCTGTACCCGTACTTGGAAGGTGCCACGCACATGAGCGTTCCCATCATCAGCAATAGAGCGACGCGAAACCAGTTCTGCAAGGACAACGGGCACAGCGGCAGCGAATCCTTTACGACTAGCACGGTCTCAGGCCAGACGGTGACGGCGAAGTACGATTCGACCGCCAATGAGTGGGTGGCCTTTGTAAGCGTCGCCCCCCCTTCAACGACCAGACGGTCGTCAAGAACATCACCTGCAGGGTGTGAGCACGCGCACGCTGTTCCATTCCGTCGCGCTGGCGCAATGGGTCGCGACGCTCGGTTGCGGTGACGCGCAACGTGCCGGCGCTTCCGCATGCGGGGTGCCGGCACCGCTCGCCACGAGCAGGGCGGCCATCACCGCGGGCGCGAGCGAATCGCTGATCGGGCTTTCGACGCGCGACATGAACTCGGTGGTGCTGGTGAAGCTCACCCGGGGCGCCCAGCGCACGCTGTGCTCGGGCGCTTTGATCGCCGACAATCGCGTGCTCGGCGCCGCCCATTGTCTCCACGACCTCGAGGGACCGAGCATCGAGGTCGTGCTCGGCCCGAGCGACAGCGCCGCGGTGCATCGGAGCGGTGCCGAAATCGTCGTCACGAGTGAGGACGACGATCTGCTCCTCCTGTCGCTCGACCGTCCGGTTCCCTCCGCGGTCGCGAACCCGCTGCGGGTGGCCCTCTCGACGCCCGGCACGCCGGCGCTGGGTGTCATCGTGGGTTTCGGGCTCGATGCCGAGCTCATGCTCGGCGCTCGCCTCTTCGCACTCGCCGACGTCATGGGCGAAGACGCCTCCTATTATAGCACCTCCCCCGGACCTGCCTCCGGCGCGTGCATCGGGGACTCGGGCGGACCGCTGCTCTGGCGCGACGAGACCGGCGTTGCCGTCGTGCTCGCGGTGCTTTCGAGCGGACATGCGTCATGCCGCGGTGAGGATCACTACACGCGCCTCGACGCGGTGTCCGACTGGCTTGGGCCGCTGCTCGTCGAGGTCGCGGACGAAAGCATCGATTGCGTGCGGAAATCTGAGCTCGAAGGGGCTCTGTCCGCGCCCTTCGCAAGCCGTCTGGTGCGAGGGGGAGACATTGGCTTCGCAAACGTGCAGCGAGGGCTCGGCGTGTGGTTGGGACGAGAGCGCGCACGGGTTCCGCTGCGTCGACCCCGCGCGCGATCCCTGCGCCGGGCGCAGCGAATTCGGGGTCTGCCGCGACGGGGCTGCCGTGCGGTGCGACGACAGCGTGGCTCGACGTAGAGACGTGCTGCGGCGAGCCTTGCGGACGTGACCCGGCGACGGGACGCGCAACTTGTGGCTGAAGCGCCGGAGGCGTGGGGTCTGCCACGGCCTCTGCAGCTCCCGCAGACCGCGTGAGTGAGCCTTGAGCTCCTGGTTCTTTGGCAGCGTAGTTGGCGTCGGACTCGGCGGACTACCGGGCGCCTTCGCGCCCCCCGCCGAGGCGCCCTCTGGCTGGTCGGAGAGAACCGCTGACCCCTCCTGCCGCGTGTCGAGCGGAGCGGCTGACCCTCGACTGGGAGGCGAAGGCTCGCTGGTCTGCGGGCGAGCAGCCGCCGGGCTCGCCGCCTCGGGCAAGGGTTCGACAGCGATTTGGCTGTCGCAGGCCAGGCCTAGACAGAAACCGACGATTCGGCACGAATGTTTCATGATCTGCACATTTCACGGTCGAGGCACACCAGATGGCCACAGAGGTCATCCCCGAGCGCCCACAACGTGGCGGTTAGATCGATCCCTCCTCCCGCCTGTCCGCTAATAGGAGCTTTCTGTCCCATGCGCATTGGGTCGCCACGCGTGCCGCGGCGAAAGGCGCTCAGTGTTGATAATGTTCGTTGCGCGCGTCGTTGTCCGTCGCCTGATTGAAGGCGACCGCGTCATGAAATATTCTGCTGCGTCTGAGGCTAGGCCGCAGGTTTCCGCAAAGCGCCGCGCCATTTCGCTCGTCAGCTTGCGGCGTCCCTGGATCACCAGCTGCAGATAGTTCGGCGCTCCGAGCTTCGCCGCGCGCGAGAAGGCGCGATAAGAGAAGCCCTGCGGCTTCTTGTGCTCGTAGTACGCGGCGAGGAAGGCCCGATAGTCGTGATACTTGAACACGTCGATCGGGCAGCGAGGCCGCTTACTGGGCTTGCGAGGCACGCCCTTTTGTGTTTCATGCCGAACGCCGCCGTGCCAGTCACTGATGTCTAATGATTAGCCGTGCTCGAGCATTCATGTCCCTCCGACAGTTAGTAGCTAGCGGCCGGCGAGCGTGAATCGCCTCTCAGGCGTGGGCGGCAAGAGGCTGACGTCGAGGCGCTTCGGGATCAGGTATTCGACCTCGCCATCCTCGATGGGCTGGTCGGCGATCTGACCCGGAACCAGGCGCGCCAATCCGAGCTCGAGCGCTGGCAGCTGGCGGCCCTCGATGACCTCCCAGACCTCGGTGCAGCCGAGCTCCTGCTGAAGCGGGCCGAAGCGCGCTGGGTCCGCTTGCAACGTCTTGGCCAATGCTTGCGCCCTTTGAAACACGATAGGCTTCGAAGCTGGGTCGGGTGCCGAGCGCTCCGTGTCGAAGCGCAGCTGAAGTTTGGTCACCGCGTAGCGCTGGCGCGGCCGGTTTTTCGTACGGCGGATGATCTGGAAGCCGAAGCGCGTCTCGATGGGTTCGGCAATTTCTCCGACGGCGAGGCCCGCCAGGGTCTCGATTTCTCGCGGGTAACCCGCTGGTTCATGGGTGGACCAGCTGCCAAAGTCACCGCCTCGCGCCGCGTCGCGGTGCTCGGAGTACCTGGCGACCAAGGCGGCAAAACCACCGGGGTGTGCCCGTGCCTCCGCCGACACTCGAGCCGTGAGCGCGCGCGCTTCGTCTCGCGAACGAGCCGGCACGGCGCTGCGCGCCGCCATCTGGAGCCACGGGGCGTCCGCGTGACCGATGACGATGTGCTCGCCGCTAACGATGGCCTCCGGTATCGCTGGACGGCGATAGAGCACGTGATAGCCGTAGTCCGTCGCAACGACCCTCGATACAGCCCCAGGCTCGAGCGCCTCCACGGCATCGAGGACCTGGGGCCACATCGAGAGGTGCCCCGCGACGATGCCGCCCAGCGAGCCCTCGCGCTCGCGAGTCTCGGGTTCCTCCGAAAAGCGGCGCACCAACTCTGCGAAGGGCGTTCCGCGGCTGGCGAGTAGCGCCACCTGCTCGGCAATCTTCAAAGCTTCTTCACGCGTACGAGCTCCGGGAGCTGCCTTTGATTGCCACCCCGTCAGGTCGAAGCTGACGGATTCATCCATGCCCTCGTAGCGAATCA
>JAYWEH010000064.1:0-6071 GCA_043780025.1 Deltaproteobacteria bacterium
CCTTGAGCCGTGTTGGTGGTGCCGCCTTGAGCCACACCGACCGGGTCGGTGCCACCGGTGCCTAAGTTGGAGCTGCCGCCGGAGCCGGGCGGGGGAGCAGTGGGCATGGGCGGGTCGGGGGTGTTCCCGCCCTCAGCCGGTGCGGAACAGCCTGCGAGAGTCGCGATGCCAGCGACTGCGAAAAGAAGCGTAAACCTGCTCGTCATCTTCACTTGCCCTTTCATGCTCTACAATTACGCGTGTGCTCCAGCCTGATGCCTGGCTGCAGCGTTGCACGCGATAGGTCTCGTCGATAGTGGTGCCGCTCGGAACGATGGTTCCCGAGCGTTGCCGGCCGCGTCAACGAAGCGAGTATAGTCAGACGATTTGCGGCGATCGAGCTATAAATTGGCCCTATCAGTGCCCGTGCAGTGTTGCGCCCATCCGGGGCGGCAGACTGGATGAGACAGTTCCGCAGCGATGCGATTCTACGGTTGGCTGCGATCTCGTGGATCGTGGACGCGCCGAATGCTCATTCTCCAGTTTGCGTATCCGATGTTCAAACATCGCGCCCAGTGGGCTTCCGAGGTGACGCAGCGCACTAGTGCGACCGGGTGTTGGAATTTTGGACCGACTTTGACTTGAAGCTGTGTCGAACTGATCCAGCCGGGGCACAAGCTAGATGGACTGGCCTCTTGTCCTGCCACGGTGCTACTTTGCAGAAAAAGCGGGCCTCTGGCAGCAGCGCCCGGCGAGGTTTCTCAACAGTGCCGCATTCTTCCCGGTTGTTTTTTCACCGTTCGGTTCTTCTTTGCGCAGGCCTGGCGGTTCTGGCGTCGGCACGGGTTGCCGAGGCAGCGCCCAGTGACGCAAAGGCCCAGGAGCTCGCGGATCAGGCGATCTTCACGGATTACCTCGCGCTCGATTTCAAGGCGGCGGAAGACAAGCTGAAGAAGGCGATCGCGCTGTGCGAGAAGAAGCGCGCTTGCTCGGCCACCGTGCAGGCGCAGGTGTATCGGGATCTGGCGGTCATCTATGTGACCGGCATGAAGCGCACCAAAGACGGGCAGGACCTGTTGGTCAAGGCGCTGCGCAAAGACCCGAAAGTGGCGCTCGACGCGGATCTCACCACGCCGGACCTCGTCCGCGTTTTCGGCGCAGCGAAGGATGAAGTCGCAAAGGGCCCCGAAGAAGAAGAGGCAGCGCTCCCGGCGGCGGCGCCCCCGCCGCCCGAGCCCGAAAAGCCCAAGGCAGCGCCCAAGCCCAACCCCGACGAGGAAGAGGAAGAGGAAGAGGGGGACGAAGAAGAAGAAGAGGAGGAGGAGAAGCCCGTGGGCTCGCTCGACAGCGATCCGTCCGTGGACTGCCCACCCGATTTCCCCGGTTGTGAAGCCACGCCTCCGCCCGATGAGAAGACCGAAGAAGAGGAGGAAGAGGCAGACCTGGGTGTCCTCAACTGGCTCTCCGCGGCGCTGCAGCAAGACTTTCTGATGTTCTCGGGGGAGACGGGCGTGTGCGCTACAGATCGCCCCACGGAGCTCTCCTGTTATCGGGCGGGCGACGTGTTTCGGGATCCGAACTTGGAGCTCACGGCGGGTGACGCCGGAGAGGTGTCGGGTGGGTTTACGATGGCCACGACGCGCATCCTGCTCGGGTACGACCGCGTGCTCTTCCCGAACATCAGCGCGGGCGCTCGTGTCGGCTACGCGATTGGCGGTGGCCCCGCGGAGCCGAACGGTCCCGGGTTTCTCCCCATCCACGCCGAGGTGCGCGGGACGTATTGGTTCGCGCCGATCGAGATCGGGACGATTCGCCCTTACGCGACGCTTGGCGGCGGGCTGGCGCAGGTGGATAGCTCGGTCACCACTCAGGTGATCGATCGCAACGCACTAGGTCAGGTCGCGCTCTCTCGCGTGACCGTGTGGAAGAAGACCGGCACGACCTTCGGATCGATCGGTGGCGGTGTCATGTACCCGCTCAGCGACGGCAGCGGCATCACCGCGGAGCTCAAGGGCGTGCTCTTGTTCCCTTCATCGGGCATGAGCCTGTCCCTGCAAGCGGGATACACTCACGGCTTTTAGCTCGCTTGCGGCCCTCCCAGCAACGAAGGCGGGGCCGTACCCGCGCGATCGCCTCTACCGGAGTCGTTTGAAATCGTTGAGGGTTTGCCGAGTTCGCAGCCACGGATCAGGTGCGTTCCCGAGCGGGCTATTGGCGCCTTCTGGCGCCGCATCTATAATGGCCGGACCACAATGACCATGAAGACGTCCAGGTTATTTTCGAGGGGTTTGTTCGCTGCGGCGCTCATCCAGGTCATTGCTTGCTCCGCGGGTGGCCGCGACGAGGGCAGTTCGGTCCTGCCCGTGAACCCCGACCCGAACCCTTCGCCTGCCGGTGGCCAGACCGGCAATCCACCACCGCCCCCGGCTGTACCCGGCGACAACACCGATCTGTTCGGTGACGAAGATCTCGAGGTCGAAGATGGTTGCGACACGGTGCTGCCCATCCGGTTCCGCGACTTCAGTCAGGCGCACCCCGATTTCGAGATGGCGTTTTCTGGGGACGAACCGCGCTTGCACCTGGTGCAACCCGATCTGGGCACCGACGGCAAGCCCGTGTTCCTCAATAGCGTGGGCTGCCCGCGCGATAACCAGAAGCAGCGCGAGTGCAACACCGGCTTCAACCCGACCCAGGCCGTGATTACGAGCGCGGACAGCTTTTCCTCGTGGTACCGCACCATCCCCGGCACCAACTTCGAGTTCGATCGCGAGATCGAGCTCGCGGAGACGGCGCCCGGCTCGGGCTTGTACACCTATGCCAGCAACTCGTTCTTCCCGCTCACCATGACGGAAGGCTTCGGGGAGACGCCGACGGGGCGGGGCAAGAACTTCCTGTTCACCACCGAGATTCATACGCGCTTCACCTACGTGGCGCGGCAGGTCTTCACCTTTCGAGGGGACGACGATCTCTGGATCTTCGTGAACGGCAAGCTGGCGCTCGATCTCGGGGGCATGCACGGCGAGCGCGAGGCCAAGATCGATTTTGATTTGCAGGCGGCGGAGCTGGGTATCGTTCCCGGCGGAGACTACGGCATGGACGTGTTCCACGCCGAGCGGCACACGAGCGATTCGAACTTCTACATGGAGACGAACATCGCCTGTTTCACTCCGGGTATTCCGCGCTGAGGGGCGGGGAGCCCGGGCGCGGCTCGAGAAAACGCCGTAGCCGTTCGACCTCCGCTTCGAGTTCGCGCGTGAAGTTGCGCCCCCGCGGGCGCGCCGACGCGAATCCGAGTTCCAGTTCGAGCTCGCCGTCTGCGGGAGAGCTGACGTTGGCCCAGCCGATCACGCGATCGCCGTGGCACAGGGGCAGGGCGTAGTAGCCCCGCACCCGCTTCGCCACTGGTGTGTAGGCCTCGAAGCGATACTCCCAGCCGTACAGGTGCTCGAAGCGTCGCCGGTCCCACACGAGCGGATCGAACGGTGCGAGCAGGCGCACGCGCCCGGCGAGCGCTTCGGAGGGCTCGGGCGCGTCAGGATTCGGCCCTTCGGAGATGTAGGCGACGCCGTCCACCTCGTCGCGCGTGAGAGCTCCTTGCTCCACCAGCCGTTCGAGCTCGCGGGCGGGATTGCGAAGGCCGCGGATGCGCCGCGCGAGCCGCACCAGCATCGATCGCAGGCTGCGCTGCGGCGCTGGCGCGAGCACCCTCACCACCGCTTGCGCCACGCGCGCGAAGATCTCGTCCGGCGCGAGCAACTCGAGCGGCGGCGCGCACACGCCGTACAGGCGAATGCCCTTCTGCCTCAGTGCAACCCGCAAGAGTCCTCGGGAATGCAGCGATTCCAGCGCCAGCTTGACCTGCGTCGATCGTCCGCCCCAGGCGTTTACACTCGTACGCCGGCCGAGAGCCGTGCGCAGCCCTTCCGGGTGCACCACGCCGAGCTCATGCGCCTTCGCCAGCACCTTTCGTTCGAGCGCTGTCAGGCGCACTGCATCCGGCGGATGGCGCAGCTGCCACAGCGCTCGCGGCAAGAAACCATACGCGTAGAGGTAACCCTCTTCGAGACCGAGCTCCGGATACTCGCGATCCAGGTCGCCCACTCGATAGCCCTCCACGCGTTGCCGCAAGATCAGCTCCTGCGCCCGTGCGGGCGCCCGGATCGGATCCGCCTGCACGAACGGCAGCCGCTCAAAGGCCTGCGCGAGCGAGCTCACCGAGAAGAGAGTATGTGCCGCCGTCCGAGCCCGCAAAAGCCGTAGCGAAACCTGCATGCGCGTCGAGGCCTCACAGCTGCGAGGGCATGCGCACGGTCAAGAGCGCGAACTCCTTGTGCAGGGCATTCAGGGACGCCGCCCTCGTACTGTCGAAGACTGCCTCGCGTGGGGCGTCGAAGACAGCGAGGATCATGGGTTTACCGGCCCAGGTGCGAGCATAGCGCTTCATACGGGCGATGGCCCTTTGCGCACTCGCATTCTGGAAGCCGCGCTGGATGCCGATCACCACCACGCCGTCGATGACGAGGTCGATGATGCCGTCGCTCTGGGCTCGCCCCACCCAGCGCTCACGTTCGACTCGGCAGGCCGGCAGGCGCCGTTGCAAGTGGCGTTCGAGCGCGGCCCGGTACGCGGCTTCATCGGGTGATTGTTGCGCGGGCCAGCTCACGAGCGCCAGCAGGCTCTTGTGCAAGAGGGTGGTGCCGCCGCCGAAGGGTTCCGGCAACGGTTCGTTGAGATCGACGATAGGGGGGAGCTCAGCCGCGGCGGCGAGGGCATTGCCGGACTCTTGCAGGGAGAAGCGAAGCGCAGGGGCCGAGCGCGATGCCTGGTACGAGACAGCGACTCCCGCCAGCACCAAAGTCCCACCCACGAACGGCAAGCTGGTCGACGCGGAGAGCAAGCCGAACAGGAGCCGTATGGCGCTGAGCATGCCCGCCCACGCGAACGCGGTGAGGCCGACCACGGTCAGCGCTTGCCCGATCAGGAGCTGGCGCAGATGGGGTGGAGAGTCGGCGAACTGTTCGCAGCTGTCGAAGAACGTGCGGGCCGCGCTCTGGATCCGGAGCCGCGCGACCTTTGGGTCCCACTGCCCATCGTCGCGCTTCAGGGTGTGCAGATGGGCGACACCGAGCCCCGTGAAGGCGAGCAGCACGAACACCAACGTGAAGCCTCGGAGCGTCGAGCGGCCATCGCTCGCGAAGTAGTCGAGCAGCGGTGCGATGAGCCCACAGCTGAGCGCGAGGCCAGCGAGGGCCCAGCGCGAGCGGCCGTGCAGTGCTTCGTCGAGCGCGACGCTGGCGCGCAGCAGCACCGGCACGGCGCGGCTACGCCAGGCCGCTCCACGCCCCGGCGGCCTGGACTCGCGTGCGCCCGCGGACAGGGGCCCGAGCTTCAGGCGCGTGCGGGCGTCGTCGCTTGCGCTGCCGGGTGCTTCCGCGGTCTCCTCTTCGTCCTGCACGTCTGCGGGGTTCAAGACCAGGTGCGTCCGAGGCTCGTCATCGTCGCGCGCGCTGCCGCCGTCCGCGATGATGAGCACCGGCAGCGGCGCCTCGATCTCGGCGAAGGAAGCGCCCGCGCCCTGGTACCGGCAGGCGGGGCACGCGACTTTTTTTGCGCGCGCCTCCACGGGCATCGTCACCCAACGACCACATGTGGGACATCTCCCCAAGAGCGGGCTCTGAGCGGCCTCCGGCATTGGCCCGACTCTAGCCCCCTCCGCGCCCGCGCGGGACATAGAAATGATTGGAGAATGGGGGACCACGGACTAGTCTTTGGGCCCTGAGCGATACGGAGCACACCCTCATTGGGCAAACGCTGAACGGCCGTTATCGCGTGATTTCGCTGATCGGTACGGGCGGAATGTCTGCCGTGTACCGGGCGGAGCACGTCCAGCTCGGTCGAGCCGTGGCGCTCAAGGTGCTCAACGCCGAGATGGCGACACATCCGGAAGCCATGGCGCGTTTCGAGCGCGAGGCGTTGGTCAGCGCCAAGATCCAGCACCAACACGTCGTCTGCGCCAGCGATTCGGGGCGGCTCGCGGACGGCTCCTTGTACCTCGTGCTCGAGCTGGTCCCTGGGCACAGCCTGCGGGAGCT
>JAYWEH010000065.1:0-6067 GCA_043780025.1 Deltaproteobacteria bacterium
GCGCCGCCTGCGCTTGCCGAACGGCAGTTACGTCATCCTGACCGACACGGTCGGCTTCATCCGGAACATGCCCAAGGATCTGTTTGCCACCTTCAAGGCCACATTCGATGAGGCTCTGGAAGCAGACCTATTGATTCACGTCCTCGACGTATCGAACCCGGAATCGATCGAGCAGGAGCGCGCCACCGAAGACGTCTTGGGGCAACTCGGCCTCACCGACAAACCTCGGCTCACCGTGCTCAACAAGGCCGACCTGCTAGATCACGCGCCGGGCTCGGGCACGGCCAGCGCCAATTCCCTGTTTCTGTCCGCCAAGACCGGGGTGGGCGTCTCCGAGTTGCTCGAGCGCATTCAGCGTTGCTTTCCCGCTCTGTCAGCCGTCATGGCGCGCCCCCAACTGGACCCGAGCGCGCTCGATCCGTTTCAGCGGTGATCGGTTTCTATCCGATCGACGGTGATGGTCTCGTCCCAGACGTCCTCATGACCATGGTAATGGACGACCACGCTGTCGGCCGCGACCACCCGGTTGATCGTGGCTGGATAGATGGAGTTACGCCAGCGCACGCGTACGCGGTCCCCCACCTTGTAAGGGCTCGAGCGCGCTTCGGTCTTGGCGGTGGCGAGCAGGCCCAAGGTCGCCCGAACGCGCTGAGGCAACGGGCACTCGGCGACTGGCGCGTCGACCCGACCGAGGACGCGATCGCGTGAAACCTCTTCCTGCCAGTCGTACCCTTCGAAATCGAAATGCACCCGAAAGCGCGTTTCACCGCGTTTGTCCACCAGGTACGCCGGGCATTCCACGCCCTCGTATTCCACCAGCACATGCTCGCCGATGCGGTAACTGTCAGCGCAACCGAGCGCGCTCAGGCTCACCATGAGCGCGCTCGACGCGAGCCCGCTTCGACATCGCGGGCCGAGCACTCCGAGCGGTCTCATGGATGCAGACCGCTCGGCGGCGGCATCAATGAAAGCCGCGCCAAGGGCCAGTTGGCGACACGCTCGCGCGTGGTCCTGTACGCCTGCTCCAGAATGGTGCGCCGTGCGGCAAAGCTCGCGGGGTTGTATGTAAATAGCAGGGTATCCGTCGATTCCGGTTCGATCAGGATGACCTGCACGCGCGTCTCACGCTCGATGCGCTCGATCGACGCGCGCAGAAACGCGTGCATGCTGATGCGGTGAGCCTGGTTGGCCACCCACATCGCGCCCTTGTCCTTGAGGCTGGGGCGATCCCCGTGGCCCGTGGGGACACGTTTTATGCGCACGGGTACCATCGGGTTTACGATCACGAGGACGCGGGCTTCCGCCTCGACCGCGGCTTCGATCACGCGCGCCTGGGCAGCTCCGGCATCAATGTAGTAGCGGCCCCCGACCTGGACTGGGGAGAAGAACGGCGGCAGCGCCATGGACGCGGTGCAGGCGCGGGTCACGGCAACGTGCTCGAATCCAGGCGAACCAAACAAGACCTCGTCACCGAGATCGAGATCGTGTGCGATCACCCGGAGCGCTCGCGGCAGCGCCGCGAACGAGTTCTGCACGCCGCGACGGCTCAAGCGATCCGCGAAAAATCGCTCGTAGCGATCGAGGCTGAAGAAACCGGCGGGCAAGGAGTCGTAAAGGCGGTCGAGCTCCTCCCACAGCGCCGCGGGCGATTCCGCAGGGCCGCGCGAGAAGGCGCTCGCGACGCCTTTGCGCAACGCCGAGCCCACCGTCGCCGCAGCGCGCCCCCACTCCAACAGGTCCATCTTGAGGATGTGTTTCCGTTCCAGCGGAAAATACGCGTCCGCAGGATCCAATAGGGCACGATAGATGCGCCGCACTTCGCGGCCGCCGGCCAAGGCCGCAGCCACGCTGGCACCGCTCGAGGCGCCGAGAAAAAGATCGAAGTCGTTGGCGTTGAGCCCACTGACCGCGTCCTCGAGCGCGGCCAGTGCGGCGATCTGGTACATGGCCCCCACCGCCCCTCCACCGGGCAAGAAGAGCGCAACGCCGTTACGCTTCACGCGCGATCCTCCAGTCGGGCCCTGACGACGTCCGGCTTGTCGGCGAGCCGAAGCAAGAGCAGCAACAACACGAACGCCGTAATCCAGCTCCCGACCAACAGCGGCGCGGGCACGGAAGGCGAACGCGTCGGCGAGGCCCAGCCCGCTACCAGCGCCAGCACTCCGGCGGAGTTAAACGCCACGTGCAGACACAGGCCGGGCAGAAGCGAACCGCTCACCACACGCAGATAGCTGAGCGCCGCTGCCACCAAGATCAAGGGCAAAAAATGCCGAGGATCGGGGTGCACCAGCACAAAGGCGAGCCCGCTGCCCACGCCCGCCTGAACCGGCGAGAGCCGTGCCAGCCGCCCATACAGCGCGCCGCGAAACAACAGCTCCTCGACCAGCGGCGCCACCACACACAAGATCGCGAGCAGCCCCAGCACATCGCCGAGATTTTCGGTGCGATACAATGTCGCGCGCGAGAGCAGCTCCTGATCGGTGTTGGGGAACCAGGCCTCGATATAGGCGGCCAGGGATTCCACGGGGATCTTCAGGCACAACCCGAGCCCCACACCGCCCAAGGCAAGCCCGGGGTGCGTCGGGCGCAAGCCCAGGCTGTTGCGTAGCGCTCCACCCCGATCGTGCACGAGCAAGACTAAGAACGTGCACGAGATGTACACTAGCGCTTCCGCGCCTCCGAGGCTCACGATGTCGAGAGCACCGCCGCGAAACAGCGCGAGCCCATAAAGGACGGCGTTCAGCCCGAGAAAACTCGCCAGCGTCCAGCCGAGCAGAACAAGCCAACTCACGCAGACCAGGCTCCGCGCAGATGGGGGCTCACGCCACGTTTGACCGCCACGTCGCGGGCGAATTCCTCGAGCGTGTCGGGATAGTCGATGGTGAAGTGCAGGCCGCGCGACTCGCGGCGCGCGGACGCACAGGAAATCACCAGCTGCGCCACCACCGCGATGTTGCGCAGCTCCAGCAGATCCCGCGTTACCAAATGCCTCCAATAATAGTCGCGAATCTCCTCCTCGAGGAGAGCGATGCGGCTCTTGGCACGGCGCAGCCGGCTGTTGCTGCGCACGATACCCACGTAGTTCCACATGGTACGCCGCAGCTCGTCCCAGTTGTGGCTCACCACCACTTCTTCGTCCGACGCCACGGCAGAGCCGATTTCCCACTGGGGGACCGCAGGTGCGGGTTCGCCGCGCAACGCCTGAATTGACCCGGCGAGCTTGTCGGCCGCGCGGTGCGCGAACACGACCCCTTCGAGGAGCGAGTTGGAAGCGAGGCGGTTCGCGCCATGGAGGCCGGTGAACGCCGTCTCGCCCAGCACCCATAGGCCCGGCAAGGAGCTCCTGCCGTCCAGGTCCGAGGTGACGCCGCCGCACATATAGTGCGCCGCCGGCACCACCGGGATGGGCTCCGACGTGATGTCGATACCCAGGCTCTTGCAACGCTCGAAGATGCCCGGAAACCGCTCGCGCACGAACGTGGACGGCTTGTGCGAAATATCGAGCCAGACGTGATCGAGCCCGCTGCGCTTCATCTCATAGTCGATCGCGCGGGCCACCACGTCGCGCGGCGCGAGGTCCCCGGAGGGATGGTGCTGCGCCATGAAGGGCTCGCCGGTCTGCAGGCACAGCCGCGCGCCTTCGCCGCGCAGCGCTTCGCTGATCAAGAAACTCGTCGCCTTGGGGTGAAATAGGCAAGTCGGATGGAACTGAAAGAACTCCATGTTGCCGAGCCACGCGCCCGCTCGATAGGCCATGGCCACGCCGTCGCCCGTCGCGACGTCCGGGTTGGTGGTGTACAGGTAGACCTTGCCGGCGCCGCCGGTGGCCAGCACCGTCGCGCGTGCACGCACCACCTCAATCCGGCCGTGGGCCTCATCCAATATATAAGCCCCCACGCAACGATCCGGGCCGCCAAACTGGCTCACCGTGATGAGATCTACGCCCATGTGCCACTCGCGCAAGACGATGTTGGGGTGCTCGCGTGCGGCGGCGAGCAGCGCGCGCTGGATCTCGCGACCCGTGAGGTCGCCGGCGTGGACGACGCGCCGGGCGGAGTGTCCCCCCTCTCGCGCCAGGTCGAGCGAGCCGGCCGGGGTAAGGGAGAAGCGCGCCCCAACGTCGTGCAACCAGGAAATCGCCGAAGGCCCGCCCCGTACGCACAGGTCCACCACGCGCTCATGACAGAGGCCGGCCCCCGCACCGTGTGTATCGCTGGCGTGTTGCTCGAACGAATCTCCGTCGGACAACGCAGCGGCAACGCCCCCTTGGGCCCAGCCCGTGGCGGCATCGCTGCCGGTCCGCTTCGTCACGATCATCACCTGACCGTGATTGGCCGCCCGCAGCGCAAAGCTGAGCCCCGCGATCCCGGAGCCCAGTACCAGATAGTCCGTCATGTCCACAGAAACACCTCGAGTGCCGCACCGCTCCGCAACCGGGCGCGCCTCAACGGCTGAACCAAATCGTCGGAGCGATGTTGCCCCAATAGCACAAGCCCTTCGCGACCCTGAGTCTCCGCGCGCCCACCTGAGCCGACGGCCGGCCCGAAAGGCTAAAAACTCGTGATGAGAGCGCCTGGCGTCGTAGATCGGAGGCCACCGTTCGCCGTTTTGATCGGTATCACTCGATCAACCCAAAGTCTCGAGCAGAGCCGCACCGCGCCAGCAAGGAGCACGAAGTCGTGAAGATATTGGTCGCCCTCAAGAGAGTTGCTGATCCTGACAACGCCAACAAAGTGCGCGTCAGCGCGGGTGGAGAAAAAGTCGAGACGGGCAACCTCGAGTGGAAGCTCAATCCGTTCGACGAATACGCGCTCGAAGCCGCGTTGCGGTTGACCGAAAACGGCAAGACCCCCAAGCAACGCCAGGGCGAAGTCATCGCCGTCAGCCTGGGCCCAAAGGAGGTCGAAACCAATCTGCGTTCGGCGCTCGCCACCGGCGCTGACCGAGCCATTCGCGTGGAAGCGACCGACGAAGAGCTCGATGGCTACCTGGTCGCTCTGGCGCTCAAGACGCTGGTCGAGCAAGAGAAGCCCGATCTCGTCCTGATGGGCAAGCAGGCCGTTGACGGTGACAGCAACCAGGTCGGGCAAATGCTGGCCGAGTTGCTCGACTATCCGATGGCGACCTTCGCAGCGACAATCGATCACCAAGCGGACGGCTTGGTCGTCGGGCGAGAAGTCGACGGCGGAGTCTCGGTCGTGCGCCTCACATTGCCGGCGCTCGTGACCGTCGACCTGCGTATCGTCGCGCCCGGCAGCGTGTACTCGCTCGAGACCGAGCGAACCTTCAAATACAACGACGGCGTTCGTTTCGCGCCGCTGCCGGCGATCATGCAGGCCAAACGCAAGAAGCTCGACGTCAAGCCACTCGCCGAGCTGGCGCCCGGCGCGTCGCTGCGCATGTCTTATCCCAAGTTCGCCCCCCCATCCCAGCGTCGCGCTGGAAAACGCGTCGCGGACGTGGCCGAGCTCGTGAACAAGCTCGCCAACGAAGCCAAGGTCATCTGACGGAGATCGTGAACATGAGCCAAATCTTAGTGGTAGCGGAACTGTCAGATGGAGGCGTGCGCAAGACCACGCACAGCGCGATCCACGCGGCGCGCCAAATAAACCAGCTCAGCCCTGGAAGCTTTTCAATCCTCGTGCTGGGGGGCCCTGGGACCCAGGCGGCGGCGCAGGAGCTCGCGCAATTCGGAGCCGCGCAGGTCTTGTGGTGCGAAGACCCCAGCTTGGGCCAGTACCTGGCCGAGCGCTACGCGCCAACGGTGGCCGAGGTTGCCAAAAAATTCGATGTAGTAGTGGCGACCGCGTCGAGCTTCGGTAAAGACCTGCTGCCGCGCGTCGCTGCGCGCATCGGCGCCGCGTATGCTGCGGACTGTGCGGGCATCAGTGTCGAAGCCGGCAAGCTGTGGTTCAAGCGGCCGATGTTCGCGGGCAATGCCTACGGCTTTTGCACGTTGGACACGCCCAAGCAGGTCGCGACCGTGCGGCAGAGCGAGTTCGACCCGGCGGCGCCCTCCGGTGGGGGGAGCGCGCTCGCCTCGGTGCCGCTCGTGGCCCCTGGCAAC
>JAYWEH010000066.1:0-2565 GCA_043780025.1 Deltaproteobacteria bacterium
CTCGCACGCCACGCGCACGGACCGGCGCACCAGGGTGTCGAGGCACCAGAAGCGGTTCTGGCGATCCGCCTCGTACAGGTGCGAGACCGAGACCGCCCACAAATCCGGGCAAAACACGGGGGCCATCCAGACCGGCGCGGGCAATGCCCGCGCCGCTTCAACCAATATGCTTTCGAGCTCGTGGCAGATCAGCGCGAGCTCGAGCGCCGCGCGTGTCGCCAGCGTGGAATGCCCGGGTGACCCGTCGGGCCCGGGCAACGCCACGCCCGGACGCAGCACCTCGGCGTAGCGGCCCTGGAGCAGAGCTGCGGCGCGCTGCACCGCGGCGAGCGCGCCGGCCTCCGGCAGACCCGAGGCGACGAGCTCGCGAACCCAGCGCTCCTGCTCCGCCGGCCTGGTCCACAACCCGTGGTAAGGCCTGTGGCAGCGCCGCGCCTGCCGCAGCAGGTCCTGAAGCGTGAGATCGAGCTTGAGCGAGCGCGAGTCGAGCAATGACGACGTCGGCAACGGCAGCTCCGGATAACGGCGCGAGAACTTGGCCTCGACGAAATCAGCCAAGACCTCGGACAGGACCTGGCTCAGGCCGACCTGAATGCGCCCTCTCAGGTCAGCCTCGGCGCTCGCGAGCAGGCCCGCTTCGTCGAGCGCCGTGTAACCGTCCAGGCTGCGAAACGCGGAGCCAAAGCTCGCCGTTTCCGGACCACCGAATTTCGGCCCGTCCGCGAGCGACAATGGCTCGGAGACGGCCCGGAGCAAGGCGTATTCCCATTCGAACTCGTTCAAGACCTCTTGCCAGGTGTGACCCCAGGCATCGTGGACGAGGTATTGATCGAGCTCGCCCTTCGGCAAGACAGTGACCATGGTGATCAGCGCCTGCCGGACGAGCTCGGCGCGAGCGCCCGTGGCGGCGCTCAGCTCCGCAACGAGGCGCGTATCGAGCGCCTCTGCATCGAACCAACCGAAGGCAGGAAAGCGCCAGGTCTCGGTCAAGTTGCCGCGCGCAATGCGGGTCAAGAAGCCCTGTATCGCCTCGCGGTCGCCGTTCGCTCGCGAGAGCCAATCGGCCACGTCGAGCTGCTCGCCGGCGATCGGCAAGACGAAAAAGATACCCGTCGAGGTGAGGACGAAGTCCACGTCGCTCGGCGCGAGTGGCAAGTCGCCGTAGAACAGCTTCATCAGCTCGGCGTAGCGGGCTCGGTTGCCAACCTGAAACTCCAGCCGCTTGGCGATCGCTTCGGCCAGAGCCAGCTTGAGCGGCAAGCTCGAGGTGAGAAACTTCACGCGCGCCTCAGCCGCCACGAGCTCGCCCGGTCGCAGTTTCAGGCTCTGGGACAACGCCTGCCGGATGCGCCCGAACGCCCGCGGATCGGGCGGCAAATCGATCGGAAACGCCACGATCGACCGCGTGCCCAGCGAATCCACGAGCGGCGCCGAGCTCGTTTGCCAGAACTGCATCCAGAGCAGCACGCTCTCGACAAAACGGATGCGGAGCTCCGCCGCGTCCGCCAGGCTCTCTTCGTCGTGCTGGCGCAGCGGTGCGATGTGCGCCGGTAACGCCGCATAGAGCGCCTGCGCCTCGGCACGCGCGCCCGGGCTCAGCTCCGCCTGGCCGCGCTCGGCGCGCGTGAGCTCATCCAAGCGGGCCAGCGCGGCACAGGCCGGCCCTGATCCCGGCGGTAGCTCCGCGCTGAACAGGTGGGCCCGATCGAGGCGTGTCATCGATACCCGACGCGCCGGCGCAGCACCTCGCGCTCCTCCGCGAGGCCGTCCGGATCGTTCGCCAGACGGGAGCGCCACGGCTCCGGCAGGTAGCTGAGGTGGTTCGTGAACAGCACCGCTTCGATCGTCTGCAAGAGCAGCTTGCTGCGCGAGCCGTCCGGCACAAAGCTCGTGAGCTCATCGGCGAAGACCTCGAACGGCACGGCCACGAGCGCGGTGCGATCGGCGGGCGCGCCCCGACGAGCCCTGCGGCGCGCGCGGTTCGCGATCAGCTCGAGCGCGGCCGGCGTCACAAAACCCAGCCGATCGAACAGCGCCGCGAGCGAAGCGTCCAATGCTTCGCCACCCGCGGGCGGCAGGAGCTCGATCTGCGACGCCCGGCTCACCGCGAGCAAGGTGGCCTTCTTGTCCTCGAAGCTCTCGGGAGCCAGGATCGGCACGTGCTCTTCGGCTCGCCCCGGCCTGCCGGTGTCCGGCGCCAGGTTGAAGGGCCGCGCAGTGAGCAGCAGCCAGAAGATCTTGCCGCGGTACTCCGGATCCCCCATGAACGCGGTGAAAGAGCCGAACACGCGTTCGTCCACCTTGCTCGAGTCGTCGCTCACCTCGTTGCCGAGCATCTTGTCGGCCTCGTCGATGATCACCACGTTCGGCGTCATGGCCTTGAGGATGTTGAAGATGGTGTCGAGGTTGCTCTCGGTCTGGCCCACGTACATGCCGCGGAAGTTACGCAGAATCACGCAATTGACGCCGCAATCCCGGGCAAATGCCTTGGCGATGAAGGTCTTGCCGACGCCGTTGGGGCCCGGGCAGATCGCTCCGACGGCCACGTCGCGGCGGCCCTCCCGC
>JAYWEH010000067.1:0-6061 GCA_043780025.1 Deltaproteobacteria bacterium
GTGGTCGCGCCCTGCGAAATCGCGAGCGCCGTACCGAGGGTGATGCCCGTGCCGGCCAAGTTGCGCTCCGCGCCGGCAACACCCGCAAACGCCGCCAGCGGCCTGCGCTGACCGTCCGCGCTTGCGTCCGCGGACAAGCCCATGGCCAGCTCGGTGACGACGATGGTGTTTCGTTCGATCACCTCGATCACCAAGATGACGCGACCGCGCGCGGTGCCCTTGCGCAGGGACAGCTGCACGTCGCGGAAGAAGCCGCTCCCGAGCAGGCGATAGCGCGTGAGTTCCAGCGAGGGATCGTCAACGTCGAGCACGTCTCCACGACGGAACGGGACGAAGTGCTCGATCACCCGCTGGCGCGTCTTGGTGTTGCCGCGGATCTCGATGCCTTCGAGCAGGTATTGCAGCGACGATTGGTCAGCTTCCGCTACCGTCGGCGCGGCTCCGGCCTTGGCCAATGACCGGCCAACCGAACTCTGAATGTACTGAGCTGGGATAGCTCCGGGGGGAGTCTGCCCGGCGGCGAATCGAACCCCGCTCCAGCTCCCGAGGAGCACTGAGAAGCCCAGCAGCCAGATACCCGGCCTCGGCCGTGGAGCACGAGTCAGGGGCACGTTTGGGAGGCTAACACGACGGCTTGCCACAAAACGCCTTTTGCGACGGGGCTTCGGCCGAGAGCGCTTGTCCATACGACCTGCGGAGAGCTATACGGACCCGATGCTGCTCCGTTCCCCTGCACCCGGCGGACTCGCCAGAATTTGCTACCCGCTGGTGGCGGCCGTTCTGCTGTCGGCACTGTCCGCGGCGTGCAAGAAGGAGCCAGAAAAAGCTCCGGAGCCGCCGCCCGCACCTCCGCCCGCGGCCGCTGTCGCCAAGCCTAAGCCTCCACCCAAGGCGCCCATCAAGGGTGTCGAATGGGTCGATCCGCCCGAGTGGAAGAAGGTCACGCCGAGCAGCGCCATGCGCTTGGCGAGCTACGAGATCCCGCCCGCCAAGGGTGACAAGGCGCCGGGCGAGCTCAACGTGTTCGTGCTCGGCGGCAGTGTCGACGCCAACCTGAAGCGCTGGACAGACGAGTTCAGTGCCTTCGACGACAAGACCATCGTGCGCTCCGACCGCACCGTGAACGACCTCGCTCAGGCGGTCGTGGAGTTGCCGAAAGGCACCTTCAGCGGCGGCATGGCCACGATGAAGGCCACCGAAAACTACGCCTTGCTCGGTGCCATTATCAGCACGCCGACCGAAGCCAAATACTTTTTCAAGCTGACGGGGCCGGCTGCCACGGTGAAAGCCGCGCGCGAGCCCTTCTACCGCATGCTCGACAGCGCATACCTCGAGGGTAGCCAGCCCAAGCCGCCAAGCGCTGCGGATACGAAAACCACTGAGGTGAAGGACGCTCCCAAATCCGGCGCGGCCAAGCCGAGTACGAGCGCCGTGAAGGATGCTAAGCCGGCGGCGGCCAAGCCCGAGGGCGAGACGAAACCGGCGGCCAAGCCAGCCGCCCCTGCGGCGCCCGTACAAGCCCCGGCGGCCGCTCCAAAGTAACGCTCTTCCGAGTGGCTGGGCATGCCCGAGCTTCCGGATGTCACGGTCTACGTCGAGCACCTGAGACGCTCAGTCGGCTCCGCCACGCTCGAACGCGTGCGCCTCAAGAGCCCCTTCTTGCTGCGATCGGTCGAGCCCCCATTGGCGAGCGTGGCAGGGCGAAAAGTGCTGTCGATCGAGCGCCTAGGCAAGCGCATCGTGATGGGCCTCGAGAACGACTTGTTCCTCGTGCTGCATCTGATGATCGCCGGGCGCCTGCATTTTCGTAGAGCAGGGGCCGCGATCACGCAGCGCAGTAACCTCGCCGCCTTCGATTTTTCGACGGGGACGCTGGTGCTCACCGAAGCGGGCTCGAAGCGACGGGCGAGCTTGTATGTCGTGGCAGGCACCGCCGCGCTCGCCGCGCACCAGCGTGGAGGCCTCGAGCCGCTGGAATGCTCTTACGCGCAATTCAAAGCGCGCATCGGCGCGGAGAACCGCACGCTCAAGCGTGCGCTCACCTCCCCTCATCTCTTCAGCGGTATCGGCAACGCCTATTCGGACGAGATCTTGCATGCCGCGGGTCTGTCGCCCGTCACGCTCACCTCGCGGCTCGATGCCACAGAGATACGGCGGTTGTATCGCGCGACGGTCAAGATCTTGACGCATTGGACCAACCTCCTGCGCAAGGAGTCGGCAGGGGCTTTCCCTGAGAAAGTTACCGCTTTTAGGCCGGACATGGCCGTGCACGGCCGCTACCGGCAGCCCTGCCCCGCGTGTGGGACCCTGGTTCAACGGATTCGTTACGCTGAGAATGAAGTCAACTACTGCCCGCGCTGCCAGACCGAGGGTCGGATGTTGGCCGACCGCTCGCTGAGTCGGCTGCTCGGAAACGACTGGCCAAAAACGATCGACGCCTGGGAAGAGGAGCATCCCACTGCGGGAGAGGGTGGCTAGGCCTTCAGAATCGTGGCAGTAGCGTGGCCCTGCTGTGGCATTTGCGCCAGCGCCGCGAGTCGCGTAGGCTCCGGCCGGTCCACTACACCGGTTCCAATGAAGCGATGGGAGTTTCGAGTGCCCAGAGCTGGGCGAGGGCATCGAAATTCCCGCCTTTGCCACCGATTTGAACCGGCCCCCTCCTCTATATTGGCCTCGATTCGATGGAATCGAGGCACGAGACCATCCCGTCCATGATCAGTCGATTCGTATGGTTGTGTGTCGCCGGCGCGGCAGGAACGCTCGCGCGGGTGGCCCTGTCGGCCTGGATTCAGCGCTCCCATTCCACGCCAGCTCCACTTGGTACCGCGGTCGTCAACGTTCTGGGCTGCACGCTTTTTGGTCTGGCCGTCACCACATTTGAAGGCCCCCTGTTCAGCGCGGCCTCCGAGGAGCAGCTGAGTGAGTGGCGGCTGGTCGTGCTGAGCGGCTTTATGGGGGGATTCACCACGTTTTCTGCCTACGCGTTCGAGACTTTGCGCCTGCTCGAACGAGGGCACTCGGTATTGGCCTTCGCCAACTTGGGACTACAGAACGCGCTCGGGCTCGCCGGGCTCTGGGCGGGACTCCAGCTTGGACGCACCTCATGAGTTCGTTGCAATCACGCACAGGCGTAGCTCGCGCCATTCCGGATCACTGTTTCACCGAGACCGTGCAGCGAGTCTGCGTGGCGGAAACGGACATGATGGGCATCGTCCATCATGCCAACTACATCGCCTATTTCGAACGGGGCCGGCTCGAATACCTGAGGCGGCGCGCCTTACCCTACAAGGAAATGGTCGAGCGCGGCTTTCACATGCCCGTCGTCGAACTGAATCTGCGCTACCGCAAACCCGCCTATTTCGACGACCTGTTGAGTGTTCAAACGCGCCTCGGCGCGGTGAGCCGCGTGACCGTGCGGTTCAATTACACCGTGACGCGACCGAGCCTCGACAATCCGAGAAAAGCGCCGGAGCTGCTGCTCGAGAGCTACATCCTGCTCGCCTGCGTCGATGAGAAGAACCGGCCCCGCCCGCTGCCGGAAGACGTGGTGCGCACGCTATTTTTGCCGGAGATCTCCCAGGACGACGATCTCGTCATCCCTGGTAGTCGCGCGGGTCGAGCCGGTAACGCTTGAGCCAACGCTGCACCTGAGTGCGGGCTTTGCCGAGCTGGCGCGCCACCGCGCTGACGTTGCCTTTTTGCGCGCGCAGCAAGCGAACCAGATCCTCGCGCCGCTCGGCGTCGGCTTCGCCTAGCTCCGCGGGCGGCTGCAGTGACTGCGGCTCGAGAGACGCCCCGCGCAGCTGCTCGGATAGGTGCTCGTCGGCAATCGGCGCTCCACGCGCCAGGACGGTCGCGGCGCGCAGGCAGTTGTCGAGCTCGCGGATGTTGAGCGGCCAGTGGTAGCGAAACAAGCGCCGGGCTGCCTCGGGTTCAAATCGCAGCTCACCCGCTACAGAGGCGGCCTGCGCAGCCACAAATTGCGCCACCAAGAGGCCGATGTCCTCGCGCCGCTGTCGCAAGGGCGGCAGCCGCAGGCGAAACCCCGCGAGCCGCGACAGCAGATCCGCACGAAACGTCGACTGCTCCACTAGCGCATCCAGATCGCGGTGGGTCGCTGACAGCAGCCGCACGTCCACGCTCACCGCGCGCGTCGCGCCCACGGGTCGAACTTCACGCTCCTGAAGCACGCGAAGCAACGCGGCTTGGGCACCGAGCTCCAGGTCGCCGATCTCGTCGAGGAACAGCGTGCCCTTGTGCGCACTGCGGATCAGCCCGTCGTGGCTCGATTCGGCCCCCGTAAATGCGCCTTTGACGTGCCCAAATAGCTCGCTCTCGACCAGGCTCGGCGGGATCGCCCCGCAGTTGACGCCCACAAACGGACCGCGCCGCTCGGAGCGCTCGGCCAGCGCTCGAGCCAGTACCTCTTTGCCGGTACCACTTTCACCCTGGATCAACAGCGGCAGGTCGGCGGGTGCGAGCTCCCAGGCTTTGTTCAGCTCGCGCGTCAGGGCCGCCGACAGCGTGACGAAGCCCGGTGTGGACCGGGAGCCGTCCTCCGGCACCCAATCGGGCACCTGAGCGTCGAGCTCCGCTCCCGCCTCTCGCCGATAGTAGAGGAGCGTATGCCCAAGTTCGATCAGATCGCCGTCCTCGAGCCGCGCTTTATCGACGAGCCGGCCATTGACGCGAACGCCGTTGCGGGAGCGCAGGTCCTCGACCTCGAACCCGCCGAACGAACGCCTCAAGCGTGCGTGCTCCGCAGAGGTCCAGGGATCGGGCAGCTCGATTCGCAAGCTGCGCAGAGCCGCGTCCCGCTCAAAACGGCGGGTACGGCCACGACCGAGCGTGACCGAATCGATCTCCCCCAGGTCGTGGCGGCTCGGCAGCTCTCGCGGGTTGTCGCAGAAGAAAGCCAGAAACAGCACCGGCTCAACGCGCGTCGCGCGACGCGGGCCACCCGCCTTTTCGCGCGGCAGCGTTTCTTCGATTGGGTCGAATCGGAGCTGCATCGGAGAGAGTGTGGCTCTTGGGTTAGGAAGGGAGCAGGGAGCGCCCTCGCGCCGAGAGGCTCCCGCGCAGCCTAACATCGATGCCTCGATTGACGAGCACTACTCATCTTTCTGGCAGCGCGTACGCGTCCCCCGCTCTCAAACGTCTCGGGTCAAAAAACGAACGAACCGTGACACTTGCGGACCCATTCCGGGGGCCCCGCCGCGCTATCGCGTTGGCTTCAGCCGCGGCTACGGCTACGTTTCGCTTGCCGAGGTCTATCCACCTCGCAAGGACTCCTTCGACAGATGACCCATTCTGCGACACGTATTCTCTTCGGGCTAGGGCTGCTGGCGTCCGCCGCGCACTGCGACCGGCGATCGGGGACAGAGCAGACCGCGCGGGCGCTCCTCGCGAGCGAGCGCGCGACTCCGAGCCCCCCGAAGCCGGCCTCGAGCGATTCCGCGGCGGCCGTCCTCGACGTCAGCGCGACCTATCCCGCCACGGATCTGATCGGGGCCAAGCGCCGCATCCGCCTGACCAAGGCGGCGCCGAGCGAAGCGCACTCCGCGCCGGAGGGCTGGAAAATCGAATTCGACAAGCAGGGCAGCTTCGCCGGCGTGTGCTGGAAAAACCGCGCCGGTAACGAAGGCGATGCACCGGGAGACAACCTGTCGGGGGCGCGCTACCGGCGCATCTCATTCTGGGCCAAGGGCGAGAAGGGCGGCGAAGTCGTCGAGTTCCGCGCCGGCGGCCTCGGGCACATCAAGACGCGCTATCGCGACTCCTTTGACGTGACCGCCGGCCCGGTCAAGCTCACCACCTCGTGGAGCGAACACTCCATCTACGTCAATGACGTGGACCTCTCCAGCGTGATGACGGTATTCTGCGCGTTGCTGCACCAGGAGGACAACGTGGAAGGCGCCGCGATCTACCTGGACGACGTCCAGTATCGAGGCTGATCCGCCGGACTGCCGTCAGGAGCGCGTACGGATCGCCACCGCGCGCGCGTGGGCGGTCAGGCCTTCACGCTCCGCGAACGCAATGACGTCACTCGCGTCTGCGCGGA
>JAYWEH010000068.1:0-6060 GCA_043780025.1 Deltaproteobacteria bacterium
GCTCGAGTTCAAGGATGGTAAAGTCCTGGAAGCCGACCTCGTCATCGTCTCCGCCGGCATTCGCCCGCGCGACGAAGTTGCGTCCGCGTCAGGTCTGGAAGTTGGCGCTCGCGGCGGCATCGTCGTCAATGACGAGCTAGAGACCAGTGACGAGCACATTTTTGCCATCGGTGAGTGTGCGTTGCATCGCGGCGTGATCTACGGTCTGGTGGGCCCCGGCTACCAGATGGCCAAAGTGGTCAAGGACCGCATCGCCGGCAAGCGCGAAAGCCGCTTCGAAGGCGCGGATCAGTCTGCCAAACTCAAGCTGCTGGGCGTGGATGTGGCCAGCTTTGGCGCCGCGCTCAGCCCGGGGAAACGCACCGTCGTCTATCAGGACCTGGTCAAAGGCATCTACAAGAAGCTCATCCTCAGCGACGACGACAAGAAGCTCGACGGCGGCATCCTGGTCGGTGACGCGGCGGACTACATGCGCCTGCTCGGCGTGTGCAACTCGTCCGAGGAGCTAAAACAGAGCCCGGAAGACCTCCTGTTCGGAGTGCGTGGAGCCGAGGCAGAGGGCGCCGAAATGGCCGATGCGACGCAGGTGTGTTCCTGCAACGGCGTTTCGAAGGGACAGATCTGCGACGCGGTCCGCAACGCGAACGCGACAACTCCAACCAAGATCAAGAGCTGCACGCGCGCCGGCAGCGGCTGCGGTGGTTGCGTGCCCCTCGTTACGGACATCCTCAACGCCGAATTGGCGCGCATGGGCGTGAGCGTGAAGCGCGTTCTCTGCGAGCACTTCAACTACACTCGACAGGAGCTGTACGAGATCGTTCGCGTGCGCCGCCTCGAGAGCTGGGAGCAAGTGCTCATGGGGGCCGGCCAGGGCTCGGGCTGCGAGATCTGCAAGCCCGCGGTCGCGTCCATCCTCGCCAGCGTATTCAACGCATTCATCGTTCGCCACGACACGTTGCAGGACACCAATGACCGTTACCTCGCGAACATCCAACGCCAGGGCTTGTATTCAATCGTTCCGCGTGTGGCCGGCGGCGAGATCACACCGCAGAAGCTGATGGCGCTCGGTCGCATCGCCGAAAAGTACGGTCTGTACACCAAGATCACGGGCGGCCAACGCATCGATCTATTTGGCGCTCGCGTGAACGAGCTGCCGGTCATCTGGGAAGAGCTGATCGCGGAGGGCTTCGAAAGCGGTCATGCCTACGGCAAAGCTTTGCGGACGGTGAAAAGCTGCGTGGGCAGCACTTGGTGCCGCTTCGGCCTGCATGATTCAGTGGGCTTCGCCATCCGGGTGGAGGAGCGTTACCGAGGTATCCGCGCTCCGCACAAGCTGAAGGGCGCGGTGAGCGGCTGCGTGCGCGAATGCGCGGAGGCGCAGAGCAAGGACTTCGGCATCATCGCCACGGACAAGGGCTGGAACCTGTACGTGTGCGGCAACGGCGGAGCGCGCCCCCGCCACGCCGACCTCTTGGCATCCGACGTCGATGAAGAGACCTGCATCAAATACATCGACCGATTTCTGATGTTCTACATTGCCACGGCTGACCGTTTGACGCGTACCTCCGTGTGGCTGGAGAAGCTGGAAGGCGGCATCAAACACCTCAAGGAAGTGATCGTCGACGACAGCCTCGGGATCTGCGCAGATCTCGAGAAAGAGATGCAGTACCTCGTCGACACCTACCGTTGCGAATGGGCGGAGGTGGTCAAGGATCCGGCGGCGCGCGCGAAGTTCGCTCATTTCGCCAACAGCACCGCGGACGACGAGAACGTGGAGCTGACGAGCGAACGCGCTCAGCGGCGCCCCGTGGATTGGGGCAAACCTGGCGAGCCGGCAGCAGCTAATGCTCGCATCTCGCTACCCGTCCTGCAGCGCTCCTGGGTAAGGCTGGCGCGCGTCGAGAGCTTTCCCAAAGATGGCGGGCGCTCCGTCCGGTATGGGAATACCCAGATCGCGGTGTTCAACTTCGAGTCGAGGGGCGAGTGGTATGCCACGCAGAACAAGTGCCCACACATGCAGGACATGGTGCTCGCGCGCGGCCTGATCGGAGACCAACAGGGCGTTCCCAAGGTGGCGTGCCCCCTGCACAAGAAAAATTTCTCACTAAAGGATGGCAAATGTCTGGGTGACGACGAGTACCGCATCCTGACCTTTCCGGTGAAGGTCGTGGACGGTTGGGTGCACGTCGAGTTGCCCGACGAGGCCACGACGGAGCGCTTGATCGGTCCGGAGCGGCTGTTCCGAGTTCCGGCCGCTGCGGAATAGAGCGCGCCGGGCGGAAGCGGCGGGCGAAATGTCCCGTCGCGTCGCTGGATTCTGCGCGCCGGCGGTTCGTGGGTTGACAGGCAGGCGCGCCTGAGAACAATCGTCGACCTGGCCGCTAGGGAGTCGGCTGGGTCCGGTACGAACGTTCAATGGGTCTCTGCACGCGCTTCGCCCTGCTCGCCGCCGCGTCGGCGCTCGCGCTCGGGTGCCGCGCTGACGCCCGAACCGACGAAGCGTTCCCGCGCCGCGAGACGCTGTCCGTCGGCGGCTTTCAGTGGGCGCAGCCGAGTACCTTCAATCCGTTGGCGAGCACTCCCGACTGGCCCGTCACGACGCTCACCGCGCAGAATCTGTTCTACGAGACGCTGCTCGTGTTCAACACATTGAGCGGGCAGATGCAGCCGCTGCTCGCCGAATCCTTCGTGGTCAAGGCGGACATCATCGAGGTGACCCTGCAGCCCAAGGCTCGCTTTCGAGATGGATCGCCGGTCACGGCGGAAGATGTCAAATACACCTTCGACCTCGGTCAGCGCCACAAGACCATCCGCGTGGCCACGCTTTGGCCCTTCTTGTCTGAAGTGCGCGTGCTCGATGACGCGCCGGGAAGTGACGGCGCCGGTGAGCCGCATCACCGCCGGGTCGGTTTTCGGCTGAACCCCGCGCGCAACAACCCGCTGGTGGTGCTGGATTCGTTGCAAGAGACGCACATCTTGCCGCGGCATGCCATCGAGCCGCTCTTGCAAGCCGCCGGCGACGACATGAACGAGTTCTTGAAGGTGAAGTTCAGCGATGGCCCAGTAGGAACGGGGCCGTACACGTTGCACTCCTTCAGCTCCGAAAAGATCGCCACGGAGCGCCGCGACGACTACTGGGGCAATGACGTGTTTTTCGGCGGCAAGCGCGCCGCGCCCAGATACGTGGTGCACCCGCTGTACAAGAGTAACGACCACTACAGTGTGGCGCTGCAGCAAGGCCGCTTGGATGCCTCGTCGTCGTTCATTCCGCGCATCTGGTTGAAACAGCGCAAAGGGGTGCGCGCCTGGTATGATCGCGCCCCGTTTTTTGCTCCCAGCGCCATGCCGGTGTTGTGGATCAACCACAACCGTCCTCCGCTCGGCGACGTGCACATGCGCCGCGCCATGGCCTTCGCAATTCAGTACGACGACATTCGGGAGCTCGCTGTGTCCGGCTACAGCGAGCCAATGAAGCCCGGATTGGTCCTGCCGTTTGGCTTTGAAGGCAAGTATTACTCGGAGGCCGACGCCCAGCAGTATGGCGCGTCGATCTACGATCCAGCCCGGGCGCGTGCCGAGCTCGTGGCGGGTGGCTATGAGTCGGTATGGGGGGCCGACGGCGAGCTGATCGAGACGCGCCAGGGCGGTCGTCGGGTGCCCACGGTCTACGTCAAATCTCCCACGGGCTGGACGGACTGGGAAGCCAGCGTTCGCATCGTGGTGCGCAGCATGCGAGCTGTCGGCATCGATGCACGGGAGCGATTCGTGGACACGGGTGCCTACAACCCCGCCGGCGTCGCCGGAGATTTCGACTTGCTGATGTTCACGCCGTCGTCAGCACCCACGCCCTCGAAGCCCTGGTCACGCTTCGACTTTGTCTTGAACACCCGCGACTTCGCGCCTGAGGGCGCCAAGATGTACAAGAACATGGGGCGCTTCAACGATCCGAAGGGGCCCAATTACATTCGTCGCTTCGACGAGCTGCTCGATCTGATCCCGACGCTCGCCGAGCCTGCGGCGCTCCTCGCTGCCTATCGGGAGCTCAACGTGTTGTTCATGCAGCACCAACCGGTGCTCCCGCTCGTGTACCGGCCAGATCAATTTTACGAGTTCAGCACGCGGGTCTGGAGCGGCTTCCCGACGGCTGCGGATCCGTTCCTGCCTCCGCAGATCCCGGGCGCCCGCATGGGCACGCGCACTTTGTGGCACCTGTCATTGACGGAGACGGCGCCGAGCGGGGGAGCGGCCCAGAATTGATCCGCGGCGGATTGATCGGAAGGGCTCGGCATGCTGCATAATCATCCATCGCTGAAGCACGTGCTGGGGCGCGGGGCGTGGTATTTCTTGACCTTCGTCTTCGCTGTCACCCTCAATTTCGTGCTGCCTCGGCTCGGCGAAGCCAACCCCATCGACACGATCATGGCACGGGCGGCCGCGAACCTCGATGCCGCTACCGCACGCGAGCAGGAAGAGGCGTACCTGCGCGAATTCGGCCTGGTGGAGCTGGATGGTCAGGGCCAGATCTCGAGGGACGTCACAGGCAAGCCCATCCCCACCTCGCTCGCGACGCAGTTCACTCGCTACGTGGCGCTCTGTTTCGAAGGTGACCTGGGCACCTCCATCTTGCAGTACCCAAAACGTGTGGGGGAGATCATCGGCACGGCATTGCCCTGGACCCTCGCGTTGCAGCTGCCCACCATCATTTTCGGCTGGTTTGTGGGAAACCTGCTCGGTGCGCTCGCTGCCTACAAGCGAGGCGTCTTCGATCGCTTGCTCTACCCGTTTGCGCTCTTGACCAGCGCGGTGCCGGCGTTTTGCATGGGCATCCTCTTGGTCTATGTGTTCGGCATCCAGCTCGAGTGGTTTCCGGCGGCCGGGGGCTATGACGAGGGGATGAACACCAGCCTGTCCTGGTCGTTCGTGCAAAGCGCCAGCTACTACTACGTGTTGCCCTTCGTCTCGATCGTGGTGATCGTGACGGGGCATCAGGCCATCGGCATGCGGTCGATGTGCATCTACGAACTCGGGACGGACTACGTGCGCTACGCCAAGCTGCTCGGGATCCGCGAGCGCAAGATCGTTCTGTATATGTTCCGTAACGCCATGTTGCCACAGCTCACCGGGCTCGCGCTGGCGCTCGGCGCGATGGTCGGGGGCGCGCTCATCACGGAGATGATCTTCAGCTACCCGGGCCTCGGCCTGGTCATCTTGACGGCCATTCAGGGCAACGATTATCCGGTCATCACCGGTTGTACGCTGCTCATCACGACCACGGTCTTGTGCGCCAATTTCGGGGTCGACATCCTGGTGGGTTTCCTAGATCCCCGCGTGCGCGCGGGGCGGACCGCGAGCAAGTAGCTCGTCATTGCCGTGGTCGCTAACAAGGACTGTTGATGCTGCGTGGCTTGTTCAAATCCACCGCCTTCGTGATCGGGGCGTCGCTGTTTCTCGGTACGGTGCTGTTTGCCCTACTGGCGCCCGTGTTCTCGAGCATCAACGTTCACCAGCGCGTCGGCCTGGCTTACATGCCTCCATCGGGGCGCCATTGGCTCGGCACCGATCACCTCGGCATGGACATGTTTTCGCTCCTGGTGCAGGGGCTGCGCGCGTCGCTGTACGTGGGCTTGTTGGCGGGTACCGTGGCCACAGTGCTCGGTACGGCCATCGGCGTCTACGGCGGGTACAAGGGCGGGCTGCTCGACGACCTCTTGACGGTGGCGACCAACCTGTTCCTGGTGATCCCGACGTTGATCGTGTTGATCCTACTGTCGGGGAGCCTCGAAGAGGGGCGCAGCCTGAGCCTGATCGCTCTGCTCATCGGCTGCACCACCTGGACGTGGACGGCGCGCGCCGTGCGCGCACAGTCGAGCAGCTTGCGCGCCCGCGATCACGTCGCGCTCGCCCGCATCAACGGCTATGGCACCCTGCATATCGTGGTGCTGCACATCTTGCCGTACCTGCTCAGCTACATTTTCATGGTCTTCATCTTGCAGACCGCCAGCGGGATCCTGACGGAGGCGAGCATCAGTATGTTGGGCCTCGGCCCGTATGATTCGATCT
>JAYWEH010000069.1:0-2563 GCA_043780025.1 Deltaproteobacteria bacterium
GGCCCGCCGACGTCAAGGGCACGCGGCTGCTCACCTGGACTCACAAGCAAGACGATGACGATCAGTGGCTGTATTTGCCCGCGATCAAGCGCGTGAAGCGCATCGCGTCCAACAACAAGAGCGGATCCTTCATGGGCAGCGAGTTCGCCTACGAAGACTTCGGTTCGCAGGAGGTGCCCAAATACACCTACAAGCTCTCGGGTGACGCCAAGGAGCAGGGCCGCGACGTCTGGCTGCTCGATCGCTACCCGGTGAGCAAGACCAGCGGCTACACGCGGCAAGTGGTGTGGATGGACAAGGAATACAAGAACCCGCTCAAGATCGACTACTACGATCGCAAGGGCGAGCTCCTGAAGACGGCGCAATTTGGCGACTATCGCGCGTTCGGCAAGTTGTGGCGCGCTGGCAAGATCGACATGCACAACGTGCAGACCAAGAAGCGTTCGGTGATCACCTGGACGACGCGCCGCATGGACGCCCAGCTCGAAGAGAAGATCTTCAAGAGCGACGCGCTCGAGAACTAGGCCGCGAGACGTTCCATCAGTTCGTCCGCCCCTCCAGGTTTCAACTGAGCCATGTCCAGCTCGAGCGTGATCTCAGGCGTGCTTCTCGTGTCGTCTTATTCGGCGCGCGCTCTCGCGCAGGAGGAATTCAGCGAGGAGAGCAGCGTCGACAGCCGGGGTGAGATCGCCGTCGAAACCCGTGCCTTCTTGCCGGATGACAACCCGGTCACGCGCGACTTTGCAGCGGGTCTGTTCAGCCGGCTCGAATTCAGCCATGACCACGAGCCGCTGAAAGAGCGCGTGCGCGCCTTCGCGCGCGTCGATCGCGTGGACCTCGAGCGCAGCACGCTGGTGGTCGAAGAAGCCTGGGCGCAGTTGTGGGCCGGCTGGTTCAAGCTGCGCGCCGGCCTCGACATCTTCAACTGGACCGCGACGGAAGCGTTTCACCCCGTGGATGTGCTGAACGCGCGCAACCTGGACAGCGACCTCGAATCACTCGAAAAAATCGGCGAGCCCACGGTGCTGTTCGAGCTGTCCTTGCCCACGGACACGACATTCGAGCTGTACCTTCTGCCGGCGTACATGGCGCCGCTCCCGCCTGCTAACCGTTCGCGCCTGAACCCGGTCGCCGGCACGCCCATCGGTGGTCGCATCCTGGTGGACCGGGACGGCCGATTCACGACGGATGACTTTGGGCCGCAAGCGGCCGTGCGCATTCGCCAGGTCTGGGGCTCGGCGGACCTCAGCCTGCACGCGCTCGAGCACATGGATCGCTCACAACCGGTCTTCACCGTGGACGGCGCCGGCGTGCTGCGGCCCGTGTTTTTCACAGTGCGCCAGCTGGGTGGCACGTACCAACACGCGCTCGGCGGCCTGTTGGTCAAGCTGGAGGCGGCGTACCGCGATTTCATGCCGCTGAAAGATCCCGCGCCCGTACCGCTCGCCATCGCCGATCACGGCGCTGTCGCGCTCGGGCTGGAATATATGCTTTCGCACGAGAGCGGGCTCGAATCGACCTTGATCGCCGAGGGGCAAGCGGTGCTCGGAACGAGCGAAATCGAGCGCTTCGCGCTCACGCCATTTCAGCGCGACGTGCTCGGCGGCTATCGCCTCGCGTTCAACGACGAAGACGGCAAGGAGCTCCTGGCGACCGCCATCGTCGATCTGGAGCGCCGAAAAGAGTTTCTCGTGAACCTCGCCTATCAACAGCGGCTCGGAGAGACCTGGGGCATCAAGCTCGGCGCTCGCCTCATCCATTCGAGCAACCGCAATGACCCGGCTTTCGGTCTAGCCGCCTTCCGCGAGGCCGATCTCGTCCGTTTGACGCTCACGCGTTACTTTTGACCGCCGCCGTCAGTACTTCTGCAGCGAAACGCGCTCGGCCGTCCACCGAGCGAGCACACGGAGAATGCGATGTCCGACCCAGAGATCCAGACCAGTGCGTTTACAAAGAGGTACGTGGGCTTCATCGCGAAGCACCCCTGGCTGGCGCTCTGCTTGGGCTTGGCGCTGGTGGGGGCCTTCGTGCCGGGGCTGAGCCGGCTCACGACTGATTTCACCCACCGGGCATTCTTCTGGAGCGACGACCCGTACCTGCAACAGTTCGAGGCCTTTGAACGCCGCTTCGGCAACGACGACGCGGTCGTCATCGCTTTGCACAGCCCCTCCGGCATCTTCGACATGGAGAGCGCCACCCTGTTGCAGCGCATCACCGACGGGCTGTGGAAGGTGCCCGAGGTGATCCGTGTCGATTCGCTCTCGAACTTCAACTGGGTCCACGCGAGCGGGGACGACATCAGCATCGAGCCGCTGTTACCCGAAGAGCTCACGCCCGAGGTGCTCAGCGAGCGCCGGAAGGTCGCGCTCGCGCATGAGACCATCCCCGGCTACCTGCTCAGCGAGGACGCACAGACCGCGCTCCTGTTCGGGCGCATCAAGCCCGCCATTGATCGCCATTCGGATGCACCGGCCATCGTCACGGCCGTGCGCAAGTTGGTCGAGGAGAGCCGCTCCGGGGACCACCAGATTCACGTGGGCGGCGGCCCGGCGATCACCTTCGC
>JAYWEH010000070.1:0-2557 GCA_043780025.1 Deltaproteobacteria bacterium
TAGCCCGCGATGACCACTGTCGACCAGACCAGGAAAAACACAAAGCCCGCGCGAAAGGACCAGCGGTCGTCGCGGGTGGCGCCGTATGCCACGATCGAAAGCAAGGTCGCGAGCCCAGCCAGCCGCAGCGCGCTCGCGGTAGGCAGGCCCAACTTCTGCACGAGCCGCTCGATTTCGCCGAATGCCGCGCCGATGAAGCGCTCCGGCAGGAGCAAGACGAACAGCGCATACAAGAGCCCGGTGAAGCTGTAGATGCCCGGGGTCGGGTCGAAACCCAAGGTCAGGTGAAAGGCCAGCGCTGCCACCAGGCCCAGCCTCCAGGTGCGACCGAACAAGAGCAGCACGGGTAGCGCCGCTTCGGCGAGCAAGGTGCTCCAGATCGCCACGTGTTCAGCCCAGGGCGCTCTCGGCATGAACGGCAAGAGCTCCGATACGCGCCGGTACATGTACGAAGCGCAGCTCGAGTCCGGCGCGATGAAATCGTAGTTGAGCTTGTGCAACACGCTCAACCAATACAAGAGCACAAATGCGTAGCGCAGCGGCACCAAAGTGGCCGAGAGCGGGTGCATCTCACCCGGCGCGAGCGAAAGCCATCGCGAGAGCGGCGCGCCTGCGCGCAGGCGCTTGCCGGCGTGTACGGCGAACGCGGCGCACCAGATCAAACACACGAGCCCTTCGAACAACAAATGGTTCGCGGTTTCGGGCAGGCACTGGAACGCATACACCGCGTCGACCGCGATCGTGGCAGCGAGCAGTGGTAGCGAGCTCGGCCGGAGCACGAGCGCGGCAGCGAGGACACACAACATCCAACCGAGCGGGCTATGCCGCCAGCGATCGAACGTCGCCTGATGCATCAAGAGCGCCCAGCCCCAAAGTCCGGCGAACAATGTAAAGCGGGGTGCCACCAGCGCGGACGCTAACGCTGCGCTCGCCGCGCGTCCATCGTTCCGCTCCGGCGCGTCTACGGGTCGCACCTTGCCCGCGGAGGCGGTGTGTTTTGGCCTCGATTCTGCGACGTCCAAGCGCTAAAGCTTGCCAGTGACCAGCCCCGAATGCACGGCAACCCCAAGGGTGGCTTCACCGTATTTCGACGCGCCCCGTTTGCCCCCGGGCACGGGCCTTCGACCGGAGCAGATCCTAGGGGCAAATAGCGCCAAGCGTGCGCTCGAGCTGGAGATTGGCCCCGGGCGCGGCGGGTTCCTTTTGGAACGCCTGGCCGCGGCTCCTGACGTGCAGATGCTAGGCCTGGAGATCCGCCTCAAATGGGCCAGCCTCGTGGATGAGCGCATTCGCCTTGCGGGTCACGGCGATCGAGCTCGTGTGTTCGCCGAGGACATTCGTCTGGCGTTGCCGCGTCTGGCAGAGGGGAGCCTGTCGAAGGTCTTCATCCACTTCCCCGACCCCTGGTGGAAAAAGCGTCATGCCAAGCGGCGCTTGGCCAACTCGCTATTGACCCTGGAGCTCGCGCGTTTGCTCGGCCCCGGCGGAGAGCTGTTCGTGCAGACGGACGTGGACGTCACCGCGGAAGGGTATCGGGCTGCCATCGAGTCCGAGCCGGCGTTTTTAGCACATGGGGATCAACCCGGGTCGCCCGTCCTGGCGGAAAACCCCTATGGCGCGCGCAGTCCGCGTGAACGCCGTGTCATGCAGGATGGCTTGCCCGTGATCCGTATGCGTTACCGCCGCCGAGAGCCGCTCGATTCGTGACCGCGCGGCCTTTTGCAGGTTTGCGGCGCGCGCGCTCGTGGCTTTGCGCGCTAGCGTTCGCTGGATCGATCGCGTGCACGGGTAGCCGCGAAGCGCTCTCGCGCGGGCAAGCGTATTACGAGGAAAATCAATACGAGCGGGCTCTGGCCGTGTGGCGAGAGCTCGAACGAGAGGAGGCGTCCTTGCCTGCACCCGAGCGGTCCCGCTACGCCTACCTCAGGGGCATGACGGACTATCGCCTCGGCTTTCGGGATGACGCCCGCCACTGGCTGGCGCTGGCCAAGGCGGCTGAGCAATTTCACCCCGGCGGCTTGGATCCCGCGTTCCGCCGGCGTCTGGACGACGCGCTGATTGACCTCAACCGCGAGGTGTCGGGCCGGGCCCCGGGAGGCGCCGACGTGATTCAATCCATCGACGCCCCCGTCCCCCCGTCCCCCTGACCCTCTGAAACGGCGGGGAACTCAGCTTTCCAGCCCGCGTTTGAGCGCGGCGATTCGATCCTTGGCGCTGAGCTTCCGTTTTTTCAGTTCGCGGGCGGCCTGCTGTTCACCTGGGGTGAGGTGAGCTCTCCGCATGAGCGATTCTATTTCCGAATCCAACCCTTGGTGCTGGTGCAAGAGATCTTCGATGCTCAACGTCTGCCGAGTTGCCATACACGAACCTACCTTGTCGGAATTGACTACCGTCTCAAACCATTGCCTCGAACACTGCTCGAAATGAATTGCTTCGAATTGCCCCACCCTTGACGGCCGCGAGCGGGGTCGTACCCGCCGCCTCTAGGCTAGGCAGCACCTGTTTCTCGCCGTTTCCGTATTTGTTTCCCGAGGCGTTTTCGACCTCGCTCGTTCAA
>JAYWEH010000071.1:0-30075 GCA_043780025.1 Deltaproteobacteria bacterium
GCCAAGATAGAGGCGGGAGCCGGTTCAAATCGGTAGCAAAGGCGGGAATTTCGATGCCCTCGCTCCAGCCGGGGCATTCGAAATTCCCATCGCTTCATTGGAACCGGCGCACTAACCCTTGACTGCCCCCGAGCTCAGCCCGCTCACGAACTCCTTTTGCAGCGCGAAGAACAGAATGGCGGGAGGGATGATCGCCAGCAGTGTTCCAGCCAAGAACACGCCGTACTCCTGCTGGTACGTGCTGATGTACGTCCGGACGACAATGGACGCTGTCAGGTTATTCTGGCTTTGCAGGAAGATGTTCGGCGCGAAAAACGCGTTCCATTGGGCCAGGAACACGAACATGCAAAATGCCGCGCTCATCGGTTTCACGAGCGGCATCACCAGCTTGAAATAGATGCCGAACTCGCTGCAGCCATCCATGCGGCCAGCGTCGATGATCTCGTTTGGTACGCCCATGATGGCCTGACGAAACAGGAAGATCCCGTAGGCGCTCACCGCGCTCGTGAGCAACAGGCCCGGAATCGAATCGATCAACTCGAGGTCGACGAACATCTTGTAGACCGGCGCCAGGAGCAACACGCCCGGGATCATCGTGGAGCCGATCATGAACATCATGAGCAGGCGCTTGCCGCGAAAGTCGTATTTCGACAGCGCGTACCCCGAGAGCGACGCGAAGAAAAGCTGCAGCACCGTGCTGACCGTGGTGTAGACCGTAGAATTGAGCAGGTAGTGCCAGTAGTAGATGGTGCCTTTGACGCTGGTTTCACCCTCGAACAGCCTGCTGAAATTGTTCAGATTCATGGTCTGGCTGGACCATTCGCTGAGCGGCGGGAAGAAGATGTACTCGTTGTAGACCGACTTGTCTTTGAACGCCGCGGCGACCAGCCAGGCAAACGGGGACATGACGGTGATGCACGCGAGCGTGAGCACGAGCCCTCGCAGGTAGCCGTAGGCGCGCTTCGGGCGCTTCGGGTTCAGCACATAGATCAGCGGAAAAATCGCGAACAGGACCAGCAATGTGACGCGCAACGGATTCATGCCGGGCTCCTCACTCGTTCTCCGCAACCTTGGACACACGGAACTGGATGAAACTGAAGGCCATGATCATGATAGCGACGACCCAGCCCACCGCGGACCCCAAGCCCAGATCTCCCGACCGATAGGCGACTTCGTTGAGGTACGTGATCAGCGTGAGCCCGGCGTTGTCCGGCCCAAAGCCGTTGGTCCGGTTGAGCATCGCGAGCGGCAGCTCGAACAGGTTGAAGGAACCGACCGTGCTCAAAATCACCACAAAAACCACGACGTGGCGGATGGACGGCAAGGTCACGTTCCAGAACACCTGCCAGGCGTTGGCCCCGTCGATACGGGCGGCCTGCTCGAGCTCCTTGTCCACGCTCTGCAGCGCGGCGAGGAAGTAGACCATGTTGAAGCCGACGTAGAGCCATAGCGAGGTGAGCACGAGCGCGGGCATCACCAGTTTGGGGTCTTCTACCCAGTGTTTCTCGATACCCCAACCGACCAGCGCATTGGCCGTCTTGTTGACGAGGCCATAGCGCGGCATGAGCAACACCTGAAACAAGACGCCCACGAAGATCGGACCGACGAGGTTCGGCGAGAACAACATCAACCGAAAAAAACCCTTGAGCCTCGTCTCCCACTTGCTCTGGCCCGAGTTGAGCAACATCGCCAGTGCGAGCGCGAGCGGCAGCTGCATGAACAAGCTGAACGCGGTAAAAATCAGCGTGTTCCACAGAGCCGTGTGGAACACGCCGTCGTGCAAGAGGAAGCGGAAGTTGGCGAGGCCCACGAACACGCTCGAGCGCGGGCCGTTGGTCTGATAGAAGGCCAGCGCCACCGCGCGCAGGAACGGATAGATGAAAAATACCGACGAGAGCAGCAGGTACGGCAAGAGGAACACGTACGGCGCCCTGCCCTTGTAGTACCGGCGCGGACGGCCCACCCTTCTTCCCGATTCGGGGGCCATGGATTCGGCTCCCTCTGGCGGCGCATCGAGTTCGACCACGCTTTGCATCGATTAGACTCCTCGATCCGGTGGGCTCACTGCTGTTGCTCTGACGTCGCCAGCACGGCGTGGCGATCGGCCCACATTTTCAGGTACGCCTCGGTGCGATCCAGCTCGGCTTGCACCTTCTCCCGCAAGCCCTCTTCACCGTGTTCGTCATAGTAGATCGCGCAACGGGTGATGGCTTCGTCCATCTTGGTCCAGGCGGTCTTGTAGATGGGAGACGCGAACAAAGGCGGCACCTGCGGCGCCAGCTTGGCGTATTCGACCCCCACTCGTTGCCCCGAGTAGAACTCGCTCGGCTGCTTGAGTTCGGGCAAATCCCAGGCCTCTTTCAGCGGGGGAATGATGTTGGTGCCGTTGAAGCGAGCGCCGAGATCCTCGGTGTTGTAGTATAAGAACTTGGCGAGCTCCCAGGCGAGTTCGGGGTGTTTGGTGGTCCGGCTGATGGTCAGCCCGGTCATGCCCCAGGTCGAGGTGCGCCGGCCTCCCTTTTCCCAGGCAGGCAGGGGCATCAGCGCCATCTTGCCCTTCAGTCGCGGGGCGTCGATCTGGTACTGAAACGAGCGCCAATCGGGCGTCATGATGAACAGCACCAAGCCGTCGCTGATCGCCTTGCTGAAGGTCTGGCCCCAGCCGGCTTCGTAGGAAATACGCTCCGGGCTACGCGTCTCGTGCAGGTACCAGAGCAGGGTGTCCACCGCCAGGGGCGTGTTGAAAGCCACCTCCCCGCTCGGGCTGAACATGTCCACGCCGCGCTGGCGCAGCATGATCTGGATGCCCCACTGGCCGTTTTTGGGCAGATCCAACATGAAGCGATCGATCGTGCCGTCCCCGTCGAGATCCCTCGTGATTTGCCGGCCCACCGCGACGAAATCAGCCCACGTCTCGAGCTTGTTCACGTCGATGCCGAGCTCTTCCACCAGATCGCGGCGATACGCGAGCATGACCGGGTGCACGTCATGCGGCAGCGCATAGATGCGGCCGCGCGTGGTCCACGGCGCATAGCGAGCCTCCACCACGCGGTGGTCCAGACCGTCTCTCTTGACCTGGTCGGTCAGATCCATGAAGCCGAAATCTTTTTCCGGGCCGCGCGTGAAAAACCCCAACGTTCCTTCGGAAATTTCGGCCAAGTCCGGCACGTCCGTGTTGGCGACGATGGCGGCTTGCAGACGCGCCTCGAGCGACTGCCAGTCGACGAGCTGGACCTCCACATGAACGCCGTGCTGCTTCTCGAACTTCACCACCGCCTCCTGGTAGAGTTTGCGGTGGTGCATCGCGAAGGTCGCGACGACGAGATGTGCCGGCCGAGCCTGATTGCGGGTCGCGGCAAATGTGACCGACGAGAGCACCGCGATGACCAGCAGGGCGAACGGCGCCTTGCCGTAAGGGAAACGGTCTAACATGGGTAGAGTCGCACTCCGGCAGCCGCGGCGTTTCCCTCACTCCCGACGGGGCCCCCGCGTGGCCGCCAGGCCATAGTATACGGGGACGCTGAGCCGGCCAACGTGCAAAGGCCGCCACAGACAGACTAGATAATTCCGGGCGGTTCCACTGAACTGGAGAGCTGCGGAAGAGGTATCGCCACGGCGCGGGGCGGGCCCCGGCGTGACGCCGCGCGTGAGACCCGGCGGGGCGCTGCGGGGAAAATCGCTCGAGGCTCGCGCTTGCCAGGGGGCCCGAGATCACTATTATCGGCGGTTACCCGCATGGCAGAAGTGATCCTGAAGAACGTCGACAAAGTTTACGAGGGCGCCGCGAAGGTCGTCGACAACTTCAATCTGCATATCAAAAATGGGGAGTTCATCGTGCTCGTAGGGCCGTCCGGCTGTGGCAAGTCCACGACGCTGCGGATGATAGCCGGCCTCGAAGACATCACGAGCGGCACAATTCAGATTGGCCAGCGAGTGGTGAACGACGTGTCGCCCAAGGATCGCGACATCGCGATGGTGTTCCAGAGCTATGCGCTCTACCCGCACATGACGGTGTTCGAGAACATGGCGTTTGCGCTCAAGCTGCGCAAAATGTCCAAGCCGGAGATCGAGAAGAAGGTCAAACGCGCCGCGGACATCCTGGGTATCATCCCGCTGCTCGAGCGTAAGCCCAAGGCGCTGTCAGGCGGGCAGCGGCAGCGTGTCGCCGTGGGCCGGGCCATCGTGCGCGACCCGCAGTGCTTCTTGTTCGACGAGCCGCTCAGCAACCTGGACGCCAAGCTGCGCGTGGAGATGCGGACGGAGATTCGCGACCTTCACGAGAACCTGAAGAGTACGACCGTCTACGTCACTCACGATCAGGAAGAGGCGATGACGCTCGGGGACCGCGTCGTGGTCATGAAGGACGGGGTTGCGCAACAGATCGGGTCTGCATCGGAAATCTACCACAGCCCGTCCAATCGCTTCGTGGCGGGATTTTTGGGCAGCCCCTCGATGAATTTCCTCGAAGGGCGTCTCGTCAAGGAGGGAGACCGGCTCTACTTCGACGAAGGCAGCGGCAAGTTGCCGGTGCCCGAGGGCTCGGTCAAGCAGCTGGAGAGCCAGGTCGGGCAGACCGTCGTGCTCGGCGTGCGCCCGGAGCTCTTGAGTGATCGCAAGAGCGCCGAGTTCAAGACGAACGGGAACAGCCTGCAGATGACGGTGCGGCAGGTGCAAATGCTGGGCGACTGCCTGCATGTGTACCTCGCCACGGACAAGCACCGTCATATCGTCGCTTCGGTCGATGGCTACGCCCAGCTCAAGGCAAAGGAGACTTTGCCCATCTACATCGACATGAGCCGCGCGTTGTTCTTCTCCGCCGAAGGCGACGGCAAGCGCTTGAACATGCCCGAGGCCTGAAGCTCTCTCGAGCGATTCTTCAATGCCTTTAACGAGTCACCGCCCCCTCGGCGGAGTGAAGCGAGCGCTGCTCGGCGTGGCCGCGGGGCTCGGAGCACTCGGCGCGGCCTGCATTGGCGTGCAGACGCCGGGCGTGAGTTCGATGCGAGAGGTCCTCGACGCCCCGCCGGGGAAAAACATCCCATTCGAGGAGTCCCTGGCACCGGGCGCGATCGGGACCGGCAACGTCCGCGTCGACACGTCGCAGCGCTTTCAGACCCTCGAAGGTTTTGGAGCGTCGGTGGGCTGGCACCTCGATCGCATCTCGGGCGCGGTCACCGACGGGCTGTACGAATACCTGTTTCCCGAGGCCGGGCTCGACATCTTGCGCTTCCGCAATCGCTTCGAGCGCACGGACAAGGGTGACGAGGCGCTGCGGCAAGAGGTGAGCATCTTCGAACGCGCCACGGCCGCGTTGGGGCACCCGCCCAAGCTGCTCATCAGCTCGTGGTCGCCGCCCGCGAGCCTCAAGGCGAACGGCAGGGAGAAATGCGCGGGCAACCCGGATTGCACGCTCAAGAAGGAGGGTGGCAAGTTCTTGTATGCCGAGTTCGCGGATTGGTGGCAGCGCTCGATCAGCCACTATCGCAGCCTCGGCCTCGACCCCACCTGGATCAGCATCCAGAACGAGCCCGATTTCGTACCGCCGGACTGGGAAGGCTGTAAATTCACGCCGACCGAAGAGGCGAACTACCCCGGCTACGGACGGGCGCTCGAGGCGGTGCACGCGGCAGTGCAGAAGCTCGAGCACCCGCCGAAGATGCTCGGGCCCGAAGTGCTCGGCATCCACTACGAACGCGTGCCCAAATACATGGCCGGGCTCGACGCGAACCTGCTCGCCGGCGTGGCCCACCACATCTACGAGCGCGGCGATGACGCCATGTGGGATTGGCGCGATCCCGGCCCAGACAGCTTCGTCGACGAGATGTTGTCGGTGAAAGCGACGGTGCCCGACAAGCCGACGTTTCAGACCGAATTTGGTACGGATGAAGACCACGAGGTGGACGGCGGCTTCGAGACGGCCTGGCTGATTCACCATAGCCTGGTCAACCAAGGGGCTTCGGCGTTCCTGTATTGGGAGCTGATCTGGCCCGATAACAAGGGCCTGGTGGCGATGAAGAGCCTCACCCCGAGCCCGCGCGACCAGTATTACTCGATGCGACATTTCGCGCGCTTCACCGATCCGGGCTACGTGCGCGTGGGCGCCAGCGCCGACGGCAGCGGCCTGCTCGCGTCCGCCTATGTCTCACCGGACGACAAGCACCTCAGCGTCGTTCTGCTCAACACGGGCACGTTAGCAATGGATGCGACGCTGGACGCCGGCGCGTTTGCGGACGCAAAGAGCGAAGCCTTTGTGACGAGCTTCAGGCCCGGATCGACGCGTCGTTGGAGCGAGGTCGGGCCGCTGAGCGGTACGCTCCGACTGCCGGCACGCTCCGTGGCAACGATCGCCTTCACCCGCTGAGAGCTATTCGGCAGCGAACCGATGCACCATCTGGTGCCGATAGGTGTGCCCGGCAAGGATGATGACCTGAGAGGCCCACTCGGGCACGTTGATCGCGTCCGGGAATGCTTGTGTCTCGAGGCAGAGCCCGGCATGGCGCGCATAACGCGCCCCCTTGCCGCTCAGCGAACCATCGAGGACGTTGCCGGTGTAGAACTGCACACCCGGCGCGTCGGACTCGAGGGTCATCCGGCGGCCCGATGCCGGGTGATACAAACGGGCCACGCGGCGCACCCGGCCAGGCTCGCCGTCGACCACCCAGTTGTGATCGAAACCGGCAGGCTCGAGCTCAGGCAGCTCCGCGCGCAACTGCCGCAGACCGAGTCCGATGTTTTTCGCTCGCGTGAAGTCGAACGCCGTGCCGTCGACGCTCTCGATGGTGCCGATCGGGACGATCGGATCGGCGGGCGTGTACCGCGAAGCCGATAGCTCGAGCTCATGGGACAGCACGTCGCCGCTCGAGTGGCCCGCCAGGTTCCAATAGCTGTGGTGCGCCATGTTGACGATCGTCGTGTCGTGGGCATGCGCCTGCATGTCCACGATCAGCGCGTCCTCATGGGTCCAGATGTAACGGACCCGTGCCGTCACTCGCCCAGGATAACCTTCTTCGCCATCCACCGAGGTGTAGCTGAGCTCTAGCGCTGGCCCGAGCTCGCTCGACTCCTCCGCCGCACTCCAGACCGCGCGATCCCAACCGCGGCGGCCGCCGTGCAGGTGGTGCGCGCCGTTCGTCACGGCGAGCGGAACGCGCCGCCCGTCGAGCTGGAAGGTCGCACTGCGAATTCGGTTCGCGACGCGACCCACGGTCGCTCCTAGGAAAAACGGGCCCTGCCCGATGTATGCGTCCAGGTGCTCGAAGCCGAGCACCACGTCGGCTAGCTGCCCCTGCCGGTCGGGCACCGTGAGGGACGTCACGGCGGCGCCATAGTTCGTGAGCCCGACCGCGTGCCCCCGCTGGTTGGTGAGCGTGTAGCGCTCGACGGACTGCCCCTCGTATTGCCCCCAATTGAAGCGCTCGATGCTCATCCTAATAACCCACTCGCCGGTGCCGGTGCGCGACTAACCAGGGAGACCCCTCTGCTCTGGGCGCGCCGGTTGCCGTGGCACGGGTCGCCAGCTCTTCCGTGGCCGCGACGAGGCACGCCACCGCCATGTGTTCGTCCACCTCGAGCGCGCCCTCGCGCGAGCGCGCTACCAACTCTTCACGGCTCCGCTCGATGAAGCCGATGTCATAGTGCCCACTCACGAACTCGGGTGAATTGATCAAGGCCCGCAAGAAATCCAGGTTCGTGGTCAGGCCGCGAATGTCGTATTCTCCGAGCGCGCGGCGCATGCGTTCCACGGCGCGCGCTCGGTCAGGCGCCCACACGCACAGCTTGGCGATCATGGCATCATAGTCAAAGCCCATGCGATAGCCGGGGCAAACTCCCGAATCATGCCGCACGCCGGGACCTTCCGGCACCTTGAGGTATTCGATCGTCCCCGGGCTCGGCATGAATTTCTTGGCCGGATCCTCCGCGTAGATGCGACATTCGATGGCGGAGCCACGCCGCGAGATATCGTGCTGCGCATAGCCGAGTGGTTCGTTAGCCGCCACGCGCAACATGTCGCGCACCAGGTCGACGCCGGTGCACAGCTCCGTGATCGGGTGCTCGACCTGGAGCCGCGTGTTCATCTCCAGGAAGTAGAAGTTGTTTTCGGCGTCGACCAAGAACTCGAACGTACCCACGGAGTTGTAGTTGACAGAACGGGCACCGCGCAGCGCCGTCTCGCACAGGCCTTCCAGCGCGGCCTTGGGCAAGTGCGGGCTCGGGCTCTCTTCGACGACCTTCTGGTGACGACGCTGCATCGAACAATCGCGCTCGAACAAGTGCACGAGGTTGCCGTGATTGTCGCCGAGGACCTGCACTTCGACATGGCGAGCTCGCGTCACCTCTTTTTCGAGGTAGATCGACCCATCGGCGAAAGACCCGAGCGCTTCGCGCTGGACGCGTTCGAAGTGGCTCACGAGCTCGCCTTCGTTGTCGACGCGCCGCATGCCGCGACCGCCGCCGCCCGCGGCCGCCTTCAACACCACCGGGTAGCCGAGCTTCTTCGCGGTAGCCTGCGCCTCCGCGAGCGTCTCCGCCGGCCCGCCGGGAACGATGGGGACACCCGCCTTGGCCATGTGCGCGCGCGCCTCGGGCTTGCGCCCCATCACTTCGATGGCGTCTGCGTTGGGGCCCACGAAGGTGATCCCTTCGCTCTGGCAGCGGCGCGCAAAGCTCGCGTTTTCCGACAGGAAACCGTAGCCGGGAATCAACGCATCGCAGCCGGCCTGGTGCGCTGCGGCGAGCAACTTGTCCGCCGATAGATAGCTCTCGCTCGGAGCCCTGCCGCCCAGCGGATAGGCCTCGTCCGCGTGCTCCAGGTGAGGGCTCTCGCGATCCGCGTCGCTATACACGGCGACTCGCGTGATCCCCATCTCCTCGAGTGTGCGCAGAATGCGGACCGCGATCTCGCCGCGGTTAGCCACCAGCACTTTTTTGAACATGCGGATACTAGTGTCCTGTAACGCGAGTTACAGGCACAAATATAAAGTTTGTGACCCGGAACAGAGTGGGCCTTTGCGGCAGAATTCCGGCGGCCTCGCCCCGTCCGGGACCGCGGAATTCTGCAAGGAACTTCGGTTACGGGGCACGAAGTCAGGGCACTACACCAGCGGCCCAGCGAATGCCACCGAGCAGGTGCCCGGTGAATAGCGCGTCCTCATACAGCTCCTGACGGTGCCCGAGCGCCGTGTACCAGGCCCGCCCGCCTTCAAACTCGTGATACCAAGCGATCGGGTGATCGGGCCCCATGGCGTCGGCGCCGGGTTGGTAGCTCCCCTCGTCCAGCGTCATGAGCACGTTGACGGCCGAGCGCGGGTTGACGCGGAAGTTGTACCACTCGTCCTCGAGCTGAAAGCTCGCCGGCAAGTGTGCTGTCGAGGCGTGCGCCGCCGCCGCCGCCTCGACGTTTAACGTCACAGTCTGGATCACGGGGTGGCTGACGAAATAGGCGCCGCCGCCCAGGAGTTGGCCGTACCACGCCCAGTCGTATTCCGTGTCCGACGCTGCGTGCACGCCGACCCAGCTGCCACCGGCTCGAATGTAGCGCTCGAAGGCCGCCTGCTGGTCCCCGGTGAGCACGTCTCCCGTGGTGCTGAGCCAGATCACGACGTCGAATTCGCCGAGCTTGGCGTCGTTGAAGATGCTCGGTTCTTCGCTCGCCTCGACGGCGAAGCCGTTGCTCGCTCCCAGACCGCGAATCGCCTCGATGCCGGGAGCGATCGCGTCGTGCCGATAGCCTGCGGTGCGAGAGAACACGAGCACGTTTTCGAGCACGGGCGTTTCGGTGGGAGCGGGATCGTTCTGAACACCCGCTGCACCAGAGCCGCCCGGTGGCGGCGAGTTGCTCGCTCCGCTGATGCCGATCGGATCGTAGTTGGGTTCGTCCGAACTCGAACCGCCCTGAGTCGTGGGAACAGCGTTTGGATCGTCGACGGAGCCGCCGCCGCCCTGCCCCGCCGGTTGAAACGGTACCAACGTTGAGTCGCCGTCGTCGTTGTTCGCAGCTGGACTCGAGCAGGCCGTCACGCCCGCGAGCAATACCAGGCCGAACCGCGAAGGCGCCGCGAAACAGGGGAAAGTGTTGCGGTCTCCAGCTCGTGCCATGGGAAAGGAGATTAACCCCGGGGCGCCCGACTCACAACCGCGGGCGCAGCCTCACTCGACCGGGGCGGCCTTGTAAACGAGCTCGCGAGTATGGAAACCGTCCGCGATCACAGTTTGGTCAATATTGTCTCGCGTGACTGTGACCACCTCATGGAAGATGGACGGCACGTCGATCTTCCCATTGTTGGTGCCGCCGCTCGCGATCACTGGCTTGCCGGACGCCAGCGCCAGCGCCACCTCGGTGGCGCGTTTCGCCAGTTGTTCCACGGGCTTGTAGATCGTCATCGATTGCTCGCCGCCCACGATGCGCTGGCAGGCGATGAGCTCTGCGTCTTGCCCGGTCACGAGCACCTTGCCTGCAACGCCCTCCTCGCGCAGCGCCTGGATCGCCCCGCCCGCCGTACCGTCGTTGGAGGCCAATACGCCATCGATCTCCCGCCCCTGTTTGGTGAGCGCGGCGTTCATGATGCGCTTGGCATTTTCCGGCTTCCAGTCGTCCGCCCAGTCCTCGTGCACCACCACCACGGAGCCATCGGCAATGGCCTTGGCGAGGCCGCTGTCCTGGCCCTCCTTGAACATGAACGCGTTGTTGTCCGTTTTGGAACCGTAGATGCGCACGAGCCGGAGCGGCTTCTCTTTCGATCGATCCGGCCGCTGGTCGAGCAGGTATTGCGCCTGCAGCGCGCCCACGCGGCGGTTGTCGAAGGTGACGTACAGGTCGAGATCGCTGTCGGCGATCAGACGATCATAGGCGATCACGGGGATGCCGGCGGCGTGTGCCAACTGCACCGCTTTGGCCATGGCCTTGCCGTCGTGCGGGACGATCACGATCACGTCCACCTGGCTCGTGATCAACGACTCGACGTCCTTCATCTGCGTGCTGTCGTCGCTATTGGCGGATAGCACCACGACGTCCGCGCCGAGCTCGGCCGCGCGTTTCTTGAACGCGTCTCGATCGCGGCCCCAGCGCGCTTCCTTCAACGTATCGAGCGACAAGCCGATCTGGATGCGCTTCGGACCGGTCGGGTCCGTACTGGCCGCGCCCGAACCGCTGCGCAACACGACGCCGATCACGACGCTCAAGACCAGCGACGCCACCACGAGGACTGACTTCACGCTCATGGCCGCGCAGCCTATAGCCCGAAGTCCCGGGAAGCGATCGGAATTTCCACCCCCGCCCGATCGCGCGGGACTTCGCCGGTCTACCGGAGCCGGGACTACGGCGCCGCTTCGACGCGGCGCTCGCGATTATGGCGCCGCTTCGACGCGGCGCTCCGTGAAATGGGGCTCACCCGCGTGCGACGCCAGATAGTCGATGAAGCCGATAGTACCGGCGATGAACTCCGCCCGGCGAGTCTCGGCCGCGCAGGTCAACGGACCACCGAAAGCGTAACTGGAGAGGTAACCGCTGAAGCACTGGTGCACGACCGGGTACTCGACGAGCTGGGTGATCATGTCTTCCTGCCCCGTGAACTCGAACAGCTTCGCATCGGGGTTCGGCGGTCGGTCGAAGGGCACACCTTGCTCGGGCACATAGCTCGCCGAGTCGACCGGCAGCTGGAGGTCGGTGCCTTCCGCGTCGCGCCAGCGCCCCGCTTCGTCGAAGTGTTCGAACGCAAAGCCGATCGGATCCCAGCGGGAGTGGCATAGCTGGCAGCCACCCTTGGCGTGGACCTCCGAGTAGCGCTGCCGCGTCGTGCGCTGCTCGTCCGAGATCGCCAGATCGAGCTCGGGGATGTTCGGCGGCACCATGGGTACGGGATTGCACAGCAAATGCTTGTGGATCCAGAGGCCGCGCTTGGTCGGGGAAGAACCGTTCGGCTGCGAAAGCGTAGCTAGCACGGCGCCCTGAGCGAGCAGACCAACACCTTTGCCCGCCGGTCGCTCCGTCACCGCATAGTCCGAAGCGGGCGTCGTGAGGCCGTAGAAGGTCGCCAAGTCGCCGGTCGGCGTCGTGAAGTTGGCCGTGAAGAGCTCGCGCACGCCGCCGTTGCGCTCGAAGATGACCTCGTCGATGAAACGCCGCGTCTCCTCCAACATGTCGGGACGTAGCGCTGCAAACTCGGCCACCTCTGCCTTAGCGATGGTGGTGACGCGGGAGTGGCCGACGTACGAGTCAAAGAAGTTTCGCACGACAGCGCGCCCGGACGTCACGAGCAGCTCGCGCGCGATGCCGACCAGCGTTTCCTTGGAGGTGAGCTCGTTCTGCTCGGCTCGACCGAGCAGCTCCTCGGAAGGCGCACTGCCCGAGAAGGTGTACGCCAGCTCGGCCGCGATCTCATACTGGTTGAGCTGAACGACGCCGCCTGCCGCCGTGCCGATCTCTCGCCGGTACAGGAACTCGGGCGATTCGATCAGCGCGCGGATGAGCCAGCCGATGCTTTGATTGAAGTCGGCGGTGGCGCTGAACGCGGTATTGAAGAAACCGAGGAACGTGTCTCGCTCGGCTTGCGACAGGGGGCGCCGGAACAGGCGCCGGCCTTGGGCGTTCAGCAGCTGTGCGGCGCAGCTCGCCTCCGGCGTGGTCTGCGCGCACGGCAGGACTTGTGGGAGTGCGCCCACCAAAATCCCGGCGACGCCTTCGGCGGTCTCCGCGACCTCGCGAGCGGTCTGCTTGCTAACCAGCAGCATGCCCTCGTCGTTGTCGAAGCCTAACTCCGAAATCGAGTCCGCGCTGAGCGTCGAAGCCCAGGTGGCGCCGAGGTTCGGGAAGACGTCTCGCAACGTGTTCTCCAGCTCACGCCGGCTGAGCCGGCGTAAGCCCGGCAAACCGGCCGAGGACTCGCCGCACAGCGCCGTCGGATCCGTTTCCGGCGGTGGAGGCAACACGCCTTCTCCGGCGCTCGAACCACCGGTGTTGTTGCCGGAACTGCCTCCGCCACTCGAATTGGGGGTCCCGCCGTTGGCGAGCACGGTATCCGGACCGCCGCTCCCGCCCGCGCTGCACGCGGCAACCAGGAGGACCAACGATCCCGAACACAAACCGAGCCAGCGTCCCATCAGTCCATTCCTCGAGCCAACACCGCGCCCTTGCACCACACGCCTCATGTCAGGATCTCCGTGAGCGGGTTCGTGGCGTTTCCGAACGACGCGACCTCGACGCCCATGGCGCGCGCCAGGGCGAGGTAGACGTCGCCCGCGGGTCGATCATCGCCCGCTGCGTTGGGATTCACGTTGATGACTTGGCCGGTCCGCAATGCGCCGCCGCCACCGCCGATGGTGACCATCGGCATGTACGCAAAGGCGTTCGGCGTCGCGCCGAGCTGAATCGCCGAAGACTTCGAGGTATGCCAGGCGCCCTCGCCGATCTCGGAGAACATGTAGATGATGGTGTTGTCGATCACCTGCCGGCCCGGATCCGCGGGATCGGGGACGGCCAAACGCTCGACGACGTGCTCGACCAAGCGTTCGACGAACCAGCGTTGCGCGTTGGCGAACGGCACGCGCGGTTCGAGCGCCAACCCGGTACCCTGGGCTTGAGGACCCGTGTGCGACAGCGCGCTGTGGTGTGAGCCCGGTGAACCCATGAACGCAAAGTTGATGTCGGAGTTGGTGTACATGGGCTGCACGGCCACGACCGGCGTCGAGTTGCAGATCAAGGCCTGGGCGGCCAGCTGCAGCTGGGCGGCGAGAATCGCCGCAAAGTTGTCCTCGCTCAGGAAGAAATCCGCGGGTTGGCCCTGGGACGCCACTCGCAACGCGTCGAGCGCGGGCAGTGAAGGCACCATGTCGCAGCTCTGTTGACCGCTGAGCCCGCCGCGCAGCGCCTGCACCGACTCCAGATGGATTTGCAGCTTGGCTCGCGTGCGTGTGAGCGACTGCAGCTCGGTCGACATCGAGTTCAGCTGGCCCTCGTTGAGAGTCGTCAATGCTTCTCGGAGCTGAGTCTTGATCGCCAGTTGCGGATCCGGATTGTTCAGATTGCCGAAGGTGGCATCGAACGCGACGAGCGGGTTGTTCTGCGGCACGACGGGCTGCCCGTCCCACATCAACTTGCCGTCCTTGTCGATGCCCCACTGGCGATGTGGAATGGCTCCCAAGATCAGCGGCCGTGCACCGAGCCCGTTGGCGATGACGTGCTCGAAGCTCGTGCGCGCCGTGCTCTCGTCATTGGCGGTACCGAAGTTCGAGAGCACGGTCAGGATCCCCTCGTGCGTGCTGGCGCCGGGGTACTCAAACCCTTGCAACACGTTGACGTACGACTTCCAGGGCTCGAGCGGGCCGAGGATGCTGACGCCGCTCTGATTGAGAGAGAAGTTCGTCGGATCGCCGCCGTTGATCACGGGGTTGAAGTGCTCCGGCGGCATACCGTGAGGCATGAAGAACAACATCAGACGCTTGGGGCGCGCTGGCTGAGCTTCGGCCACTGCGGCGCGGCTGAGCTGCCAGGCGATCGGAGCGGACACGCCCAACGCCATAGCCTTGAGAAAGATCCTGCGCTCGATGCCCAGCCGGGCCCGCGCGATTCGCGTGTGTTCTGCCATCGAAGGTGCTGCGTCCTGCGGCGCGTTTCTGCTGCGTTCCAAAGATTCACCGGCACCGTGCTGAGCAGGGCCGCATGCGATGCGGTAATGCTCCCACGAAACCCCGCTTTGCGCCTAGTCAAAGTGCGAATAAATTCGCGCACTAACCTCCGCACGACCAGTGTCGTTTCGGGCGCCATTTTTCGCCCTCGGTGGACTTTTTCACGACCGCAGCTCTGGCTTCGCTTCTTGCCCCTGGCAGGACCGTCTATGACGGAGTTCGTGAGGCATTTGACGTCCCCTTCCGGCGATCCCGCCGATCCCCGCGATCCCGGTCGTCGCGGCTCAGGGCCCATCCGGAGCCTCCTCGACGACGCTCGCATCGAGGTGGCGGAGATGGATCCCCGACTGGCGTCGCCCGAGGCGTGCCTGTTGCGCGAAGAGCTCGAGCTCGTGAGCCGTGCCGTGCTGTCGCGCCGGCAGCAGTTTGCAGCAGGCCGCTGGCTCGCCCGGCAAAGCCTGGCGAAGTTCGGACTCGAGGCTCGTGCGTTACTGAGCAATGCTCAGCGCGTTCCGCTCTGGCCGCAGGGCATCATCGGAACGATCTCGCACACCCAGACCTGGTGCGCGGTGGCGGTGGCGCGCAGCGACGAAGTCGGCGCGCTCGGCATCGACGTGGAACCGAGGAGCCCGCTCGATGTCGCGCTGTGGCCGCGCATCTGTCGACCCGAGGAACGCGCCAGTCTGGATGGGCTGGAACCAGAACGGGCGGGCTTGCTCGCCAAGGCACTCTTCTCGGCTAAAGAGAGCATCTACAAGGCGTTGTATCCTTCGGTGCGGACGTTTCTCGACTTTCACGGCATGCTCATCGTGCTCGAGGAAGCGGCGCCGGGGCTGTATCGCTGGCACGCCGTGCTGCAATCCGAGTGGGGGCCATGGCTGCCGGGGCGGCGCTTCGGCGACGGTCAGCTCAGCATCGGGGCCGAGCTGATCGCGAGCGCGGTGGCGCTCCCACCCGGCCTCTGAGAGCAAGGGCCGGCCTCTGAGAGCCACCCGGCCTCTGAGAGCAAAGCGCCCGCGGCTACAAGAGATCGATCAGCTCGAGCAAGCTCACTTCGCCAGCCAGACGAGCCCGCAGCTCGCTGTCGACGAAGTCGTAGTCGAGGGCACCGAGCAGCTCCACGCAGCGAGCGCGCGCGAGCCGCGCATGGGCCGCCCCGACGTGGGCAGGCACTCCCTCGCGGATGCCCCACAGATCGCCGAGCCAGAGCCGCTCCGCAGCGTCCACGTTGAAGCGCGCCAGCGCCGCATCCGGCAGCTCGAGCCCGAGCGCCGCGAGCCCCCTCGCGAACACGCAAATGTCCACGCACCAGCCGCGCAAGCGCGCGGGATCGCAATCGCCACGCCGCAAACGAATCGGCAAGGGCGGCCCGGGTGACACCGCGACGAGGTGCGGCGCGCCCACCCCTTCCAATGCGACCTCGAGCAGCGGCGCAACCCCCGGCAAGCGCGCGCGTCGCCACAACTCCGCAACGTTGCGGAGCTCCGGTATGGCCGCGCCACTCCGCACCAGCACATCGCTCTGGCTCGGGACATGCCAGCCGCGTTGCCAGCGGCCGAAGACGCCCTCGGCGGCCGGACCTGCGACGTTCGGCGTCGTGGCGTCCCGCCGTGGCCCGGGCTGGCGACGAGTCCCCGTCAGGACGACGTCGCCAATGCGTTCTCCTTCGAGCGCATCGAGCCAACGTTTCGCCTGTGTACGCTCATGACCGGCAGCTTCGAGCACGCCCCGAAGCAGCTCGCGCGCCCGCTTGTCGCGGCCCGTTCTCAGAAACGCGACCGCCAGTTGCTGCGCGAGCTGGGGCTCGGCGCGCTTTCGCTGCAAGCGCTCGAGCAGCGCCATGAGAGCGTCCGCCGTGCGATCACCGTCGGCCCGGACGGGCGGCATCAACGCCGCACAACCCAACTCGAACAGTGGCCGGTGCAGCCCGTCCGGCAGCTCGAGCAGGCTCGCTCGCCCCGCTGCCAGGAGCAACCGAGCGCCTTGGTGCACCTCAGGCAGCGAGATGCGCTTGGCGCCGCGCGGGCGACGACCACGACCCCCGTTTGCATCGATCCAGGCGCGCAGGGCCTCGAGCGGCAACAAGAGCTCCAGCAGCGAGGCCGGCCACCCTTCGCTCGAACGTTCGACCGCAGTGCGAAACTCCCGCCGCGATAACAAGCTGAGCGCAAACACGGGCAGCTCCTCGCCCGGAAATACGTCCACGATCAGGAGCAGGATGTCCCGGAGCTGCGCGGGCGAGGTTTCACCAAAATCGAGCTGCTCGAGCGCGCGCGTGAGCGCCGCCGCTGTCTCCCCCCGATCGGCCGAGACTTTCACGCACTGCAAGAACCGCACGACATACGGAATTTCTGGGGCGAAGCGCACGATGCCCGCGAGCAGCTCGGTCGCCTCCCGCGGCGGCAAGCGTTCGGAGGCCGACAACACGCGAGCTCGATCGAGCTTCGACAACAAATGCCGTAACAGCCCGCGGTGGGTGGGCTCACGCCGGCCATTGAGCAACAGATCTTCGGCGGCGTTGACCTTGAGCTTCAACGTCTCGCGATGTTCGCGCAAAAATCGCAGCGTCGCTTTCATGCGCGACACTTCCGCGGGTGACAGCGGCTCGTCCGGCAAGCTGTCGAGCTCGGGAGCGCGAGCCTGTTCGAGCACCGCTACCGCAGAAGGATTGGGTGCCGGCGTCTTTGCGTGTGCCCGCCGCCGGCGCCGGCGCGGCGAGGGCGTCCCCGAAGTACTCGTCATGCGTCCGTGGTCATGCCACGGTTAGCGACAGCGCGCGCGCCGAATCAGTCGAACAGACCGAGCTGCCGTGTCCGCGCGGGGGCGATGCATTCTGGACCCTCGAGCCGGCCGTCATTCCCAATCGGATCCGCTTCATAGCGCGACAAAGGCCTCGCAGAAGCGCCACGAACCACCGAAAGCGCGGCGGCGCCCGACAGCGTCGGATCTAGCCAGGCCGCGTACTCGGCGGGTTCGACTCGGAGCGGCATGCGATCGTGAACCGGCGCCACCATGTCGTTGGCCGCGACCGTCACGATGGCAAACGATCGCACCGCGTCGCCTTCATGCGACGACCAGAGATCCCACACCCCAGCGAAGGCGAACAGCCCGTGATCGTAATGGAACTGAAACGGCCGGCGGCACCCGCTGGGCCCCGTGAATTCACGCCAGCCCGTGGCAGGCACGAGGCAGCGCCGTGTCTCGAAGCTGCGCGACCAGAAAGGCTTCTGCACTAACTCCTCGGCTCGAGCATTGAACGCGGTGGGCAATGCCTGGAGTGGCCGAGCCCAGCCTGACGGGATCATCCACCAGCGCCCGAGCGCGAGCTCCCGCCGACCCGACTCACCGGCAAACACGATCGGGGGCTCGAACCCAGGAGCCCAGGTCGGCGCGATGTTATAGCGAGGCACGAGCTCGAAGTTGTAGCGAGGCACGAGTTCGAGGCTGGCTTGCACCCGAAATTCGAGTTGGATCTGGCTGAACTCCGCGGGCGCGAGCGAATAACGTCCACACATGTCAGCGCACGAGGGCCTCGATCAGCTGCAAGTCGAGCAGCGCATCCTCGGCAGCGTAGCCCACTTTAGCGCCTTTCTTGACCACGTCACAGAAGTGCGCGAACTCTGCGACGAAACTGTCCACGTTGGTCCGAAATAGCGTTTCCTTGCCGCGGCCCGTGCGCAACACGGCATGCGCCCAAAACAGCTCAGCCGTGGCCTTGCTGCCGTAGACCCGCAACATGGGCCCCTGATAGTGCGCCGAGAAGCAGCTCGTCCAAGTGCCGAGCGCGCCCGACGAAAAGCGCAACAGCGCCACGGCGGTGTCCAGCGGCGGCAGCGCGGGGTCAAACTGCGCAGTGAGATTTTTTACCACGACCGGCATGCCGAGCATGCGCCGCACTGCATGCGCCAGGTGCACCCCACCGTCTGCAATGAAACCGCCCACGTGCTTGGGGGTCTGGCGCCAGGCCGTTTGAAAGTATGGATTTTTGCGATCCATGAACGTCATTTGCATGGCTTCGAGCAGGCGCGGCTCACCGAGTTTGCCCTGTTCGATCCAGCGCGCCATGCGCGCGATGGCCGGCATGAAGGCGAAGTTTTCTCCGACCAGCCAGGGCGTGTCGTAGCGAGCCATGCTCTTGATGAGCTTCTTTCCAGCAGCCACGGACGGAGCGACTGGCTTCTCACTGAGCACCGGCTTGCCTGCGGCGAGACACAACGCCACCACCATCGGCTGTACGTCGATGGGCAGACTGATGAGCACGGCCTCGACCTCGGGCAGCGCAATCAATTCCTCGGCGCTGCCGACGACCTTCGGAATACCGGCTTCGCGAGCGTAAGCTTCCGCCTTTGCGCGCGTGCGGTTCGTGCACGCCACGAGTTCGAGTCGTTTACCGAGCTGCTGGAATGCGGGCAGGTACAACCGGCGTGCAGCCACACCGGTGCCGATCATGCCGAGCTTGAGTTTCGATGCCATCGCGACACGGATGCTACACCACCCTCGCGCTTCTCGAGGCGGCCCCGAAATGGCACGCGGAGTGTTTTCACTCAGCGACTCCGGCCCGACGTCCGCGCCCTCGTTTGAAGGTGACGCCTTCGTGGCAACTGCTACGTTGGGGCGGATCGTCGCCAGAAAGCGGACGCGCGTGAAGCTAGAAATCCAAGCCCAATCAGCCGCGGGCCTCGAAGCCTGGCAACGCATCTATGCCGGCTGTGAATACGCGACGTTCTTTCACTCCCCCGAGTGGGCTCGCGTTTGGGAGATGTACTCTGACGGGCTGGTGCGCCCGGCAGCGAAGTTAATCCGCTTCTCCGACGGCCGCGAAGTGATCGTGCCGTTGTCTTTTCAAACCAAGCTGCGCGGCCTGCTCAATCGCTATGTCAGCTCACCGGAGGCCACTTACGGCGGCTGGCTGTCCACGGAACCGCTCAGCACCAGCCACGCGGTCTTGCTCACGCGCTGGTTGCTCGAAGCGGAAGGCAAGAACCTGGTCTGGCGCCTGAACCCGTATGACCCGCTAGCGCTGCAAGCAGCCATGATCTGCAACGTGACTGGCCGCCGTGACGTTACGCACTCCGTCCGCTTGAACGCGGATCCCGATCAGCTATTCAGGGGTTTCAAGAAAGGCTGCCGCGAGGACATCAAGAAGGCGCAGAAGCGCGGCAACATCGAGGTGGGCCCGGCCGAGACCATCGAAGAGTGGCGCGCGTACCACCGCGTGTACCAGGATTCACTGAAGCGCTGGGGACATGACCCCGAGGACGGCTACACCTGGGAGTTGTTCGATACGCTGCGACGGCTCGAATCGCCCAACATTCGACTCTGGATCGCTCGCTACGAAGGGCAGATCGTGAGCGGAGAGCTCTCGTTCTATTCGCGCCGCCACGCTGTTTCATGGCATGCGGCGACGTTGAAGGATTACCTGCGTTCAGGTGTCAGCAAATTTCAGACTTTCGAGATCATCAAGGACTCTTGCGCGCGGGGCTACGAGTGGCTCGACTTCAATCCCAGCGCAGGCCTCGGCGGCGTGCAGGAGCTCAAAGAGAGTTTCCGCGCAGAGGCCCTGCCGGCGCCGTTGGTCTATGTCGACACCTCGCTCAAGCGGCTGATCCGCAAGTGCGCCGCGACCTTCAACGTGCGCGACGCCAAGATCTCGGTGGAGCCGCTCGATGCGAACGTCTCCGAAGCGGCCGCTGCCGCGCAAACCGCTCCGCGTGGCGCAACGGCAGCGAGCGCCGGACCGTCTAATGCCAACGGCTCTGCGCACGACGCCACGGCCAACCGTGCCGCGGCGCACTTGGCGTAGTACGCCGGTTCCAATGAAGCGATGGGAATTTCGAGTGCCCCGACTGGGTCCAGCTGAGGCGAGTGCATCGACATTACCGCCTTTCCCACCGATCTGAAGACCCGCGGTCATTCCGGAGCCGCGCCCAGAAAGCACCTGCCCGCCCCGCGGGTGGAGGCGGGCGCGGTGCTCGGCGCCAGCCGTCTGGCGGCGAAAGCGACGGAGCCGGGCAACGCAGCAACGGACCCGACTGTCGCCCGAGCCAGAGGGGCACCTCTCACAGCAGGCACTGAGCCACGTTGGCGTTGACGGACAAGAGCCTCGGCTCAGCGCATTTGCGCGGCTGAAATAGACTTGGCGCGAGGCCCCCTGAGGGCGGCCCCTCCCGTGGCGCGTAGCGCGACACCTGGGAGGGGCAGCGGCCACGCGCAGGCGGCAACGCCGCCGAGCATGCACGCGGGGTGGGTAACCCCTCTAAAAACTGCTCAAACGAGCCTGTCTAAGCAAGCAAAGCGTCGTAGACGCCGCCCTGCATGGTTTCGCCGCCTTGCCCTTCGGGCAGGCCGAACCAGCTGGACTCGACACCCATGGCGTTGACCAAGGTGTTCAACAGCTTGTTGTGGGGAGCCACCTCATCGTCGCCGCCGGGGTTGTCAGCGCGCCCGAGCCGAACGTATTCGCCTTGCTTGAAGTAACCGCCCGCGCTGCCGGCGATGATGTACGGCAGATCCATGAACGAATGCGCGCGGCCGTCGGACAGCTCGTTCGTATACAGGATCGCCGAGTTGTCGAGCACCGTGCGCCCGCCGGCCTCGACGTACGAATCCAGCTTCTGAAGCAGGCGCGCGAACTTGCTTTGGTGCCAGACGTCGATCGCGTAGAGCATGTCCTCGTAACCCGCGACATCTTCGCAACCGTTGTCGGTGCTGGCACCGAAGCAATCGTCCTTCACTTTGCCGTGGGACAGCTTGTGATGGTTGTACTCGTGGTTCATGCCGTCCCAGCGGAAGGTGGGCCCGCCGCTACCGCGATCAAATTGCATGGTGGCCACGCGCGTGTAGTCGCAAGCGAACGCCATCGCGAAGATGTCGAGCTGCAGATCGGTGATGATGCGGTAGTTCTCCTCGCGCTCGATCTGGCGAGTCTCCATGCCTTCGAACGGGCGCGCCAGGTCGCCGAGCGCGGCGTCATTGCAGCTCACGCCAGTCTGGCCAGCTTGCACCTCGATGGCGCGCAGCGCCGTGAAATGCGAATCGAGCTTGCGCTTGTCTTCGGTGCTCAGCCCCTGCAGCTTCAGGTCGTCGAACTGGCCGCGCACCAGGTCGAGCACGCTCTGGCGTCGGCGGGTCAATCGATCATTGGCGACGGGAGCATCGGTGCTGCCGTTGTTCAGATTGATGAACTGGGAATAGGCGTTCCACGGGTTGGTGATACCGGCAACCGCTCGGCCCGCTTCGCTGTAGGAGATAAAATCCAGACCACGGTAGCCGCCCAGGCGCCCTACCATCAGATTCAACGGAGGTAGCCGCACGCCGTCCTGGCCCGGGTTGATGCTCGCCGCCAGCACGTGATCGATGCTGGGCCCCTGCGCCAACCAATCCTCATCGTCCGCCGGACGTGCCGTGAGCTTGTGCGCCATGCCCTTGCCATGGTCGTCGCCGCCCCCCTCGTCACGGCCGAAGCCGCGCGGGCTCATGTGCACGCCGCGCGGGAACAGCAGCTTGCCGCGCAGGCTGTCGAGCGCCGCGTTCGAAGTGGTCGTCAAGCTGCTGGCCGTGAGCGGTCCGAAACCCGTGGTGGGAAACCAGCGGTCCGTGTTGACACCGTTGCAGGCGAAGAAGACGCCGAAGCGCTTCACGGCTGCCTCTTGGGCCTTGACCCCCCTCGGAGCAAATGTCTCGAGGAACGGCAGGGCCAATGTGACGCCGCCAAAGCCGCGCAAGAAACGACGCCGGGATTGTGGGTTCATGATGGGCTTTTTCATACTGTTCATGGTGCCCCGCTGGCGTGGCTGAGAAAGTCGGGAGACGTGACCAGCGTGGTGACGATATCTTCGAGAGTCCGTGGTTCGGCGACGAGGCGATCGAGGAGCGGCAAGTCGCTCTCGGCCAGGCCGCGCCCATAGGCGAATTCGACGAAACGCCCGGTGTAGCAGTCGCGAGCTTCTTCGCTGTCGGCGAGCGCTTCGACGAGCTCGCCGGCGCCGCCAAATTCGAAGGGCGTTCCGTCGAGCGTGATCGAGCCGGTGGTGTCGACGTCCGCCCCGTTCTCCTGACGGCGTACGCGCCCCACCGCGTCGAACCCCTCGAACGAGAAACCGGGCTCGTTGATCTGCGAATGGCAGGTCGGGCAATACAGCTGCCCGGTGAGCAGGCTGATCTCGTCGCGGGTCGTGATGATCGGCTCGTCCGTCTCGGGCGGCGGCGTCATCTGTGCACCCGGTGGTGGATCCGGGATCGTGCGGCAAAGCACATCCCTCAGGATGAACAGACCGCGATGAATCGGGTCGGTCTTGATCGAATAGGCGTTGGAAGCCAAAAACCCGACCTGCATCAGGAAGCCTTTGCGCTCCCCGCCCGCGAAGTCGATGCGGCTAAAGTCGTTGCCGCTCACCGTCGAGCCATACAGCGGACCCAGGCCCGAGTCGGCGAAGGCATAGTTCGCCGTCAAGAACTCGCGCAGCCCGCCACCGTCTTCGATCACGGACTCGACGAAGCGGCTCGAGGCGCCGCGCACGCGATCGATCAAGTTGGTGGGCAACCCGGGGTAAGTGCTCGCGTCGGGCGAGATCTTCGCGAAACGCCCGAACTGCCAGACCTGCTCATGGAACGACACGAGCTTGTCGGAGGCGCGCACATCGCCCAGCATTCGCGAGACCTCGTTGGCGATCTGGTCGGCGGTGCGCAGCTCCCCGGCCGTTGCCCGCGCGAACAGCGGAGCGTCCGGCATGGAGTCATAGAGCAGATAAGAGAGGCGTGAGGCTATCTCCCAGTCGTCGAGGTTGGCACGACCGTTCGTCACGCTACCGGTGCTGACCTCGGTACGGTACAAGAACTGCGGCGCCTGCAACATCGCTTCCACGACCAGCTGCACGCCGTCCCTGAATGGGTCTCCCTGGTCTCCGAGCTCACCGCCCTGCGCAAACAAGCCTTCAAAGCGCGTGACCTCGGTGGACGTCAGCGGCCGCCGGAAAACACGTTGACCGAAGCTGCGAATGAATTGCGTGTCGCACGCGGGATCGGTCGCCTGGCAGGTGACGAGGCGCGCGAACACCGCCGAATCCGTCACCGCGCGCGTAGCGAGGTCCTCGGCAGCAGTACGATATTGGGGACCGAGCCGCGCATCCGTGCGCAGATCATTGCTGGTGGCGAACCCAAAGCCGTTCAAGGCGTCCGGCGCGAAGATGTTTTCAGGGGTCTCGTCAATCCCGAGCAACTCGCGAACGGTGTTGGCGTACTGCGAGTGTGAGAGCCGCACGACACGGGTGTGTTCCGAATCGCTCAGCTCCTCCGCAACTCGCAGGCTGTAGCCGGGCCGCGAGCTCGGGTTGTTGGGATCGGCGGGGACATTGAATGGCGGTGCGCCGTCGCTGACGCTGCTGCCGGAGCACGCAAACGCGACCACCGAAACCATGAGCGCCGAGGCGGGACCGAGCGCGCTCAGATTTGTTTTTTGCTTCATAGGTTGTCTCGAGCAGTATGGCATAGCTCACTTCTCGTTCGTGCGCGCGTTTCAGCGGAAAAACACCCGAGCCCGCCTCGCTATCAGCGCAGATGATCACGCTGCGATCTCGAAGATCCGGCCCAGTTCAGCCACCTTCGCGCACACGTCACTGCCTGTGAACACAAGTGCGATGTTCAGGAAAAAGCAGCGCGCGCACACGGTCCATCGCTTTCGACAGCTGAAACGCGGCTCTCAAATGAGAGCCCCAGGCAGCGACGTTCGGCCGAGTGCGCCGCGGGGAGTCATGGGTTCGGATCAGTGAACACGCGGCGATGAGTGGCTCAACCTCCCGCGAGGCGGCCGTAGCCCCAAGGGTGAGCAGCGCCAAATGACGGCTTGGTGGAAATTTTCTAACGAGGCCGCAGCGCGGCGGCGTGTTCGGCACGACGCACGCTCCGATGCTGCTGCGCAATGACGTCGACCCGCCGGCGCTGTTTGGTTCGAAGGCGCCGATCCGGGCTCTCGAAGGGTTTGATCGGAAAGAGCTCCGTTGGACAGCCCTTCGCCGTCAACGCCGCCACTACCGGGCCGAATTCAGCGCGCTGCTCCTCGCCAAAGTCGGCCGTGGAAAGGCTCGACGCGGCGGTCAGGAAGCGCCGCCAGTCGTGGCCACACGCAGCGTACAGCGCGGAGAAGTCGTCCTTGCCGACCTGGTACAGCCTGAAGCCAATCAAGGTCGCGTTGTTCGGGCGCTGCACGAGCCGAAGCCGCTCTACTAACTCGTCGATGAGCTCTTTCTTGCGAGCGAGCTTCTGCTCGTCTGGCAGCGTGCTCTGGTATACGGCGTCGAGCCGCTGATAGGCGAGGTTGAGCTCCTTCGCGCGCATCTGGCCGAAGCGTTTGCCCAGCAAATACGCGCGCAGTTCGGCGGGCATGCGTTCGCCCGAGCGTTGCTGCAGATATTGCCCCGCCATCGTATCACCGACGAAGCTGGCCAGGCTCTCGTTATAATACTGCTGATCCTTGATCAACACGGTGGCGTGCAACGATTCGTGGATCACGGTGTTGACCAGCGACGCGAGCGCGCCCGGAGAATCCGACAACATGCTCCAGACCAGGGGGTCGTCGAACCAACCTCCGGTGGAGAACGCGCTCACGCCGCGCATATTCACGTCCCAGCCATGCTGGAGTAAGACGTCCCGGAACTCTTCGGCGTCTTCCTTGGAGAACCAGGCCAGGCCCGGAAAGCTACCCACGATGGGGAAGCTGAAGATCTTCGGTACAAAGGCGAGCGGGTGGCTCGCGTTGACGAACCAGACCGGGTATTCGCGATCGAGCTGGACGAATTCCTCGTAGTTGCCGCTCACGTGCAGGCCGTTTTGCCAGGCGAAGCGGCGCACGTGCTGCACGTCTGACAACAGGTTGCGAGTGAGCTCCGAGGTTTCCGGATCCTCGATGACCTCATCAATCGGGCGCGCCGCAGACGCCAACTCCCATTGGCCAAGTGCCGCCTGAGTGACGAAACGAAACGTGGTGCAGCCCGGCGCGCTGAAGAGGAGGCAGGCAAGTAAGACGATGAGTCGCACGTTCAGGAGAGTGTGTCGGCCCAGCTGCGCATTGCAACCTTGGCCATTTTCGGAGCAGCGACCCGCGGACGACTCCCGGGCCGGAGCCTTCGAACACGGATCGCCCCCGCCCGGAGGGTCGAGCGCAAGAAATCGTTTGTCGGACACCGGCTGATTCTGGCAACCGTGGGCGGCCTTCGCCGACCCCTGACCTCGGCCAAGGACTCCCACCGCAAGGATCGAACCGCCGTGCCCGACAAACTTCCATTTCAAGACCCCGAACTGAGCGTCGAACGCCGCACCCAGGACCTGCTGGGGCGCATGAGCATCGAAGAAAAGGTGGGGCAGCTCGTTCAAGCCGACGGACGCAAGGAGGCCGCTGAGCAAGTGAGGGAGAAGCGCGTGGGCTCGTTCCTGCACATCTGGGGAGCAACTACGGTCGAGCTGCAGAAGATCGCCGAGCGCACCGGCCATGGCATTCCGATCATCTTCGGGATCGATGCAATCCACGGACACGGCTTCTGGGAGGGAGCCACCGTGTTCCCAACTCAGCTCGGGATATCCTGCGCATGGAACCCTGACCTGCTCGAGATCATGGGCCGCGTCACCGCGAAGGAAATGCTGTGCACGGGGCTGCACTGGACCTTCTCTCCCGTGTTGTGTCTGGCGCGCGACCTGCGCTGGGGGCGCATCGGGGAGACCTTCGGTGAAGATCCGCATCTGCTCGGAGTACTCGGCGCCGCGCTGGTACGCGGCTATCAGGGCGAATCCATCTCTGACCCCGATAGCGTAATCGCCTGCGCCAAGCATTTCGCCGGCTACTCCGAAACAGTGGGCGGGCGCGACGCGAGCGAGGCAGACCTCTCGGAGCGAAAGCTGCGCACGTATTTCCTGCCGCCGTTCGAACAGATGGTGAAGGCCGGCGTGCGCAGCTTCATGACTGCGTATCAGTGCATCGACGGCGTGGCCTGCGTGGTCAATCGCTGGCTCCTCACGGACGTCTTGCGCGGAGAGTGGGGCTTTCGCGGATTCGTGGTGACCGACTGGAACAACGTCGGCCGCACCCACACCGAACAGGGCCTGTATGCGTCCATCGAGGACGCGGTGCCGGCTTCCATCAAGGCGGGCAACGACATGATCATGGTCACGCCGGAGTTCTATGGCGCGGCGCTGTCGCAAATCGCCAAGGGCAACCTCAGCAAGGATGACGTGGAGCTCGCGTGCCGCCGAGTGCTCTCGCACAAGTTCGAGCTCGGCATCTTCGACCACAAGCGCTATCCCGCGTTGCACCGCGCCCCCGAGATCATCGGTTGCGCGGCACATCGCGAACCGCTGCTGCGCGCCGCGCTCGAGTCCGTCGTGCTGCTCAAGAACGAAAAGCCCGCAGGCTCCCCGAAGCGAGTCTTGCCACTCAGCTCCAACATCCGTCACCTCGCGCTGCTCGGGCCCAACGCGGACGACACATTGGCCCAGCTGGGCGACTGGTCCTTCGGTAGCGGGCAAGCGAGCCTCAAGACGGATGGGCACCCGCGCCACCTGGTTAGCACGGTGCGCGACGGCGTGCGGGAAAAGGCGCGTACTCGCGCCATCGGCGTCGACTACGAACGCGGCTGCGACGTGATGACGAACGATCTGAGCCGCATTCAGCGCGCCGCGGATCTCGCGGCCGCGGCCGACGTCGCGATCGTGGTGGTCGGTGACGTGATCGATCAGACCGGTGAAACCAAAGATCGGCATGAGCTCGATCTGACCGGCGGCCAGATGCCGCTGCTCCAGGCGGTCAAACAGACCGGCACTCCGCTGGTCGTGGTGTTGATCAATAGCAAGCCGCTGTGCATTCCCTGGGTCGCCGAAAATGCCGACGCGATCATCGAAGCCTTCAACCCAGGCATGAAGGGCGGCGAGGCGATCGCGGAGATCCTGTTTGGCGAGGCGAACCCGATGGGCAAACTCACCATCAGCTTCCCCGAGGCGGTGGGGCAGCAGCCCGTGTATTACCAGCAGATCCCGGGCTGGCACGGCAACAAGCACACCGGCTACACGAACAAGGCGCTGTTCCCCTTCGGGTTCGGCCTCAGCTATACCACGTACAGCTACGACAAGCTGGAGCTGTCGAAGAGCGAGCTGTCAGCTGGAGAGTCGTTGACCGTGTCCGTAACGGTGAGAAACAGCGGAGGCCGCGTCGGCACCGAGATCGTGCAGCTGTATTTGAATGACGTCTTCAGTTCCCTGAGTACGCCCGAGAAGACGCTCAAGCGCTTCGCACGCGTGCACCTGGAACCGGCCCAGAGCGAAGTGGTCAGCTTCCAGCTCGATCCCGCGGATCTCGCGTACATCGGCCGGGACGGCAAACCCGTGACCGAGCCGGGCGAGTTCGAGGTGATGGCCGGCGGCTCGAGCCGAGACCAGGACCTGCTGCGGGCCCGGTTTACCTTGCGCTGAGAGCGACCAGGAGCACCAACGCGGCCAGCGCCAGGCAAAAAAAAGCAATCTTGACGGCACTGTATGGCGCCTGGCCCGTCACCTCGCCTGTTTGCCCGTTGACCAGAAACTGGAACGGGCGATCCTGGTAGCGGTAGACCGAAATCCAGATCGGCAACAGCACATGCTTGAAGGTCTCGTTGCCGAAGCGATTCTGAACGTGAAGGTTGCGTTGCGTGTCGCCGGGGACATCCGCTGAGCAGCGCTCGCGTTGGCTCGACTCGATGCGAGTGACCGCGCGTTGCCACGCCTCATTGAGCTCGACGCTGTACTCCTCGGCGCGGAAGCCGGCGAGGTAGCTCGGCTCATAGGGCATGAGCGCTCGCGTATCGAAAGGCTCGAGGCGCTCCGTCGACTTCGGCGGTAAGCCCCGCGAACCGCACACGAGCACATCGTCGTAGCTGTCGCGACGCCGCCCCCACGCCGGTTCCCAACGGGTATGCTGCACCACGCGCTGGCGAGCCACGGCTTTACCTCCCTCATACGCCGTGTACGTCTCGGTCACGTAGTAGAAGTAACCAGCGTGAGCTGTCCACTCCGATTCGACGCCGGCGTCAAAGGTCCAATACGGAATGTACATGCCCGTCATCTCGGAGACGCGCGCCAGCCGCCGCAGATTGGAGGGGCGAAACCACAAGCCGCCGAGCCAAGCGACAAACTTCGCCTTGGCCGCTCGGCGGTCCACGCGGAAGGGCAGCACCGATTCAGGGCGGAGCGGCTGCCGGTTATCCGTCTGCTCGAGCACCTGGTTGGAGCCGCAGAAATCGCAAGCGCGCGCCGTTTCATGCGGCCCCACCGCCACCACCGCGCCGCATTGCCGGCACGCCACCGAGCGCCCCGGCGCGCCGTAGCCTCGCGGAGCTTTAGCGGCCATGGCGGCCTCGAGATCGTGCTCAACGATCCGGCGTTCGACGTCCTCGCTGCCGACGGCGCGCGTCGCCCGACAAGAGACACACTCAAGGACCCCGCGCGCAGGCTGCCACGATAATTGCCCGCCACAGGCGTGGCAGCTCAGTTCGACGGTGGCGGCAGGTTGTGTGGCGTCGCTCGACAAGGGCACCCAGCTCAAAGGCGATAGTGCAGACCGGCTCCGAAGCTCGGAGGAGCGGCTACAGCTCTGCGACGAGCCGTTCGGCTTCGAGCAGGCGCACACGTTGCTCGGCCAGCGCGCTGAGCTGCGTCTTCACTTCCGCCACCACTTCGGGCGGTGCCTTCTCGGCGAACTTCGGATTGTCGAGGCGCTTGTTCAGGCCGACCGTTTCCTTCTCGATCTTGCTCAGGCTGCGGCTGATGCGCTGGCGCTCCTTGTCGGCTTCGACCAGGCCCTTCAGGCCGACCAGCACCTCGATCTCGCCGGCGAGCGAGAGCACGTAGCCTTTCGGCCGCTCGGTACCCGCGGCTTCAATCAGCGGGGCGCCATCCGTCTTGACCAGGGCCGCGATCGACGCCGCGTGACGCGCCAAGAGCGCGCGCGTGTCTGCGCCATTAGCACGCAGCGTGAGCGGCACCGACGCGCCGGGATGGACCTGATATTCACTGCGAATCGTGCGCGCCGCGCCGATCGCCTGCATGAGCCGCGAGAGCTCGGCCTCCGCCGCGACGTCGATACGACCATCCCTTTCTGTGGGATAGGCCGCCAGCGCCACGGAGCGCGGGTGCCCGATCGGCTTGGGCACTCGCTGCCACAGCTCTTCGGTCACGAACGGAGCGTACGGGTGCAAGGCCCGGAGCGAGGCTTCGAGCACGTGGGCCAACACCGCGCGGGTCTCCTGCTTGGCGCTTTCGTCCCCACTGCTGAAGGTGATCTTGGTGAGCTCGAGGTACCAGTCGCACAGCTCGTCCCAGAAAAAGTGGTAGAGCGCCGACGAACCTTCATCCAGCCGGAAGCCTTCGATACCGGCGCTGCTCTGCTCCACGGCGCGCGCCAGACGCGACAGGATCCAGCGATTCACCGCCAGGTCCGGC
>JAYWEH010000072.1:0-6031 GCA_043780025.1 Deltaproteobacteria bacterium
TGACCCGGTTTCGGCGCGACGGGCAGCTTTTCGGAGCGCGACGAGCCGCACGCCGAAACGACGCTCATGACCATCACCCCTAGGCCGAGTAGCAGGCGCATGCTTTCGCGATAGCACGGTAGCGCGGAGCGCGCCCCTGGCGCCCCGCGACAGCCAACACCCGACCCAATTCGCCCTTTGTCATCGCTCGTTCCTCCGAGAGCGACACTCCATCAACCCTCAGACGCTGTCAGGCGGGGGTCCACCCGCAGGCGCCGCTGTAAACCGCTGCAACTTCTCAAACTTCGTCGGCACGCCGAGCGCGGCGAGCTTCTTCCAGGAGCGCTCGACGATCGACCAGGGGAAGGGGTACTCGCTGTCCGGTCGCCCCAGTGCCACCGGTTCGGGTATCGACACCGAGAGGTGCGAGGCGAGCTTCGGGAGCCACTTGGCTTCCTTCGCCGGTTGTTCTTTTGGCCCAGTAGATCCGGGGTAACCGCACCACTAGATCCTCGCCCAGTCGCCAAATCGCGTTGTCGGTTCCCCACGGTTCGACGGGTCGCAGCGCAAGGTGTGACCAGTTGGGATACTGCACTGCAATCAGCCGGGCCACCAACTCGATGTCGACGGAGATTTCATCAGCGTGCATTCGGACCGTAGTCACCGAAGGAGGCTCGTACATCTCACGGTGGAAGTCTATCGGGCTCGCTACGCCCTTTGCGCGGTCAATGACATCGGGGCCGCTGCAGCTATAGGCTCGGACCGCCGAAACGGCTGGCATTGAGTAGCGGGGTTCGAGCGCAGTGTGGGCCTCGCCAGAGCTTTAACGGCCGAGTTATGCAGCATCCTTCGGCCTGACGACGACATCGACTTCGCAATCGAGGACATGCAGAAGCCCCACCAGCTGATTCAGGCTCTTGCGAGTGTAGCTCGGGTCAAGCAGTCGGTAGAGCTGCGGCACCGACGTACTCAGCCGCCGGGCAACCTCCCGTCTGCTTAGCCCAGACTTCTCGAGTCGACTCCGAGCTTCGACCGTGAGCTTGTGGTTCAGCAGTTCAGCCAGGTAGCTGGGGTCTTGGTTGTACTCCAGCGCGCTGTCGATGTGGATCGTGCCTTCTGCTCCCGATTCCAAGACGTAGCTCACGGCCTCTCCGCCAAGCTCCTTGTCGATCACCGCCTCTCGAATTCGATCCTTCGATGAAGGACGCGGCGATAGCTTCGAATACGGGAATGGATAGACCTTGCCCGCGCGCACCACGAGCTCCAACTGCCCTTTGCGGTTGTTGATGACCACGTCGCGAATCTTCACAGCGCGCCTTTCTTGTCGAGTTCCAGTATGAGCCGCACGAGCCGCGCAGTCGCCTTCCCCTTCATTGGAACGCCCGCATCCAGGTTCCACTTGAGGACAAGCATGCCGTCGCGATAGACATGAACGTGCCGGGGGCTGTGGTCGCCCTTCCACGTCAGGAAGACGTAGTTCTCTCGGCGGACCTTGCCCGCGCGCACATGTTACCACCGGTGGTAACGGATGCAACCCCATGCGCACCGCGGGTTGCCGAAGCTTGAAATGCACCGGGCGTGCACGACGCTTGGTGAAGGCGGCCAGGTCATGCCGCCAAATCGCGAATGATTCCGGGATTAACAGCATCTAATTGGCCCGCGTGCCGCCGGAAATTTAGACCCATTCTCGGGGGAGCGGCAGCATCGTCCCCCGCCTCGCAGGCTGGACTCTGTGGCGCTGGGGCAGCAGGCCGCTCTAGCCCGGTGAGCCCGGGGCCATCGTCGAGGGCTTGCTGGGCTTGCTGGTACTCACCTTGGTCGCGTCCGTCATCTGCGTATCCGGCGCGTGCGTTATCTGCACCGCGACCTCGCCACCCTGCGCGAGCTGCAGAGCGAGCTCGAACCGGAACGGTGACCGCGCGCCAGTGTGCAGTCATCGAACAAGGTTCGCCCATCTCACGGTGGAGGTCTCCAACTGCACGTCCGATATGGGCGTGAGGCATGCCGCCTCGCCCTATGCGTGCTGACGGGCAATCTCAGTTGCGCTGCGGCTCCCACATCATGGCTGCGCGAGTGAAAAAACAACGCTACGCGGTCCCGTATCCGCGACATATTTGGCGTCTCGGAACTCGTAATTGAGTTCGAGTTCGGCCGGTAGCACCACGAACCTGTGCGTGAATGAAACGGTGAGCTTGTCGCGCCGAGCGCTGACATCAAAACCCCCGCTCGTCGCAGTTTGATCGTTGAGGCTGTCAGCATGCCGAATGAATTGGATCGCGAAGTCGCCCCTCGGGTCTCGTAGCGTGAAAGTACGAACGCTGGGGATCAGATTTCTCTGAACGTCGTACTTGTCCACTTCCTGCAGCTCAGGACTGAGAGAGAACTCGATGGTCGCCGGCGAGGCGACGCCGTCGCTTGGATGGATATCAATATTCACGTCGACGACCCCGACGGGCTCGAGGTGCTCGGGCAGGCACCCAGAATCTTCCGGTGTGAGTTCTTCGAGGGCCTCTTCAGCCGACAAACAACCGACGCCGCGTTGCCAAACAACTTCCTCGAATATGTCCGGCAAGACTTGCTCTGCAATGCGTATGCTCACGCCTTCTTCGTCGGCATTAAAGATACGCACACACGCGTCTTGGAAGACTGAATCCAGTGCACATTCCCCTTCCACGGGAAACAACACCAAGCCACCGTTGGACTCCTCCCAGCGCCCCAGCTCGGAGCCGAAGTAATCCCCACCATCGAAGTTCGCGTAAAAGTAGCCGTTGCGATCGACCGATAGCGAGAACTGCTCGCCGCCCCCGAGTGTGCGCACCCAGCAGCCAAGAAAATGGTCTGAGCTTGCGGCTTGCTCGTTGGCACGGGCCTGGTAGCAGTGCGCTGTCGCCGAATCCATTTCCCGACTGTACGGCTCTGGCGCTTCAGCAATGCCGGCGTCTGCTTTCGAAGCGTTCGAACTGCCGGCAGCTGACAGACCCGCGTCGCTCTCTGACTGGGCCGCGGCGCCACCATCCTTGGCGAGGCCGCACGCTAGGACAAACGGCAACAATGGAAATGGGCGTACAGCCACCGCCTTGGCCTAGCACAGATTGCAGACCATTCAACGTACGGCGAGCGTCTATCGCGTTTCCCCCGGCGTCCGCGGGCCTGCACCAGTTCCAGCGTGGGAAGCGGAGCGTCCAGGCGCAGGGACCGTCGGCAGCTGCGCCGCAGAGCCTGTCGGCTTTGCAATCGCCGCTGACGCTGGCACGGCAATACAGCATTGAGGCGGCGGTGATGTCTCGGGACGGAAGTAAACGACAGCCACCAGCGAGAGCGCGCCGCTCCAGAAAAACAACTTCTCCGCCACCCGAACGCGTGCGCCGGTCATCACCCCCCATATTCGTCCGAAGGCCGCCATCCTTTCTCGATTCAGCACCGCCTCGGAAGAAAATCGTGAGGCATTGCCCAAGAGGGTGCCTGCACATGCGGCGGCAAATAAGAAGCAGATGAGCGGCACCAACATCCAGCAACCCTTGACGAGCTCGGTGAGAACCAGGGAAGCGACCGTGCCGCCTGCATAGAGTTGCACGTGCCACTTCGTGTAATCGTGGAAGAGCTTCAGCTGCTCGAATTGCTGGGCGCTGCCCGGCGCCAAGACAAACTCTGTTCTGCGCAGATCCGCGCCGCTCAATACTGCGCCCGAGAAAATTGCGCCGACCAAGATGGCCTCGACGAACACGACGTTGCGCAATGTCGCGTTCGAGAAGTTTGCCCCCGACAGATCCGCCTGGGACAGGTTCGCACCGGTGAGGTCTGCGCCCTGGAGATCCACTCCCCTCAAGTTGGCGTTCGATAGGTCGACGTCGTCCAGAGCGGGGATATCTTCACCGGCGAGTCGGCGTTGATTCCATTGCTGGATCCCTGGCGCCCCCGCGCGCAGCCATGCTTCTGCCTGTTTCCTATCGATGGCCATGCGTCTCCACTCCGTCTGCTTCGAGGCTGCGAGCTGCCCGGGGCGGAGTCAGGCGCTGGCCTTGATCGGCAGCGAGTGCTTCAACCGCCATCGATAGATCGCGCCATCTTCGTACGCGGAGACGGCGGTCCCAACGTGATCGCGCCCGGGGTCGTCGAAAATCCTGAGCTTGGGAAGGTCTTCGGAGCCATTCCGGTCCTCGCTGCCCTCAATGCTGTCCTTTCGCTCCGGGGATAAGGGGCCGGCAGACAGCCACAATGGCCGGCCATCGCGCTTCGCCCTACCTCCGGGTGGCTCGACAGCCCACGACGCCGCCCACTCGCCGGCCTTGCTGGAGCCGATTCGTAGCACACCGTTGCCCCCGTAGCTGAATCCAGTCAAGTACGCCCGCGAGCGATCGCCTCCGTAGTCACTCGCAATGGCTGCGGGAATGCTGTTCACATCCGCCGTGTGTGACACCCAAACGTCACCGCCAGGCGCTGGAAGTTGGGGAGCCACCACGATGAAGTCCCGAGTCGCTTCGGGGGCGCTGCCGTTGCGCAGCGGGCCATGCAGCGCCAGGGCGTGAGCGAGCGGTGCAGGCGCACATTCGCCTTTGCCGTGGAGGAAGACGAGGATGGGCCAGGCGCCTCGAGGGGGCTCGCATGGCGGCGTGGAGATGAGGCAATTCAATGCGCCGTAGCGTCGTTCTAAGATTGGCATTTGAGGTTCCAGGTCTCGATGGACGGACGCCACCAATTGAAGTCGGGATAATTTTTGGCTCGGCGGCCCCGGCTCGTACTCAGAAGCCTTGTTGAAGTGCGCTGGGGCGCGCATGGAGACGTGGGCCGATGAGGGCTTCTCATCGCGCCAAACGACGAACCAAGAAGCCGCCGTCCTCCTGAGCGCATGGCCTGTTCATCGGTGAACTTCACCACTCTCGATGGGCTTCTTCACCGGTGAACTTCACCGTATTTCCGCGGTCCCTGATGCCCGCCAACAGCTGCCGCTGCCTGTGACAAGGTAGCGGCCGGTGCTCGGTCTTTCGCGCGCTTGGCGCCCGATGCCCTTCAGTGGATCCGCGCCTGGTCGTTCCGTAACACGGGTCTCAGCCAAAGGAGGGATGGCATGGCAAAGCGTCGGGGCGTTGGACTTGCATTGCCCGCGTTGGTACTGGTGGCGTTGATCGGCCGCTGCGGCACGGCAACGCAGTCGACCCCGCAAGCGAAGTTGGAGTCGCCGTCCGCGGAGAGCCGCTGGACTCGCCCGAGCGCAGCCACCGCGGCGCAAGACGTTCCGGCGGTTAAGCATGTGGACTCGGTCGAACCCAAGCGTCGGATCGCCGAGAAGCCCCGGGCTCCTCTCGAGTCGGCGAAACGTTTGAGTCCGGGTACCGGCGAAAATCGAAACGTCGATGAGTGGCGTCGGGTTCAACCCAAGTCGCCCACGCCCAAGGATGTTGCGCGTCTCCAACGACAGCTGGTTCAAGAGTCCATCGATCAGTACAGCGGGCCGTGCCCCTGCCCATACAACGTCGCCAGGAACGGTAGCAGTTGCGGGCGACGGAGTGCGTACAGCAGACCCGGGGGTGAATCGCCACTCTGCTATCCCAGCGATGTCTCTGATTCCCTGGTCGCCGCCGCGTGGGAAGCCGAAGCGACAAACTAGCTCGCTCGTTCCCTGGGCGGGCTGTGGTGGGCCGCCACCGATAACGCAGTGCCACCAGCCCTCCTTTGGTGCGCATTGTCCCGCGAGCCTGCTCGTCGCAGTACGTTCACTGACTCGCGACGCCGATGCCTTCGGCGAAGAACTTCAAGACGTCGCCCAGCTTTCCGCTGAGGAGGCCGAGAATGCCGGAGATGACAGCGGCCGCCAGCGACGACGCATAGACCGATAGCCAAGGGAGCTCATACAGCGTCACGAGATCCCTCACGCGAAAACCATACGCGTGGAGCGCGCGAAAATCGGCGAACGCTCCGAGTAGTGCGCAAAACGGCAATACCTGCATCGCCCAGATGCCCAACGTCCGGAGCTCCTCGATGCCCGGTGTGTGCAGCAAACGCAGCACGAGCGTGGGAGCGATCACGGCGAAGCCCAGGCACAGCCCCTTCTGCA
>JAYWEH010000073.1:0-2549 GCA_043780025.1 Deltaproteobacteria bacterium
GATTCATCCAGAAGCCCAGTGAGCGCCAGGGCCTGCGCGCACGCCAACAAGCGATCTCGCGTCGCCGCGACTCGTGCAGCGAGCTCCGCCCTGTTGCTCTTGACCAACATTGCGCCGCGATGAAGGCCGTGGGCATGGGCCAAGGCGAGCGCATAGTGCTCGAGCTTGTCGAAGCGCTGGAGGTCGAACCGCGTGAGCTCGTCGACGATTCGCGGACGCAGGGCACGCAGTTCTGGCAACAGCCCCAGCACGGTGGTTGCTGCGGCAATGACGTCGATGTTGATGGTGAGTGCGGCGTCATCGGGTAAGGCGGCAATTTCCGGCAAGATGGACCGGAATGCGGCCTCCGGGGGCCCGTCGATGAAGGGGCTTTCTGGGGTGGAACTGACGTCGGTCTGCGCCATGATGCTCTCGATTGCCGGGCTCGTTTGACGTATGTCTCGGCCAGGCGCGGGTGCTGGTTGCGCGAAACCAGCACGGGGCTTCGCGGGCAGGTGAGTTGGGCGCGAAAACGATGCGTTTGCTGTGGGAGCGGCTCAGCTGGGGATGGCGGGGTTGTGCGGTTGGCCTGAGCAGCCGGGCTGGTATTGCGGCGCGGCGTGGGCGGCGCGAAGCGGCCCGGCTGCTCGAGGGGGGTCGGCGTAGCGGTTCAGAGCAGCTCAGCTGCTCGATGGTGCCGTCAAATGGCGCCGGGGAGCAGCTTGGGTGGTCTGGGCGGGCGAGCTGGGCGTCGGGAGCCAGCTCGGCTGCTCTAGGCGGGCGAGCTGGGCTTCTGAAAGCGGCTCAGCTGGTGCGTTCGCTGCTTGATGGGTGTTGGGAGCGGCTGGGTTGCGATAGTGGTGTGACGACGGACCGTCGGTGACGGCTCAGCTGCTCGGGAGGGTTCGCGAAGCGGTCTGAGGCAGCCGAGGCGCTGCAGGTTCCGGGTTTGGCCATGCCCCGCACGCACAAACACATGCGGGGCGGGCGGGCGGCAGCCACAGCAGCATCAACTTTGCCGAGATCGACGAAGTGGAGCTGCTGTTCGCGCTTCCGGAGGGTTCTCTCGTCTCGAGCCCAATTCATCGCTCGGGCGTGGGCGCGGCTGGTACGCGGTGGAAGGCCTGGGTGAGGTGGTGGTATTGTTGGAGTCCGAGCAACCGCCGTTCGTCTACGTGCGCGGCGTCGAGGGCGATGGGGCCCAGGGGAAGCAGTTGCTGCTCCGCTGGCGAGACGAACGAGCGACGCGCGACCTGTTCGATGCTATTCAGGCTGAGCTGCAACGCCGGGCGGCGCTGCGCTTCAAGTGAGCTCAGCCCGCCAACGCTCGAAGGCGCGCCCGGCGGCGCGGACCCCTCGTCCACTCCGACCCGGCACTGGCTGCATGGCGTTTTAGCTAGTGTGGAGCGAGCCTGTCGGCCGGCAATCGTGAGCGCGGTCGGAACGTCAAGACTCGGGCGAGGGGCGCCGTGACCTTGGCGGAAAAGAGATCAAAAGATCGCGCAACTCGGGCCTCGAGTGGACGACAAGCAGGGACGCCTTGGCTGGATTGCCAACGTCGAATAATGTCTCGCGGCGTCAAAGCGACGCTCGACGAATTGGGGAACTTGAATGATCCGGATACTTGGGTGCTTGGTGGTATTGCTGCTGTGTACCTGTGAGGGTACCCAGCATGACTTTGCGACGCGGAAGCTCGAACCGGACGCGGCTGTCGAGCCCGCCGGTGGCAACTCGTCCGGCGGTGGTCCGAGCGACGAGGCCAAGCCGGAGGGCTTGACGGTCACGCCGCTCGCGATCGACTTCGGGCCGGTCCCTCTCGGCTTTGCAGCACCCGCGCGGGTCGTGCTCGCGCACCGAGGTTCAGTGCTACTGCCGGCTCCTGAGCTTTCGCTCGGAGGCGACGCGACGCTCGACTTCAGCGTCGTGCAGAACGATTGCACGAACGGTATCGTTCCCGACGAACCCTGCGCCATCTCGCTCGTCTTTCAGCCGGGGGAAATCGACTTGCGTTCGGGCAACTTGCATATTGCCGTGGGCACGGAGCAGCTCGACGTCCCGCTTTCCGGTTTCGGCATTCCCGTCGGCAGCGCCATCTTGGAGCCCGCGGCTGGTGCCACGACGGATTTTGGCGCGGTTGCTCTCGGCGGCGAGCGGATTCAATCGTTTCGGCTCTTGAATCCCGGGCAAACGCCCATCGATGGTCTGGAGGCGACGCTCAATAATGGAGCCTTCGAGTTGCTTGAGCCTGCTAGTTCGGACTGCGTTGCCGGGGCCGAGGTGCCAGCCGGCGGTAGCTGTGACTTGCGGGTTCGCTTCGCACCGATACTGCGAGGGATTGCACAAACGACACTCACAGCGCGCAGCGCTGACGGCAGCGGCGTTAGTTTGAACCTGGAGGGCTATGGTTCTGCACCTGCGCGACTCAGTGTCGAGGCCGATCGTGTCGACTTCGGAAGCGTGGTTCAGGGTGCGCGCAGCGTGCTCGAACTCGCCGTATCCAATGACGGTGATCAAGCGTTGTCGGGTGTCACGGCGAGCTTGAGCGGACCCAGCTCCGCCGAGTTTTCGAT
>JAYWEH010000074.1:0-6019 GCA_043780025.1 Deltaproteobacteria bacterium
TGGCCTTCAACCTGATGGGCGACGGGCTCAGGGATGCCTCCGATCCGTACAGCAACTGAACCGGGCGCGGTGGCGCCGCTCGCGGTCCAGCCGCTGCTATCGGTGCGCGATCTGCGCGTCTCGTTCGACCTGGACGAGGGCGTCGTGCGCGCGGTCGATGGCGCCAGCTTCGATGTCTTCGCCGGCCAGACCGTGGGAATCGTCGGCGAGAGCGGCTGCGGCAAGAGCGTCGCCATGAAAGCGATCCTTCAGCTCATCGACCGGCCGGGTCGCATCGCCGGCGGCGAGATCTTGTTCCGCCGCCGGATCGGCCGCGTCGGCGCGGAGACCGAGGAGATCGTCGACCTCGCCCGCCTCCCGTCGCGCGGCGCGGCCATGCGTTCCATCCGCGGGGCGGAAATCGCGCTCATCCCGCAGGAGCCGATGGCGGCCTTCAGCCCGGTCCACTCGGTCGGCGACCAGATCATCGAAGCCCTGCTGCTGCACTGGCGCCAGTGGCGCCCGGACGGACCGGCGCTTAGCCGGAAAGAGGCCAGGCAGATCACCGTGGATCTGTTCAATGACGTCGGCATTTCGATGCCCGATCGGCGGGTTGACGCCTATTCTTGGCAACTCTCGGGCGGTTTGCGCCAGCGCGCCATGATCGCCATGGCGCTGTTGTGCGAGCCCGACCTGCTGATCGCGGACGAACCGACCACCGCGCTCGACGTGACAATCCAGGCGCAAATTCTGGAGCTCTTGCGCGAGCTCCGCGAGCGGCGCGGCTTGTCCATCTTGCTCATCACCCACGACCTGGGCGTGGTCGCCAGCACCTGTGATCGCGTGGCCGTGATGTATGCCGGCCGCATCGTCGAGGCCGCGCCGGTACGAGCCTTGTTCAAGTCGCCCCAGCATCCGTACACGCGAGCGCTGCTCGCCAGCATCCCCAATCCCGGAGCCGCCGACCGCGAGCGCTTGCGAGCGCTGCCGGGCCTACCGCCGCGGCTCGATCGCGGGCCTTTCACTGCGTGCAGCTTCCTGCCACGCTGCCAGGACGCGGTGGCCGTTTGCCGAGCTCGGGAGCCAGAGCTGCGTGCTCCGAGCGAAGGCCGGCAAGTGCGCTGCGTGAGGCCCGTGGAGGAGCTGTCTTGACCGGCGCGCCTCCACTCCTGGAAGTCGAGGATCTGCATGTGCACTTCCGTACGCCCGAAGGGTTAGTGCGCGCGGTCGACGGCGTGGATTTTTCACTCGGCGCGGGCGAGACGCTCGCGATCGTGGGCGAGTCGGGCTCGGGCAAGTCCACCTTGGCGCGTGCCATCGTGGGCATCGAGCCGGTGTTGAAGGGCAAGGTCCGGTTTGACGGCAACGAGCTGCCTTCGCTCGGGCAAGCACGCCGAGCGCGCGCAACCCAGCTGCAGCTGATCTTCCAGGATCCCGAGGCCAGCCTCAATCCGCGGCTGACGGTCGGTCAAGCGATCGCCGAACCCATCCAGATTCATCGCCCGTGTTCAACCTCCGAACGCCACGCGGCGGTGCTCGCGCTGCTCGGGCAGGTGGGTCTCGATTCCCTGCTCGTGGACCGCTATCCGCACGAGCTCTCGGGTGGCCAACGTCAACGCGTCAGCATCGCGCGGGCGCTCGCCGTCCAGCCGCGCCTTCTGATCCTGGACGAGGCTGTGTCGGCGCTCGACGTGTCCGTGCGCGCTCAGATCTTGAACCTGCTCATGGATCTGCAGCGGGAGCTCGGGCTTTCGTATCTGTTCATCACTCACGATCTGGGTGTAGTGCGGCACCTGGCTCACCACGTCGCGGTCATGTATCTGGGCCAAATCGTCGAGCGGGCTCCAGCACCCGAGTTATTCCGCAATGCTCGACACCCCTACAGTCGAGCACTGCTCGACGCCGTGCTGACGCTGGATCCGGACGCCCCGCGCAAGCCGGTCGGACTCGGCGGCGATGTGCCTTCTCCGCTCGAGCCTCCGAGCGGTTGCCGCTTCCACACGCGCTGTCCGCTGGTCTTCGCGAGGTGTTCTCGAGAAGCCCCCACGCTGATCCAGCTCGCCACGAGCCGCGCCCGCTGCTTCCTCGCTGCCCACCCGCCGCCCTGAAGCGAGGCGGGCCTTAGAGTCGAGTGAGTTCGCGGCAAAGGTAGTGAAGGACAACATGCGAACGCCGTTGACAGCGTATCGTGACCGCTCAGGTGAATCTGCTTTGGTCAGCCGAGTCCCGCGCGAAGCAACAAGGTGGCCTGGGGGCCTGCGGTGCTCCCATCCGACTTAAGCGGCGCGGACCCCAGAAAAACGTCCAGAACTTTTTCAGAGGAGCGCCGGGTCGCGTTGCATGTTTGCTCTCCTGACGCTCATGGCAGCGCCAAACCCGTCGCAACGGCCGTAAGAGGCGCTTACTCCTCTCAAAACGCGCGCGCCGTCCCCTAACTCGGCGTCTTCAAGATCCAGCGCTTGTTCGTGCTGCCTACCTTGCGCTTGCACAGGTTGCGGTGCCGCGAAGGGCTCCGACATCACGGATATTCTGTTCGGGGTCGGGAATAGGGGTCCGCATTGTCACGGCGCCGCCCGCAACGTTCCATCGAAGGCTCTGAGTGTCACTGCGACACGTCAGAGGGGCCGCGTGCGCGACTGGTGAACTCGTGGTCAGTGCTCCCGCAAGCGCTGCGACATTGAGACGTTGTCCCGCCTCAATCGAAAGTCAACAGCTCGGGGCTCCTATGAGAGGAGATCCAGAGCTCATGACCCAAGAAGACCGCCGTCACTTCAGCGGCGAGCGGAAGGTTGCCATCGTTCGGCGCCACCTTGTCGACAAGTGGCCGTTTCCGACCTCTGCGACGAGCACAAGATTCAGCCGAGCATGTTCTTACACTTGGCAGGACGCTCATTGATGGGGCGCCCAAGGCGCTCGAGGGCGACCAACGCGCCCCAGCTGATTAAGCAGTCAAATCTGTCCGAAAATCGGGCGTCACACTCGCGCCTTCACGCAATGCTCACCATTTGATCACCATTTGATTACCGCGCGCCGGTTGACGGGGATCGAGGCATCCTTCAGCCTAGTGTGCCGAGGCGCTCGTGGGTACACTGTCGTAGCGACAGTGGTTGCCGACTGAAGCGTTCAAGTCCTGCGGTGGGCCATCCACCTGCACGAAGAGATAGGCGCGAAAATTGCAACATCTTACGCGGGCTGTATTCCCGGCCAGCAACACCTCGCGAACAACTGCAACATTCGGCCAGCGCTTCCGCTTGGGTATAGCACCCTAGAGCGCTCCCTGCGGCTTGCTCCCCGAGCAATGCATCCCGCGCTCGCCCGGACCCTGACGAGCTCGATGCTTTGTTGCTTGAAAGCATCGGTCACCAGCGCCACGGCCCAGTGCGTCCCTGCAAGCCTGATCCGCGCATTGTCGTAACCTTCTCTTTCCAAGCCCAACTACTCCCACCTCGAACATCTGTGCGTGAGCTTCCGCGCGTCGCAACGAGCGCGACGAACTAAAATTGGCGGGTCACGTACCAGTGATTCATCTATCTCGTGCTCGAAGACGTGGCCTGCATGCTTCCACATACATCGGTTATCTCGTACTGGATTCGTACGGAGGTTTTGCTCCGGTGCTCCCGGAGGCCAGGTCGCACCGTCCATTGGATCGTTCGCGGCACGGACAACGCCGAACAACGGACGGCGCAGTGCGCTCGAGAGCCTGGAAAACGCGCACAAGAGCGTCGAACATCGCGCCGCCCGGCAGCGGCCGGCCGCGCACGATAATTGCTCATGCGACTCGAAGGTGACATACGAATTCTGGAGGTGGGTGCGAAGTACCCCGGGGAATCTATCGGGATAGAGCAGCTTCGAACTCGGGGGTTCAGGATCGACTGCGCCGGCGATGGTTCGGCCGCGCTCGAGGCGGCGGCCAGCCACCGCCATCGGGTGACGCTCGTTCACTATTCGGCGCGAGGCGGCGTTTCGGGCCTCGACGTGGGGCGAGCCCTGCGCAAAGTGAGGCCCGACCTGGGTATCGTCGTGCTCGGGCCAGGGTGGGATCGAGTGGCGCGCCGTCAGGTCATCGAGGAGTTCGCCGACGCGTGTTTGACGGAGGATACGGACGTCGCCGATTTGGCCGCGCTGCTAATCGCGCTCGACCGGCGGGCGACCGGCGCTGCGTCGGCTTTCGGTTGCCTGCGCTGGCACTCGCTGCAGCTGGACTTCCTCGGAAGTTTGGTAATCGCCGACGGCCACGAGATCATGCTGCAGCCGCTGCAGGTCCGCATTCTCGGCTGTTTGATTCAGCACTCCGGCACGGTGGTGACGTGCGAGCAGCTGCGACGGCAGGTCTTTCGGTCGGCGCGCCTTGGCAACACCAGCATTCCCCGGCAGATCTCGGTGCTTCGGCGTCTCCTCGGGCGCCTCGGCGCCGAGATCAAGACAGCCGAAAACGGCTACGGCCTGGGCATCCCTTAAGGACAAACACGTTTCTCCTCACCGCGCGCGCTCGGTGCCAAGGTGCAAAAGACTTCACTCGACATTGACACGCGCTCGGTTCCCATGCGCTCGCGCCGGCTTGCCCTGCCTTAGAGCATCAATGACCATTTGGTAAAGCCCCGGACTTTCGTTGCATGTCCCCCACGGGTCTTCTAGAGACTCAGCCCGTTCGATCGACTGGCGTCGAAGCGTGCCTGGCAATGAAGGCTGGGAAGAGGAGTTGCGCGTGAACGAAAGGTGCGTTCGCGGTACCGCTACTCGCAGGGGACCTTGAGCTGCTGCAGTAAACTGTGTGGGGACGGACACGGCGATTCGTATTCGTCTCTGAGGGGGTTTGCGATGTCAGGTGGGAGGAGATCAAGATCGTGGCCGCTCGTATTCGCCGTCGCATGCACTGCTTCCTGCCTGGGGATCGCATGGTTGACCCCGCAATTGCGAACATCGGGGTCGCTGGCGCCACGGGCAACGCTGGCGCAGCCCCTGGTGAGCTCGGCACCTCAGCTCGAGACACGCACGGGCGGATTGGCGGCCAAGCGGGGCGGATTGCGTGAGGTCGCCGGCGTGATACGACGCAGCGCCGGTGCCGGTCTCCCTGGCGCACGGATCTGTACCGTCCGCGCCTCGGATGAGTCACGGGAGTCAGCGGACTGTTCAGACTCGCGAGCCGACGGTCACTTCCGTTTCACAGTGCATGACACAAGCGCATGCCTGCTGGTCGTCTCCGCCAGCGGCTATCTCGGTAAATGGGTGACACTGCCGTCTGCTGACTGCAAGCGACGGAACATCGATCATCTATCCATCGAGCTGATTCCAGCAGATGCCGAGGTCGCGGGTCGAGTTGTCGACGCCACAGGTGGACCTGTTGCCGGGGCTCGCGTCGACGCCCAGGTTCCTGGTTTGGCGGGCGTGCTCAACACTGCGCTCACCGATCCCTCCGGGCGGTTTTCGCTGAGCGTTTCCAAGGGCACTCTCGAGCTGAGCGCTGAGGCGGAAGGTTATTCGAAAGACCAACGAGTTTTGGAGGCGCCTGCGAGCGGCCTGATGATGGTCCTGGTTCCGGCTTCGAGCATCCTGGGCCGTGTCATGACGGCGGAGGGTGACGACCCGGTCACAGGGCTCGTCGTGGCAGCGCAAAGCAGTGGGGGGGGGCCTTTCCGCCAAGTGGAGGCGCTCAGCGGAGCCGATGGCGCATTCCGCGTGGACGCGCTGCCCGCCGGTACCTACTTTCTACACGCGTCCTCGGACGAGTGGACCACGAACTACGCGAGTATCCGGCTCGGGATCGGGCAGGTGACGGATGGCGTGCTGCTCGAAGCCAGGCGCGCCGTGGGACTCGAGGGCTCGATCACCGTCGAGGGACAGCCGTGCAGCGTGGGCGATCTATCCCTGTCTGGGCCCCGCGCCAGGTTCACGAGCGTCATGCAAGCCGGGCAGGTGGCTGTCCGCGATCTGGCGCCGGGTAAGTACACAGCAGAGGTCTATTGCGACGGCGCGGTGCCAGTGAATGACGTTGTCGAGGTCGGGGGCGCGTCGCTCGAGCGTCACTGGGATCTGCGTCGAG
>JAYWEH010000075.1:0-30040 GCA_043780025.1 Deltaproteobacteria bacterium
CGCTCGAGAATCACCTTGAACCCGTCGTCGGTGAGAGGGGCGAAACCCGCGTAGGCAGATTCCTCGATCACATGGTGATCGAGCAGATCACCTCGGGTCAGGCGTTTCTTGAGCGCCGCGTTGTACGTGAATCGAATCAGGTTCGGATACTTGCGATTCGACCAAAACCGCCGCAGCTCCTCGTCCGTGAAGACGCTGTACGGCGCACAGTACTCGAGCAAGTCGTTGACGCACGAGAAGCTGCCAATGTCTCGCACCTCCTCGACCGTACAAATCGAGGTCACCACCGACCGGAAGCGCGCGGGCGCGGCCTTGTCGCCGGTCCTGTAGATCGCCAAAAGGTCGCCTCGGCGCAGCTTCTCGGTGCCCTGCATCGCGGTCAGATACACCTTGTGGATGCTGTTCGTGTGGGAAACATCCTCGACGACGCTGGCTGGCTCGTTGTTGAGCTTGGAGTCGGGAAGCAGGCGCGTGTGCCACTCCGGGTAAATCGCGAGCAAGTACTTCCGGCCCAAGCTCAGGTTGATGACGGGGTAGTCGAGCACGACGTCGGCCACGTGCCGCCGCAGCGAGCGAGCCATGACGTCCTCGATGCCACCTGGGCCGGACTTCTGGGCGACCTTCACGAAGCCGTACTCCGCAAAGGTCTCAACCAGTTTCGTGTGCTTCGGGAACACGGTCACGTAGATCTCGTCGACCGCTTGGTCCGTGGCGTGGTCGAAGACCTTCTTGAGCAGGCGTTCGCCGAGACGCGTGCCGTGGGGGTTGACCTTGAAGGTCCCGATCTTCAACCGCTTTGCCGACACGAGCTGGGGCTGCACGTCCCCGACCGGGCCGTCCTCACGTTTCAAGTACAGGAAGCCATCGATGCCCCCATCACCTCGACGGAAGACGTACGCGGACTCGCTTGCCTTACGGGCGAGCCACTGGTCGAAGCCGGGATAGTCGGCTCGAAGCGAGTCGAAGAAAGGGTCGGCGATGGCTACCGACGTAAGTGGCTCTTGCCTGAGTTCGCTCATGCAGGGGCTCGATCATGGCACCGGCCCACTCGAGGCGGAAACTTCCCGGCGCAACTTCCTAACGCAAGCGGGCCATCGCGGCCGCTGCCATCGTGACTGGCCAGCGCACTCGCTGCTCCGCCCAGGTCCCCGCGTGCGCCACCGCCCTCAGCGCTCGCTCGCTAATCGGCTCCGCGCCATCGACCGCTTCGAGCGCGAGCACGGCCACCTGCAGGTCCGGCGCGAGCAGGAGCAGGTCGAGCAGCTGGGTCACCCGAGCCCGAGTGAGCCCCAGCTTGCGCGCCACGGCGGCCCTGTCGGCGACGAGGCCCCGATCGACGGCGCCCTGCAGGTGGTGGGCGAGCGCGAGCATGCGGGCGACCTTCGCGGGGCGACGCACGGTCTCCGGCTTCGGGGCCGGCGGTTTCTCGGAGAAGCTCACGCGCGAGCCATGCCGGCGGAACAGCGGGCCGGTGAGGACGTGGCGATCCTTCGGCGGCTCGGGCGTCGTCGTGGTTGTGGGCTCCGCGAGGTTCACGCGGCCTCCTTCGCACCCGGGTCTGCTGCGAAGTTCATCAGCTCGACCTCGACGACCCCGGTTGCTTCCTGCACGCGCACCTCGGCGACCAGCGCACGCAGGAGCCGCCCCTGGTTCTCGGGCGTCATCATCTTCCAGACCTTCGCGAAGTTGCGGAGCGCGCCGACGATCCACGCGGCTTCGTTGACGGCAACGGCGAGGTCGAGCGTGTCGCGCTCGGTCTCCGCGAGCTGACGTTCGGCCGCCACGAGTGTGTCGGTTGCGGCACGTAGCTTCGCCTCGACAAGCTCCCGCGCGCGGCCCTCAAACTTGCTCAGCTCCTCGGTGTACTTCGATGCGGTCGTCGCAGCGCTGGCTACGCGACCGGGCAGCTCGGCGCGGATCGCCAGCAGGGCCTTGCGTCGCGCCGCGATGCGCTGCTCGAGCGCGGCCGCGACGTGCGTGGCGAGGGTGCCATCCGCCGTTGCCGCCGAGATGCGCTGCGCGACGAAGTCTTCGATTGCACCCGCCGGCAGTGGCTTCGCCGGGCAGGCCTTCTCGCCGTGCTTGTCGCGCTCCGAACATCGATAGTACCGGTAGATCTTGCTTCCCTTCGTGGTCGAGCCCGGACACATCGCGTCGCGGCAGAGCCCGCAGCGCAGGAGCCCGCGCAGCACGTAGTCGAGGTTGGTGCCGTTGAAGCGCAGGTCGCGTTCTGCGCCCGCGAGGATGCGCTTGGCCTGTTGGAAGGTGGGCTCGCTGATGAGCGGCGGGTGCTCACCAGGGTACAGCTCGGCGCCGTACATCATGTAGCCGGCGTAGAGCGGGTTCTTGAGCACGCGCGCGATGGCGTCCTTCGTCCACCGCAAGCCGTGCTTGGCGGGCCTGCTCGAACCTCGTGGCAAGAGCCCGCGGTCCATCAACGTGCGCGCGACCATCGCCATCTGCCGGTGCTGCAGGAAGAGCGTGAAGGCCTCGCGAACGGTGTGCGCCTCGACCTCGTTGATGAGGAGCTTCTTGTCCTTCGCGTCGTAACCGAAGGGCACCGGCCCGCCCGTCCATTTACCCTTGCGGCGCGAGGCGGCGATCTTGTCGCGCGTGCGCTCGGCGATCATGGACCTTTCAAATTCCGCGAAGCTCATCAACATGTTGAGCGTGAGCCGCCCCATCGCGTCAGCCGTCGAGAAGTTCTGCGTGACGGACACGAACGAGGCGCCCGCCGCGTTGAAGCGCTCCATCATCTTGGCGAAGTCGAGCAGCGAGCGGCTCAGCCGGTCGACCTTGTAGACGACGATGACGTCGACCTTGCCGGCCTCCACGTCTGCGATCAGCCGTTGAAACGCCGGGCGGTCGCTGTTCGCGCCGGTGAAGCCGCCGTCGTCGTAGCGCTCGTCGACGAGCGTCCAGCCCGGCTGCCGCTGGATGTACGCGAGGCCCGACTCCCACTGCGCGTCCAGCGAGTTGAACTCCTGCTCGAGCCCCATCGTGGTCGACTTGCGCGTGTAGATCGCGCAGCGCTTCGTCTCGGTCGTGGAGGCCGGCGTCGGCGTGCGCTTCGTCATCGCGGCTCCTCGGGCTTCGCGTCGGTCGGCGGCTGCTCGTCGACCTTCGTTGCGCGAGCGACGAGGGCGACCAGCCGCTCGAGGTTGTCGTTGAGCCGTGCCAGCTCGCGCACCAGCGATGGTGCGGTCGCCTCGTAGAAGCGGTGCCCCATCTGCGTCCGGTAGAACGGGACGTCGCTCATGCCGCACTCTCCTCGCTCGTCGTCTCGACGCGCTTCTTCAGTCCGAAAAAAAGGAAGCCGTTCCAAGGCGTGCCGGTGATGTGCTTCGCGACCGCAGAGAGCGTCTTGAAGCGCTCGCCCGCGTAGTCGAAGCCCTCACAACAGACCGTGACGTCGTGCGCGACGCCGTCGAAGACGCGGTGCAGGACGGTGCCAACGGGAGGCACGCGCGAGTCGCGTGGCTCCGTCGGCTGCACCGGACCGATCTCCCTTGTCTGCGCGTCCTGTCGCATGCGCCAGCGCTCGGGGAGGTCATCACCGAGCTCGGCGATGCGCTCGAGTGCGCTCGCAGGGAGCCCGCCCTCGAGCAGCTCTTGGATGCGCCAGGAGAGGCGCTTCCTCAGGTAGTCCTTGTTCCGCGTGCGGGTTGGTTCGCCGTACAGCTCGCGGTACTTCGCCGCGAGCTGGCCGACGCTCAGCTGCTCGAGCGCCGCGAGCTGCGTGGGAACGTCTCCGAGCGCGCGTGCGTTCGCTCGGGCTCGTGCAGTGGTGTTTGACATCGTGCCTCCTTCGTCGCGAGCACCGTGCTCGCGAGGCGTGGGCATGACGGCTTCTTCCCCGGTAGAAGACAAGGCGAGACCGAGAGCGCGCTCAGACACTTCGGCCTCCCGTACGCGGCTCGTGCAACGCGGCGTCACGACGAGCACGTCGCTCGCTGAGCCACATATCGAGGAGCGTCTCGGCGAGCACGTCCGCGGCCTCGGCGCGACGGCGACGCAGGTCGGCAAGGCGCTCGTCGGCGCTCGGCTTGGCGTTCGGCTCGATGGCCGGCGGCATTGCGGTTTCCGTGCTCATTGCGTTGAAAACGCGGGCACGGAGGTCGTGATGGGACGCGGTTGGGCGGTTCCCCTTGATCTCGGACGTGCTGTTTAGTATTTAGGGGACACTACATCGCCGCCCTGCTTACCGCGGGGGCGCACAGAGAGGACGCAGTGAAGGAACGGCTTGGAGAACGCATTCGCCGCAAGCGAGCAGAGCACAAGCTCGGGCTCCGGGAGACCGCCACGAAGGTTGGTATTTCCCCCACGTACCTATCGCGCATTGAGACCATGGACGAGAAGACCCCACCCGCCGAAGACGTCATCCGCAAGCTGGCGACGCTGCTGAGCGACGACTTCGACGAGCTGATGCAGCTCGCGGGGCGCGTGCCTGAGGACGTCGAAGACCTCATCAAGGGCGATCCGAACATGCCCGCGTTCCTTCGATCGGCGAAAGAGCAGAAGCTTTCAGGCGACGACTTGATGAAGCTCATCGCGGAGAAGAAGAAAGGGAAGAAGTGATGGCACTGAAGGTCCCGTTTCTGGCTGACAGCCAGCTCGAGAGCGCAGCTACCGAGTTGCTGCGTAAGTACGCCAAGTGGAAGGGCACGCCACCGCGGCCGCCCATTCCAGTCGACGACATGGTCGAAGGGCTGCTCGAGTTGTCACTCAGCGTCGGGGACCTTCGTGCACGTCTCGGCAAGAATGATGTGCTGGGTGCAACGTGGCTCGACGAACGGCATGTGATGATCGACTCCTCTCTCGAAGGGAGCGAGGGGCGGTTCTCGTTCACGTTGGCCCACGAGACCGGGCACTGGGTGCTCCACCGTCCGATCATCGAGATGGAGAAGGTCACGGTTCCGCTGTTCGCGCGCGAGCCCGACGCGAAGCCGACGCCCGCGATCATTTGCCGCGACGGGCAGCGCGACTCGGCCGAGATCCAAGCGGACCGGTTCGCGGCCTATCTGCTCATGCCGGCGACGGACGTGCGCGCCGCTGCGAAGGCGGTCGGCGGCGAGCCGCTCGCTATCGACCGACTCGAGGCGCGGCGGAAGGCGAACGAGCTCGTGCCGGAGCTGAGAACGCTCGCCACCGAGGTCATCGAGCGCGGCAGTTTCTCCAACGTGTCGAACCAGGCGATGCAGATCCGCCTCGTCGCCCTGAAGCTGGTCGTCGATGCGTCGGCTCCCCAGCGGAGCCTCTTCTGATCTCAGGAGAGCGGATTCATTTGCTCAACATGTCCCCTGTTTAGGCAACAGTCACCACGGAGATCAGATGCCCCACCGCGAATGGAATCCAAAGTCGTTCTTCCGCCACCTCACTCCTGACGCGCTCAAGGTTTTGCAGGAGTGGGCGGAGGTCGACCTCCAGCTCGACGGCGAAGGCTTGCTCGGCGAGCAGGTCTATCGCGCATGGAAGGCACTGCCTGAGGACGACCGGAAGCCGATCGAGACCGACCTGCTCACGGTCAACGATATGTGCGCGACGCATGCGCGCCCCTACCTCGAGCAGCTTGCTCTCGTGGTGTGGACCAACGGGCACGCGAAGCTGATCGATGAGAGTCGCGCATGGTCAGCGCAGGATCTCGCCGTGCGTCTGTTCGTCGCCGACGAGAAGCATTTCGCTGAGGCTCACCAGACCTACGCGATCGACATGATGGAGCACCTCAAGGAGTTCCACGGCCGTTACCCGGTGACTCTCAAGCCGACGCCCGAAGCAAAGGCCCGGATGAAGACGGAGATGGCGAGCCACTTTCGTGACACCGCGTTCGGCGCGCGCTGTCAGGTCGAGGACTTCGCCAACGACGAGAAGTTCGCCCTGTTCGTGTTCCACGAGGACGAGGTGGCGCCCTTCGATCGCTTCAACGACAAGGGCGTCGTCGAGCCGGACTGGCAGCGGCCTGTGATCAGGCTCGCCGCGGTTTTTCACTTCGAGACCTCCACGCTGCTGGTGAAGGCGCCGCGCACGGTGGAGCGCGACAAGCTGCGAGATCTCTTCGCGGAGATCTTCGTCGGCGATGCTGCCTACTTCGAAGACACGACGAAGAGCCCGAAGTTCTGCTTCGACCCGCTACGCGACTCGGACTTCGAGTTCCCGACGCGGGGCTTCGACAAGATCGAAGACGTCTCGCTCGTGCGCGTCGTGGCGAAGCCCGGCCACCGCGACGTGAAGCGCGTGACCATCGAGATGAAGCCCGGTCTGTCCATCGAGGGCGTGCGGATGGTGCTCGACGAGCACGGCGTGGACCTCGGCGTGGATGCGATCGAGGGCGTGCGGTTGCAGTTCCGCTTCGAGGGCAAGGGTCGAACGCGATACCGCACGGTCAGCATCTTCAACCCGAACAGCACCAACCTCAACGACACGGAACGCGACCGCGTCATCCGTCGCTACCTGAAAGAGTGGGGCATCGATGCCAGTGGACGACAACCTCCCGTGGCCCCTACTGCTCTCGAAGCTGCGGCGCAGTAACGATTCTCGGGTGAGCTACGCCGAGGTGATGGCCGCGCGCGCGGAGCCGTCGCTCCTCGTCCGCGAGCGTGTCCTCGAGTACGGCAAAGCCGACGGGTACGAGCCCGCCGGCTGCGAGCACGGCTGCGTGCCGAACCTCGACTACGACACGCGGAGCAAAGGCGGCCTCGTCGGCGTGGCGTGCCCGCAGGAGCCGGCGTGCTGGCCGGGCTGGACCTGGGTCGAACGCAACGAGGTGGACTCGCTGCGCTGCCGCGCCAAGGACGTGTTCGCTGCGCTCGCGGGCCGCAACGGACTCGAGTCTCTTACCGTCGCAGTGCCGCCGCTCTTCGTCGGTGTCGGGCTTCTGCGGCGCCGTGGCCTCTCGGTGCCCGTGGTGTGGCTGCGCTCAGCGACACGTGGCTTCGAGCAGCTCTGCCGCGGGCTGCGCGCGCAGCTCGGTCACGATGCGCTCGTCGTACTCGTCGCCAAAGACCCGCGCGTGCCGTTCGCGGCCGCCGACAAGATCGCTGTGATCGAGCTGCTCGACGATGCTCGCGGTGACCTCCGACTGGTGCGCGCGCTGGACGAGCTCACGCCCGACTACCGCACGCGTGTCGTTACCGATCAGACGCTCGATCTCGACTACGTGCGCCTCTGCTTCGCGACTCGACCGGGCAAGCGCCATGTGGTTGAGATCAACGGCCACGACTTCGGCGGGTTCCGTCAAAGCGACGTGAAGTTCCTGCGGCTCCTGTTGCTGGCAGCAGCTCGCAAGCAGGGCACTGACGACGGTTGGCTCGACAAGTCGCGGCTCCGCGACGGAGACGACAAGGACCGCGCGCTCGAACGCATGCGTGAGGACCTCGTCACCTACGACCTCCCTGGGCTCAGCGAGGCCGAGCGAAAGGCGTTGATCAGAACGCAAAAGGGAAAGGGCACGCTGCGCCTTGGTGTCCCGCCCGAGAACATCGAGTTCGATCCGTCGCTCGCCGACTTCGATTTCGTGGCTCCGACGACCACGGTGAAGAAGAGTGGCGCCAAGGGGAAGACCACGCCGAAGCAGGAGGAGGGCCTGCAGAACGCCGCCGTGCTGCTCCGCGATTGCCGCCGGCTCGGCGTGCCGGGCGATGTCGAAGCCGTGAAGACTCCCGCTAAGAAGGGTCGTTCCAGCCGTTCCTCGCCTTGAAGTTGTCGCGGAACCCACCGCGATCGGCATCGTCAGGCTGCGGGAAATCGTCGGCGCTCACGACCTTGGTCTTCGTGAGGTCGACCAGCACGGCGCGGCGGCGGTTGTCGCGACCGTCGAAGCAGACGCGCTCGTTCTCGGCAACGACGAAGCCGTCCTGCTTCTTGTTCTCCATGATGAGGCGACGCAGCGCCTTCAGGTCGACGACCTCGCCCTCGTAGTCGATGCGCTTGCAGTGCGCGCGAAACGCGTCGTAGGCGCTCTCGAGGTGGAGCGCGAGGCGACCGTCGTCGAACACGTACTGGATGCGGTGTTTCAAGTGCCCCTGCACCGCCATCACGCCCAGCATCTCGAGGAAGTGGTCGAGCGCGTTCTTCACGCCGTGATCTGTCTCGAGCACATCGTCGAGGATGGCGTCGACGGCTGCGCGCACGCCGAGGTCGTCGGGTAGCTCGCAGCCGGACGCTTTCGCGAACTCCTCGAAGAGATGCACGCCGAGCAGCATCGTGGTGACGTTTTCGACCACGCGAATGGGCACCTTCCTGTCCCCGAGGAGCGCCTGCGTGACGCCGCGTGCAACTTCCAGATCTGCTTCGAAGTCGCGACCGAGACAGAACTGGATGTACCTCGGTGCGAAGAGCGCGAGGTCGACTGCGCGCAGCTCGCGGTGAGCGTCGCGGTAGCCGCTCTTCTCTTTCAGCGTCGTCTTCTCCGGGTTCGAGGTGATGATGCGCTCGAGCAGCGCGGCCTCGGTGGGACGCGTCTCGCCAGCGACGCAGACCGGCGCTTGCAGGTGGTAGCTGTTCACCTTGAGGTCGGGTCGCCCGCGCTCCTCGGTCTCGCCCCGGTAGAGCCGGCGCAGGTAGCGGTGCAGCGTGTTGAGGCGTTGCCGCTGCATGTCGTAGGGCTTGTACTCGTCGATGAAGACGGGCACCGAGCGCGTCGAGGTGAGCAGCTTCAAGAGCGCGAACTCCGTCTCGGTCGCGCTGTAGGGCTCGGAGTCGCGCACGCCGAACAGCGGCCACATGATGTCGATGCAGAGGCTCGACTTGCCCGAGCCCTGCGTGCCCCAGACGAACAGCGTGGGAAAGCTGCCGACCACCTTCATGAAGCTCGGCTTCATCGGCGTCGCGAAGAACCAGCCGAGAATCGGGAGGATGACCTCGGGCGTGTTCACCTGCGGCAGGTAGCGAAAGACGACGCTCGCGATCTCGAGGAACGTGTCGTCGTCCGTCGGCACGTAGGAGACGCGCTTGTCGAGCGAAGCGCCGCTCGGGACGTAGATGACGGGCGAGGGATCGAGGAAGCCGTCCTTGCCGATGGCGCAGTCAGGCCCGAGCCAGACGTGGTGCTCGCCCTTCCGATATTCGCCGAGCATGTTGGAGCCGGGCCGACGCGGTACAGGCCGGCGCGCGAGCACGCGCAGGAGCCCCTGCACGTTGTTGTCGCTGCCAGTCCACTGCAAATCGGCGGAGGGCAGCTGGCGAATCAGGTCGCGCTTCGAGTGAAAAGCCGACAGCGGCAGGCGCAGTGGCGCCACCGTCGTGCCCTTGTCGGTGTGCGCCTCGCCAAGGATCAGCTCGCCGTCCTCGGTGACGACCCGCATCGTCGGGTTGATGGTGAACGACGAGACGACCTTGGATTCGCCGCGGGCGGTCACGCAGTAGTAGAAGCAGGTGTCCTCGTAGATCTCCCCCTCGATCGCATCGTCAGTGCTCTCGGAGTCGCCGCGCTCGTCGTCGTCCTTGGCCGGCGCGGTCGCGGCGCGCGCGACGGCCTTGCGGAGATCCTTTGCCTTGAGCCCGAAGCGCTTCTCGACGAGCCCGAGGTACTTGCCGTGCACGGCAGGGTCGCGGTGCGAAATGGCGTCGAGGATGGGCTTGAGCCGGTACTCCAGCTCGCGCGCGGGCACGTCGCTCGGCACCGCATCGATGGCCTTCTCGATGTCGAAGACGAAGTCGTAGAGCTCGCAGCGCACGCCGGGCTCGCGGTTCACGTGGCAGTAGCTGAGCTTCTGCAGCGAATGGCACGGCGGTGCGATAGAGCCGTCCTCGCGCGCCGTCGCCAACACCTTCTCGTGCGCCTTGCGGATGTACTCTGGGCCGTCGCGACCCTTCAGTTTGCCAAGGCCGCGCCGGTCGTACTCGAGGACCAGGTCGGTGAGCTCGTCGAGCCCGAGACCCTTGTGCGCGAAGAAGCGCACCATGTTGAAGATGGCGAGACTGCGGTCCTCACCGCCCTGTTCCCAGAGCCGCTGCACCGGGCCGCACATCTCGACCGGGCGCTCCCAGTCGTACTCGCCTTCGGGTGTCCGGTTCGCCTTCGCGGTGCCTGGGGCGGGCGTTTGTCCAAGCACGGGCAGCGACACACGCGGCGCTGGCTGCACGGGCAGCTCGGGTGCGAGCGCTTCATCAAGACGAGCCAGGAGGCGGGCGTCCTCCTCGCGTTCGAAGCCGGAGAGCGCAGCGCTGACGCGGTGCGGTCGGTCGCCTTGGCCGTCGCCCTTGTGGCTCACGGTGCCGATGACCTTGATGATACGCGCGACGTCGTGGATGGAGTCGACATGCACAGCGTCGCTCTGAACGCGCTCCCGCACCGCGGCCTCGAAGCCCTTGAGTCCGGCTTGCAGGCGCTCTCGACGCTCGCCCTCGAGCGGCGTCGGTGGCAGCGCAAACCAGAGCTGCGCCCCGTTGCCGCTCATCATGAGCCGCGGCCGCACGAAGCCCTCAGCCTCGCACCACGCAGTTGCTGCCTCCGCCGCCGCAATCGCCAGAGCCAGTTCGGCCTCAGTGCTGGCCGTGTCCTTCGGCCGAACCGGGTCGAGGTCGATCACCGTCGCCGTGATCAGCTCGACGTCCTTGCGACCAGCACCACTCTTCAGCGGCCGCACAATGTTGGGCGCGAGCTCGAGCATGCGCCGCGGTCGCGGTTGGATGCCGACGTAGACGTTGCCAGCGGCGTTGGTACGGACGCACTCGCGGACGAAGGCCTCCTCGTCGTCGAAGAAGCCGATGCCGACGATGCCACCCACGGGGCGGATCACGCGGACCTCAGAAACACCGTGCACGCCGTGGGCGAGCCAGCGCCAGGTGGAGCGGATGACGTCGGGGTTCGGAGCGGGACCGCTCATGCGCACGCGCCCCCGGCCGCCTTGCGCGTGCCGAGCTTCGAGGCCGGCAGCCCGAGCACCTCGGCGTAAAGCTTCCGGCGCTCGAGGTGGTGGCGCCGCAGGATCGGGACCTTGCAGTCGACGAAGTCGAACAGCGCCGCGTCCTGCTTGTCCGCGTGTGGCCGCATCAGACGGCCCAGGCGCTGCAGCGTGCGCCCGCGCGAGCGTCCCGGGTAGGCAAGGAACACGCGCGCGAGGCGCGGCAGGTCGAGCCCTTCGTCAGCCAGACTCGTGGCGACGAGCACGAGTAGCTTCCCGGCGCGGGCCTCGTCGAGCAGCTCCTTGCGACGCTCGCGCTTGACCTCGCCGGTCAGCACGGCGGCCGGGATGCCGCGCGCACCGATCGCTTCGGCGAGCAGCTGGCAGTGGTCGATGCGTCCAGAGAGCACGAGGCAGACGTGGCCGGCACGGGCTTCGTCGACGACGGCTTCCACGATGAGGCGGTTGCGCGCTTCGTCCCGCGCGACTGCTGCGAGCATCGGGGCGTAGTCCTCCGCGCCGGTGTACGGATACGTGAAGGCGGTCTCGACGCTGCGGATCTCCGGAACCGTGAGAACGCCCGCGGCCACCAGTTCCTCGTGCGTGACGACGGCGAGCGGCGCACCGAGGAACAGATCGAGGAGCGCCGTGAGCCCGTCCTCGCGCTCAGGCGTCGCAGTGAGCCCGAGCCGGTAGCGAGCCGGGCAGCGATCGACCACGCGGTGGAAGGTGCTGGCGGCTACGTGATGGGCTTCGTCGATCACCAGGAGTCCGAAGCCTCGCAGGAAGGTGTCGAGCTTCGCTTGGTCCCAGCGGGCGAGTGCCTGGATCACCGCGATTGTGACGGCGGCCACGCGCTCCTCGCCGTCGCCGATGAGGCCCGCTTCGAGACCGAGCTTGTCGCGCAGCTCGCCGAGCCACTGCTCAGCTAGGTCGAGCGTGTGCACGAGGATCAGGGTGGGGGTGCGCAGCCGCGCGATGGCCCCCATGCCGACTCGGGTCTTACCGCCGCCGCACGGGATGACCACAGTGCCCTGCGTGACCTTCGCGAGCTTGTCGACGGCGGCCGCCTGGTAGTCGCGCAGCGGTAGTTCGCGCATCGGCTCAAGCTGGGCCTCGGGCACCACGCGCGCGTCGTCGCAGGCGATGATGACGCCCTCCTGGGCGGCGGCCCGACGCAGCACGTGGATGGCCCCACGCGGAAGGCGCAGCACGTTGCCCCGCTGCTCGACGAAGCACATGGTTTCGAGCTCGGCGCCTGGATGAAGCCCGAGGCGCAGGCGATCGAGGTAGGCAGGGTTCGGAAACGAAAGCGCTCTGCAGAGGCGCTCGATGACCTTCGGCGGCACGTCGCGCGCGTCGAGCGTGAGCGCCGAATCAACTCGCGCGCGCATACTTGGCCTCCTCCAGGAAGCGCGCGATGTTCTCGACGCGCCGGGTAGAGAGCATTGGCGGGAGGCTCTTCAGGAACTTCTTGCCGTAGCCCTTCTCGGCGATGCGTTTGTCGAGGATGACGACCACGCCAAGGTCGGTCTTGCAGCGGATGAGGCGACCCACGCCCTGACGCAGCGCGATGATCGCGAGCGGCATTAGGTAATTGTCGAACGCGCGCGGGTCGCGCTCGCAGATGGCATCGATGACTGGGTCGTCGGGCGGCGGGAACGGCAGCTTGTCGATGACGAGCCCCGTGAGCGCCTCGCCCGGGACGTCGATGCCGGTCCAGAAGCTCTCGGTGCCAAGCAGCACTGAGCCGACGTCCTCCTTGAAGATACGGGTCAGCTCCGCACGCGGCAGCTCACCCTGGCGCAGCACCCGGTGGCGACCGCCGGCCACGCGCTCGTACACGGCGTTGAGGTTTCGGTACGACGTGAAGAGTCCGAGGGTGCGGCCGTCGCAGGTTTCGAGCACCTGCCTGAAAATGTCGGCCGCGGCGTCGATGAAGCCCGGATCGCGCGGGTCCGGCATCCGCTCCGGAACGACCAGCAGCGCCTGCGACTCGAAGTCGAACGGCGTGTCGGCGATGACCTCGAGCGCCTCTTCGGGAACGCCGACCTCACGACGCACAAAGTCGAAGGTGCCCGAGGTGGTGAGCGTCGCCGACACCAGCGACACCGAGGAACAGCGACCGAACAGCTCGGCTTGGAGCAGCTCGCTGACGTCGATTGGCTTGGCCCGCAGCTTCACCCGGCCCTTCGGATCAACGTCGAGCCAGTAGACCTTTTCCGGGTCGGACTGCTGGAGCGCCTCGTCGAGGCGAGCCCCGGCGACCGCCGCGTTGCGCGCGACGTTGCGCGCTGTCGCGCATTCCTTCTGGTCCCGCGACTCGTCCTCCGTACGCGCCGTGGCGAGCGCCACCAGCGCCCGCAGCGCGCGCTGCACGCCCGCGTCCTCGGCGAAGCCGGGAGCCTTGAGGCGCTTCCTGTACCGAGGCGAGCGCGCGAACTCGGCAAGCCGCTCGAAGAGCCGCGCCGCTTCCTGGCGCAGCTCACCGGCGAGCTGCTTGTGGCCGAAGTCCGCCGCGGCGGTCGCGAGGCGCGCGAACGCGTGCTCCGAGACCGCGAAGCCAAAGAACTCGCGAGCGATGTCTGCGGCCTCGTGCGCCTCGTCGAGGATGAGCAGGTCGAACGGCGGGAGTACGAGGTCCTGTCCGGTCTCCTTGCGCACAGCGAGGTGAGCGAAGAGCAGGTGGTAGTTCGTGACGACAATGTCCGCGCCCTGAGCGATGGCCTTCGCGCGCTCGGAGAAGCACTCCTCGCGGAACGGACAGCCATCACCCTTGCACTCGTCGGAGCCCACGGCGAAGCGTGACCAGATCTGCGGCGCTGGAATGAAGGGCAACTCGGACACGTCGCCCGTCTTGGTCGCCTCGGCCCACGCGAGCACGTCGTCCACCTGGCGCTGTTGCCCGTCGTCGAAGAGACCGCGCAGCTCGCCGCGTGCCTGCGACTCCGCGAGCTTGTCGAGGCAGAGGTAGTTGTTGCGGCCTTTGAGCAGCGCGAACGTGAAGGACCACGGCAGCACGCTTGCAAGCATCGGCAGGTCCTTGCGGACAAGCTGTTCTTGAAGCGCGATGTTCGCGGTCACGATGACGACGCGCTTCCTCTCGTGGTGCGCGCGCCAGACCGCGGGCACCGAATAGGCGACGCTCTTGCCGGTGCCGCAAGGCCCTTCGCCCAGAGCGTGGCGCCCGCCCTGCATGGCTTCGTCAACCATGCGGGCGAGCGCCACCTGGCCCTCGCGCATTTCGTAGCCGGGGAACCGCGAAGCGAAGAGCCCGCCGTCCCCGAAGACCTCTTCGATGTAGTCATTCATGGGTGGCTCCTCGTGCCGGGTGCTCAGGCGAACGGATCGACCTCGGTCTCGGACGCAGCGGGCGCGGACAGCTCGGTCTGCAGCTGCTCGACGAACGCGCGCGCCTTCTCGACCTGCGCGGCGGGCAGATCCTTGATGCGCTGCACGCCGAACTTCTGCAGGAAGCGGTCGACCGCCTCGCGCGGCATGGCCTTGAGCTGCGTCGCGATGGCCTGCGCCACCTTCGGGTCGACCGTGCCGTCCGCTTTCTGGTCGTAGCTGCCGAGTGGCGCGCTGCCGCCAGCCTCGCCCTCGGTGTAGAGCTTCTCGAGATCGTGCTGCGGAAGCGCCTGAAACGCTTTCTGCTGCTCGGCCGAGAGCTGGTGCTCGGGCAGGATGGAGTACGTGGTCTTCGGATCCTTCGCGGCTCCGTGGCGCTGGATCTCGAAGGCCCACTTATCGAGGCCGTACTTCTCGCGGACGCGCACGAGGTCCTTGAAGAACATCACGCCCTGCTCGAGGACCTTCACCTCCTTCGACTCGTAGAGCGCCACGCTCAGCGCCACGCGCAGCGACGGCTTGAGCCCCTGCGCCTTCAGTTTCTCGTCGAACGGCAGGTACTTGCCGTCGACGAAGCAGACCTCACGCGGGTGAGGCTCGCTGAGAAAGACGACCACTGCCTTGTCGCCGTCGCCGCCGAGCTTGAGCCAGAGGCTCCCGCCCTGATCGTGCTTCTTCGCCATCTCTTCGGTTTGCTGCCACATGCTCGATGCCATTGGTCACTGCTCCTTCTGCTGGTTGGGGTTGCTCCGCTCGCGCCGGTACACGGCGAAAAGCGGCGTTCCGTCGGAGGCGTCGCCCGCCTCCTCGAGGTGAAAGTCGGCACCGGGATCGACGACCTGCTCGATTTCCCAGCGGCGGAAGAGCCCTGGCAGCCGCACGAACTCGTCGTGTGTGCTGTCGGGGACTCGGTCCTCCTGGTGGTGGTTCTCCATCGCTCGACTCCTCCGGGGCCTCATCGCCCTGGTGCTCTCTCAAACGCGGCCGGCTTCAGCCGACTGGGACAGCCCGCTCGCGAGGTGTTCGCGCACGCGGCCAACTGCTCTCTGAAAGCGCTTGCGAGCGGCCTCGTGGGACAGGCCGAGGCGCTCGCCGGCCTCGCGCTGCGTTTCCTCGAGGACGAGCACCGCGATCAGCAGCTCGGTGTCCTCGCCGACCACAGGCTCGAGCCAGGCGCGCAGCGTCGTCACGTCGTCGTCCACCGAGCAGCCGGGCAGGAGGCCGAGGACCGAGTCGGTGCGCGGCTCGGACCAATGGTCGGCCGCAACCGCTTCCACGTTGGAGCCGCGAACGAACTCATCGAAGACGCGGGGCTCGGCGTGATCGCTACGCATGCGTTCGGCTTCGGCCCACACGCGCTTGCGACCGTCCATCACGTCGCGCTCGGTGCTCCGCACCAACGTCGCGGCAACGCGGGTGACGGAGCCGAGGTTGAGCCGCTCCACGAGCGCGGTGAACGCGTCCGCAAGCTCGGAGACGAGCTCGTCGGGACGCCGGCCAAAGTGCTTGAGCCGGCGCCGATACGCAGCATCGAGCCCTGGCCAGAGCCCGAGCCAGAGCAGCGCGCTCGCAACCTCCTGGTGGTCGCGGCGCTGCACAAGCGTCACCAGCGTCGCGAGGAGGCGGTCCTTCTGATCGAGGTCCCCTTGCTTGCTCGTGAGGAACGCGACGAGCGCTCCGGGATCGCCGAACCCGGCGAAGGCCGGATGCCGCTGCTGAGCTTCGTGGAACGCCTGGTCTGCCTGAAGAGTACGGATCGAACGACTGAGGCTCGCGTGGAGAGCCTCCCAGCTTGCGCGCATGACGCGTCGCCTTCCCGGCTGGCGTCACGCGCTCGTTGGGGCCGAATCAGGGCGTCAAGCGCTCGGTGGACTCGAGGTGAAGGAGCGACGCCGAGCTACGCGGCGTTCGCGTTCGGGGCGGCTTGCACGGGCGTCGGCGTGGGCGTGCGCGGCGACGTCGCGACGTTGAGCGTCTTGCAGCGGTAGCAAGTGACCGCGACGGTGAAGTCGGTGCCGGTCACCGTGGTCTGCATGTCGCCGCGACGGATCGACAAGCCATCACGGTCTTGCTTCGCCAGCAGGGCCTGGCACTGTTTGCAACGGAACTCGGTGGACGTAGAACGCATGGGCTGCTCTCCTCGCGGCCCGCGGTTCATCCGCGAGCACAAGAGCAGCCTGCGTGGCGAGGGGATGGTGGGATCCAGGGTGGGAACCGCGCCCGGCTCCGGGATCCCTCTCCCCCATCCCCCTTCGCGCTATAGAGCAGCGGTGGCTACAAACCCGGTATCGACGGCTCGTTGGGTGGCCGGCGTCGACGGGTGCCGAGCGGGTTGGGTCGTCGTGCTGCGCGACCGGAACGCGGGTACGCACCTCGCCCGCGTGGTGTCGGACTTCCGTGCGGTGCTGTCACTCCCGGAGGAGCCAGCGGTGATCGCGGTCGACGTGCCCATCGGCCTGCTCGCGACTGCGAGCGCCGGTGGTCGAGCGTGCGAAGTTCTCGCTCGCAAGCTCCTCGGCACACGGGCACCGAGCGTCTTCTCTGCGCCGACTCGGGCTGCGCTGGCGGCCTTCCGCGCCCGGGGCAGCTATCAGGTCGTTTGCATTGCCAACCGCGGAGGCGTCGCCACCGCCCCGGGCATCTCGCAGCAGACCTTTGGCATTCTGCCGAAGATCGATGAGGTGGACAGTCTGCTGGTCCCCGCGACCCAGAGCGCCGTGGTCGAGGTGCATCCCGAGCTGTGTTTTGCAGAGGCGAACGGCGGCAAGCCGATGATCCACTCGAAGAAGAAGGTCGCGGGGCGGGCCGAGCGCGCGACGCTGCTTGAGGCCCTCGGCTTCGTGTCGCCGATCGAGTTGCTGGGCACGAGGTTGCCGAAGGGCACGAAGGCGGACGACCTCCTCGATGCGTGCGTCGCGTGCTGGACCGCCGAACGCGTGGCGGCGGGCTCGGCCATCGTCATCCCCGGCGTTTCACCCAGTGACGCACGCGGCCTGCGGATGGAGCTGTGGCGGTGACGCGGGGCCCTCCGCGCCTCCCGCGATCGTCACAGCGAGCCTCGAACTCCTGGACACGCTTCAACCCATGGCCGCGGTGGCCGCTCGGGGCCTGTCCGGGACAGCCTGTTTGGCCACAAGTTCTCTCTTTGAATTTAGATAGTTATCTATCTCTTCTTCTCTGTGGACTGATTTATTCGAGTAGGTCTATCTAGAATCACTTTCGTTTTTTCTGAGAGCGACTTCGAGCCGAGAAAAATTCTCGTGATGCACCTGTGGTGCTACTCGCTGGACAGCGGCCCGTGTCCACAGCGGCGCAACTACCTATGGTTGCAGGGGAAAGCAGCGCAGCGGCGACGGTCTTCCCGAAACTCGCGGCGCCACTTCGTCCAAGACCTCGGGCGCTGTCCCATGAGGACGGGGCAGTTCGCGTTTCCCGGGCATGAACGACAATACCCCTGACAACGCCCCGATCCCTTTCCCCAACAACGAAGAGCGCGACGCCCTCGTGCTCGAGTTTCAACGCCTGGCCGCGAGGCTCACGCAGGCGGGGCTCATGTCCCGCGTCTCGTCCACGCGGCTGATGCGCACGATGAACCACCAGCGCGCTCACGCTGAGGATGTTCGGCACGCGCTACCGAAACTCGTGCTCGAGATCCTGCTCTGCATCGAGGACGGCACGCTCAAGGTGCGCGAACACTACCTCCGCAGTGGGGACAGCTTCGTTGCGCTGCACCTCGAGTCAGCGGCACCCGCGATGTTTCGCGCGAAGCGGTCGCTGCTCGCCGCCCGCGACATGCGCCGGCTCTTCCACTTCGGCTGGCTGCACTTCCGCGAGGTCGTCCAGGCACGCTCCGAGCGGATGATGTTCGGCCCCGAGGAGGACCGTCGCCGCACCGTGGTCCTGAACGTGGCCAAGGCGTACGAGTTCGTCGGCAGTCGTCCCCCGGCTGTCCCATCCCGCTGAGCGAGCCCGCGTTTCCAAGACACCGACGCCGAAGTGCGCCGGCCAGGAACGCGGATGGCACTCAAGGATCTCATCAAGCCAGCACCGACGCCGGCAGCGGAACGCCCGCCCGGCATCACGTGCGAGAAGTACGTGCGCGGCGAGGGCAAGCGCTGCGTCCACTACGTGGCGAACGGCGCCTGCGCGCTGCCCGACGAGTTCATGTGCGTGGAGTGGCTGAAGGCCAACGGCTCGAAGCCCGCTCGCGATGGCGTCCGCTCGCTGCCGATCGTCACGGAGACGGAGACACCGAAGCCTGAGCCGCGTCTGGCAGCGCGCGACCTCTTCGGGAACCAGATTCCCGAGGTCGAGCAGCCCGCACCCACGCTGAAGCCAGCACCGCTGCCGAGGACCGCGTCGGACGCTGCACCGGCCATCGACGTTGATCAGCTCCGCGGGTTCACGACCGAGGACATCGAGAGCTTCAAGGCGCTCGGCGTCGAGGTTCAGCTGCACTCCGAGACCTACGGCGAGCTGTGGCTCGTTCCCGCCTACACGGGCCAGCCGCGCAAGGAGATCACGCCCGAGCACGCCGCGACGTTGATGCGCGTGCTCTCGGTCTTCCCAGGCTCACACATCGTCGCGTTCGAGAAGACCCCAAACCATGAGCGCCCAGAGCGCCCGGAGAAGCGCTCATGACCACCGAACCATTTCGCAACACCCATCTTTCGTACTCGCGACTCAGTCGGTTCGAGCAATGTCCGCTCAGCTACCGGCTGCACTACATCGAGAAGCGCCAGGCCGAGCCCGGGCTTCCGCTTCGCTTTGGCAAGCTCGTGCACGCCGTCCTCGAGCGGTTGGTCAAGGAAGTGCTCGACGACGAGCGCACGGGTCCGCTGTCCGAGGAACGCGCTCTCGAGATCTATCGCGAGGCGTGGACCGCCGAGGGACTCGTCGGCGTCGACGTCTTCGAGGAGGGCCTGCACATCCTGCGCGAGTTCATCCGCGAGCAGGGTGTGATCGATCACCGCGACGTGCTTGCGGTCGAGAAGGAGTTCCGACTCCCGGTCGGGCCGTTCACGGTGCTCGGCTTCATCGATCGCGTCGACTGGATCGACGACGAGACCGTCGAGGTCATCGACTACAAGACCAATCGCATGCTCTTCATGCGCGACGAGGTCGACACCTCGTTGCAGCTGAGCCTCTACCACATCGCTGCGCAGCGCCTGTGGCCGTGGGTGAAGAAGGTCAAGCTCACGTTCTGGATGCTGCGGCACGGCATCCGGCAGCAGACGACGCGCACGTCGCAGCAGCTGGCTGACGCCCTGGCCTACGTCGAGACGCTCGGGCGACAGACGGAGACTACGAGCTCGTACCCGGCTCGTCTCAACGCCAACTGCAGCTACTGCGACCACCGCCAGCAGTGCCCGGCCTACGCCGATGCGCTCGTCGGCAAGCGCGAGTTCCTCTGCGAAGACCTCGCCGATCTCGAAGCCGTGGCCCGCGAACGCGAGGAGGTCGCTCGACTCTCGAAGGCACTCTACGCACGCAAGGAGGAGCTCGAGCGCATCCTCAAGACGCACCTGAAGCACCAGGACCAGCTTGTCCTCGGTGGCGTCCGCTACCGGATGTACGCGACCACGACGCTCGACTACCCGATCGAGCCGACGCTCACGCTGCTCGGCGACGCCTCCGGGCTCACGCGCGAGGAGCTGCTCACGAAGCTCGGCTCCATCGACAAGAAGGCGCTCGACGCGCTGCTCAAGAGTCTCGGCAAGAAGCTCGAAAAGCCGAGGGTCTCGTTGCTCAAGGCCGAGCTCGAGGCCCACGCCGACAAGACGCACTCACCGCGCTTCTGGGCGAAGGAGGTGGCGTGATGTTGCCGATGATGTTGCCGCCGCCTCACATTCCCGAGGGGTCTCAACGCACGCGATCTGTGGCGCAAGCCGGCGCGAAGACTCCGCGATCGATCCAGGCAGTTACTTTCGTGGATATTGAGACGACGGGGCTCGATCGAACGCGACACGAAATCGTGGAGGTCGCAGCGATTCGCGTCGACCTGCACACCCTCGATATCCAGTCTGAGTATCAAACCAGGGTAGCGCCAGAGCACCTTGACACCGCGGATGCTGAGGCACTCTCCGTGTGCGGCTTCTCGAGTGAAGCATGGCAAGGCGCAGGCACCTTGCGCGATGCGCTGCTGTCGATGGATCCGTTGCTCGACGGGGCGCTGGTCGCTGGTCACAACGTGACGTTTGACTGGGGCTTTCTGGAAGTAGGCTTTCGTCGCGCCGGACTGTTGCTGCCGCGCGTCGACTATCACCGACTCGATACGGCCAGTCTCGCGTGGCCGCTGTTCGCAACGGGTGAGGTGGCATCCCTCTCACTCGATACACTTGCCCAGCATTTTGGGTTGCTTCGCCCGCGCCCACATCGAGCACTCGCAGACGCTCGCCTCGCGCTCGAGTTGGCCCGCCGACTCCGAGAGCGCATGACCTGTGGCGCGGGCGTGGCGGCACTCGAGGCCGACGAGCGCCAGATCATCGACGCTCTGCTCGCACGTCTGCAGATGGGACGGAGTCAGTACGGGAACTGGAAGGTCGTCGATGGGCGCAACTATCCGAGTGAGGCCTACGCCGAGATGCTCGACGGAATGCACTACCTGGCTGCAGAGCTGGTCAAGCTGCGTCGGCTTGAGCGCGAACGTCGCCGGCGGGTCTATGTCTGCCATCCATATGCAGATGATCCGCGCGGCAACACGGAGGTGGTCCGCCGCATCAGCCGGCGATTGATCGCAGAGGGCGTCGTCCCGTTGGCGCCTCACCTATACCTGCCGCAACTCCTCAATGAGACCACGGATCGCGAGCTGGCCCTTGCGCTCTGCCTTGAGCTGCTCGCCACCTGTGACGAAGTCCGGGTCTACGGCAACGTCGTGACCAACGGCATGGAACGCGAGCTCCGTGAGGCCAAGCGGCTCGGCCTGCGCGCTCACTTCGTTCGAGAGGTGCTGTCATGAGCGGCGCGCACTCCCGCCGAAAAGGCGCTGCGTTTGAACGCGAGCTGGTTCACCGGTTCCGCGAGGTAATGCCCGACGCAGGCGTCCGTCGCGGGCTCCAGTGCCGCAACGGCGAGGAAGCCGCGGACGTCGAGGTGCCCTGCTTCTGGGTCGAGGCCAAGCACCACCACCGCACCAACGTCCGCGCGGCGATGCGTCAGGCGCTGGCGGCCTGCCCACCGGGACGCTGGCCGATCACGGTCTGCAAGGACGATCACGCGACGCCGCTTGTCACGATGCAGCTCGAGGACTTTCTCGAGCTCGTCCGCGAGTGGTGGGAACGGCGGGACCGATGAGCACTACCCTTCGCTCGGTCATCGAGCAACTGCGGCGCCACGCGCTCGCCGCACCTGGCCGGGTCTTCGATGACGCTCGCGCTCGGCAGCCGACGCTGGCCGTGCACGCCGACGTCGTCTCCGTGCTGGCCGCGCTCTCGGATGATCGCGAGCACACCTATCCGGAGCGGGATGCGCTCACGCGCGCGCTCCTTGCCGAACATCAGGCGAGCAACGAGTCGCTGTGGGCCACGGTGTTGCTGGTCGCCTACTACCCGATGCTGAGCCGGCTCCGGCACCGACTCGTCAGCGATGCCGTGCCTCGCGACGAGCTCGACCAGGTCGTGGTGACCGCGTTCCTGGCGGCACTCGGCGAGTTGCCGGTGCACGAGCACGCAGACCGCGTGGCGATGCGGCTCCGACAGCGCACCGAACGCCAGGTGTTCGCCTTCCTGCGCAAGGAGCGCGAGCAGCAGCACCCGAGCACCGACGTCGACGAGCTGGCGATGTTCGGCACCGAGTCGATCAACGCGCGCCGCCTCGAGACGACCGACGAGGCGCTGTTCGACCTGGCGCTGCTGCTCGAGCGGGCCGCAGAGGAGGGCATCCCGCAGAGCGGCCTCGAGGTGGTGGCAGCCACTGTGCTCCGACGCGAGCTGCTTCGAAGCTACGTAGACCGAGTCGCACCCGGCGACGACCTCGAACGCGAGCGCATGTACCAGCGGCTGAAACGGCAGCGCACTCGCGTGCTCCGGCGCCTTCGCACGCTCCTCGTCCAGTCCCCGACGCTGCTCGCCAGCGGCTTCTGAAAGGCGAGATGGCGAAGCGCGAGCCAAAGCAGCGAAAGGGAGGCCGACCACGTCGCGAGGACGGGCCGCGAATGCCGTATCACGAGGCCGACCGCCTGTTGGTCGAAGGCGAGCTCGTCGTCGGCGTCGATGGAACAGAGACTCGTGTCTGGCTCTCGCAGCGGGACGTTGCAAAGCGGTTCGACGTGGCGCCGAGCCTTGTGGCCGCGTTCGCGAAACAGCATCGCTGCGTCGAGCGGAAGGCGGCGTTCCAGGCCGGCAAGATCATCGAACCGATCACGCTCAAGGAGAAGGAGTCGGCGCCGGTGGTCGCAGAGCCCGCACCAGCCCAAGCCGTTCCCGCCGCGGCCGCAGAGAGCACGCCCGTCTCGGTGCCGAGCGAACCCAAACGAAAGCCAGGGCGACCTCGCAAGGCCGAGGCCCCGCTCATCTCGTACGAGGAGCTGGATCGGCTGCTGGTGTTCGGCGAGGTGAACGTTCTTGAGAACGGCGCGACGACGACGGTGTACCCGAGCTACCGCCAGCTTGCGGAGCGCTACGGCGTCGCTCCGAGCGTCATCGCCAGCTACGCCAAGAGCCACAACTGCCTGCGGCGGCGCGAGGAGACCACGACACGCGTCGCCATCCGGACCGAGGACAAGCTCATCGAGCTGCGCGCCGAGGCGATTGCGGTCGGTGAGGATCGCCTCGTGAAGATGATCGACAACTTCCTGCTGAACTTCGAAAAGGCTCTCGAGGAGGGCCGCGTCCGCTCCGACAACCCGACCGACGTGAACACGCTCGCTCGCCTGAAGGCGTTCATTCTCGGCGGCGCCGACTCGCGCCAAGAGGTGCGCGCCATCCTGTCGCTCGACAGCCTCCAGGAACGCTACGCGCGGATGCTGCGCGATCAGCGAGAGGCCACGGGCGACATGTCGGGAGTGATCGACGTGCACGGAGTCACGGTCGCGAAAACTGAGCAGGCAAATCAGAACACGGAAGCTCGCGCGTCCGACCGCTCGGTTTTGGCGAATGAGCCCCCGCCGCCCCCCCACGAGGCCCTGGCCAGGGAATCGAACGAAATCCTGACCAGCGAGGTCCGCGACCTGGTGCGCCTCGCCCGCGCGCTTGCCCTGGCGATGGACGCCGAAGATTCCGAGGACGACGCGCTGATCGAGGTGCAGCTGCTCCGCGCCGTCGAACGCATCGAGCAGCGCCTCGGCGTCGTGTCCCCGCGTGGCAGCGCCGACGTTGGCTCACGTCGCGCGGACGGCCAGGAGGACGGAGCGTGAGCGCCATCGGAGCAGCAGCGCGAGCGTGGGCCCGACAGGCGAACAGTTCCGACGTCGGAACTGTTCGAGGCCGAACCGCCGCTAAGAGAGAAAAGCGGCGGTTCGCGGCCGCTTCACTGCAAAAACTAGCGGACTTGTGGGGCCTTCTCGGCGGCTCCGGCGCGGTCGCGAATGGCCGCTTTCCCTGCGTCGCCAACTCGTCTTGCTCTCACTCGCCCCGGAACCTGCTGGCACACCCGGGCCGCGCGAGGCCGGCACCTGCCTACCACCTGCCGCAGGTAGGGGGGGAGGGTCTGTTTTTCGCACAGCCACATACCCCCGGCGCAGTGCCAGGGGCCGCTTTCGAGAGGGGTCAATTTCAGGAAACTGAGCGGCCCTGGATTTACGAATCGAGCGCGCTCGACCGAACTGAGCACGGGGGCCTGTTTGGTTTCAACGTGCGAGTGCCCTCAGAACTGAGCACGGCGGTTCAAAAGGGCACGGCGCGGACGGCGGAGCACCCGCGAGCCGGTCCCTCAGCAGATGAGACCCTGGACCGAGCGGAGCAGCTCCTCGTCCGAGGGGTGCGTGTAGATGCTCGTCGTCAGCACCGACTTGTGGCGGGCGAAGCGCTGGGTCAGCCGAAGGTCGCGGCTGCCCCGGTAGAGGTTCGTGCACGCCGTGTGACGCAGCGCGTGGAAGTTGAACCGGCGATCGAAGCCGGCGCGCTTCTGCCAGACGCCGAACGCGTGGCGCAGCTGGCGCGCGGAGAGCCGTCGCCCGAGCCGGCTCACGAAGATGGGCGTGCCGGGCATGATGGTCTCCCCGGCGTGCTTCCTCCCGGCCAGAAGCTTGTCGAGCTTGGCGCGCACGACATCGGGAAGCAGGACCTCCTGCGGCGCGGGGTCCTGACTCGCACGCTTGAAGACGCGAAGCGCGAGGCGTCGCTTCGCGTGGCCGCTGTTGTCGAACACGTCCCCAACGTCGAGCGCGAGGATCTCGTGCTCTCGCAGCCCGGCGCCGAGGGCGAGGCTGTAGATGACGTGGTCGCGGAACCCGTCGAGGCGTTGGCCCGTGACCTTGAGCAGCAGGCGTTGCTCGCTCTCGGTGAGCGTGCGCGCGGGGCGCGAGATGGTGTCGGCGTAGGCGGTCATGGCGGCTCTCCCGTTGGCAGCTCGGATTGGCGGACCAGCCCATACAGGCTTCCGCGGGCGACGAAGGCAAGGTCGCTCGCGACCTGTCCGCGGAGGGCGGCATGACGCTCGGGATTGTGAAGCGCACCGAGGAAGAGTTCGCCGACTGGCTCGGCACCGAGTGGGGCTTTGCCGAGGGACTGCTGTCGTACGACGACGAGCCGATCGCGCTCGAGCAGTACCAGCTCAACTTCCTGCAGAACCGCTCTCGGTTTCGCTGGGTCACGAAGAGCCGCCAGGTGGGCTTCTCGTTCCTGTTCGCGCTGGAGGCGCTCGCGCGTTGCCACCTGCGCGAGAAGCACACGGCTGTCTTCGTCAGCTACAACCTCGACGACGCCAAGGAGAAGATCCTGGTCGCGCGCCAGGTCTACGAAGAGCTGCCGCTCGCCTACCAGAAGCGCCTCGTCGTGGACTCGAAGACAGAGCTTTCGTTCGAGTCCAACGGCACGAACAAGCGGCTCTCGCGCATCCTGTCCCATCCCTCGAAGGCGCCACGCGGCAAGAAGGGCGACGTCTACCTCGACGAGCTCGCCCACTACGTGAACGACCGCGAGGTGTACCGAGGCTCGACGGCGCTCATCCTGCGCTCCAACGGGCAGCTCACCGGTTGCAGCACGCCACTCGGCCGGCGCGGCATCTTCTGGGAGATCGCGAACGAGGAGCTGCGCAAGTATCCGCACCACATCAGGCAGCTCGTGCCGTGGTGGCTGTGCCGCTTCTTCTGCGCGGACGTGAAGGCTGCCAGCGCCGAGGCGCCCAACCTGTCGACCGAGGAGCGTGTCGCGAAGTTCGGACGTCCGACGCTGATCGAGCAGTTCGACTCGCTGCCGCTCGACGACTTCCAGCAGGAGTTCGAAGGTCGCTACGTCGACGAGACCTACAGCTTCTACCCGTACGAGCTCATCCTGCCGTGCACGAGCGACGACCTCGTGCTCTGCGACGAGCCGACCAGCGTGCGCGCCCCCGAGGGCCGCATCGTTGCGGGCTTCGACGTCGGCCGCACGCGCGACCGCTCCGAGCTGGCCGTGTTCGAGGAGGTCGCGGGGCGATTCACCTGCCGCATGCTCAAGAGCTTCGAGGGCACGCCCTTCGCTGAGCAAGAGGCCGAGCTGCGGCGCCTGCTCGGGACGCTGCCGGTCGCGAGGCTGTCCATCGACCGCAGCGGCATCGGCATGAACCTCGCCGAGAACCTCACGCGCGACTTTCCGCAGGTCGTCGGCGAGAACTTCACCAACGAAGCCAAGGAGCGCTGGGCCACGGACTTCAAGATCCTACTGCAGCGCCGGGACGTTACGATGCCGCGCGAGCGCGAGCTTGTTGCGCAGATCCACGCGATCAAGCGGCGCGTGCTCCCCTCGGGGAAGGTCAGCTTCGATGCCGAGCGCAACGCTCGCGGTCACGCCGACAAGTTCTGGGCGGTCGCGCTCGCATGTCAGCGGGAGCGACAGACCGACAAGCCGAGGACGGGTGAGATCGGCATGCGGGTACTTGGCTAGTTCGCGAACGAATCTTACCCTGCCGCACTGAAGTCGCCTTCGAACCATCACGAGCGGCTCGGGAGTCGAGATATGTCAGAGCGAAAGAACGCCCTCGCGAAGCGTGAGGCCGGCGAGGGTGTGCCCGCGACGCTGGTCGTGCTGCCGAGGTCGGCCGAGAAGGTTGACCGGGACCTGGTCGAGCGAAGCGTCTCTCACATTCGCGACGTGCTGGCCAAGACGGTCACGCGCGGAATGGATGACGTGGGCCGGTACGTGCTCCAGGAGTTCTACGACGGAGATCCCGAGCTGTACTTCTCCGCCAGCCCCAACAAGCACGCTTCGCTGCGGCTCCTGATCGAGCGCTGCGAGTCGATGGACTTTCCGGTGAGTCGCACGTTCCTCGGGAACGCGCTGCGCATGGCGGCGGTGACCAAGGGGCTCCCGCGTGCGGCGACGTTCAATCGGCTGCCACCGAGCCACCGCGTTGAGCTGCTGCGCGTCAAGGTGCCCGAGACGCTCGAGCGCCTCGCGACCAAGGCCGTGGACGGCAAGCTCAGCGTGCAGAAGCTACGCACCCTCATTCAGAAAGAAGATGAACGCAGCAAGGCTGCCTCCGGACGTGGCCGCAAGCGGACGCCGGAGGTGCTCAAGGCGATCGAGACGTGCTTGCGAGCGTTGCGCGACGAGGAGACCGGGCGCCTGCTGTTTCGGCGCAGCGACCTCGACGCGATGACGGACGAGCAGGTCACGCGGGGGCAGGCGGCGCTCGCGACGCTGGAGAAGCGGGTCGCCGAGCTGCAGCGTTTGATGGGGTGATGCGCGCCGCGGTGGCGGGAGCGCCAGGCCGACAAGCCGAGGGCCGGCGAGATCGGCGTGCGCGTGCTGGGGCAGTCGTAGACAATGGCCGAATGATCACGAGGTATTGCCACGAGTGCTCGGCGAAGAACGGCTGGCTCCCCGCTGCCCCATCGGCGCTGACGGGCAGCGCGTACCAGCTCGACAAGTTCACGAAGCACACCGCGCCCCCATCATCTGGTTCCTCCATCGTCTCCATCTTCGACGACCCGTCCTACGAGAGCTACGCCGGGTTCAGCGTGGACACCGCCGTCTCGGGCAGCCTCGAGGTTGACGACCAAGGCAGGCACAACATCGTGTGGGTTGCCGCGCGCGAGGTCGGGACTCTCTTCGTGAGCGGCGTTCTTCAGGGTGGCGTCAAGGCCGTGAAGCTCGTCCTCCCGCATGACCCGGCCAAGGTGCATCTCTTCCCGACGTCGTCGTTGGGGATCGCCTCGTCCACGTGCGCGACGTGCGGGGCCGCCATCGCCTACTGACCTGTCCCCGCCGCCGAGCCGCTGGCGCTTTGCCCGACCTGGAGGCGAGGCGCGCGGTCCAGATGCACGGTGCCCAGGTGGACTGCCTCCTCGCAAGCTGGCCAAGCGCCTCGCCTCCATTACTTCGTGCGGCCCGTCGCGAGCACCTGCGTGCGTGTCCCCGGTGAGGTGAGTCCTCGGGCTTTGCTCCGGCGAGCCGCTCGCGGTCTGGCCCAACGGGTCGCACGACGTTGAGTCGTCCGCCTGGCTCGGAGGACACCATGAAGAAGCTTCTGTCTCGCAAGCTGGCCGTGACCGTCGGGACGATCCTCACGGTCGTCCTGCAGATCGAAGCCCCCGTGCGTGCGGGGGTCGCTGGCGCTGTCGCTATCGCCTACGTGCTCGCGCAGGGCTTTGTCGACCGCGCCTCGGTCGAGCGCGTCGCCGCGGCGGCCGAAGAGGGAATCGCCAAGGCGCGTGAGGTGGTGTCGTGACCGTCGCCCCTGCGCATCGCGGGCTCGGGTACTTGCGAGATCCGGTCGACAAGCGCGACTGGCACCTTGAGCGCCTGGCGCTCGGCGCAGCGCCTCCGAACGCCGCCTCCCTTCGCTCCAGGGTCGACACCGTGCTCAACCAGGGCGCAACCCAGTCGTGCGTGGCGCATGCGTGGGTTCAAGCGCTGCGGGTCGGTGATCACCTCGACGGGCGCCAGTCGACGGAGGTGGCCTCGCGCTTGTTCGTCTACTTCAACGCGCGGGCGATGCACGACGCCGAACATCAGGACGCCGGCACGTACCTACGCACCTGCGCCCAGGGCGTCGTGCGGTTCGGTCGACCTGCAGAGCATCTGTGGCCCTTCGACACGCGGCACGTCAACGATCACCCGTCGTGGAAGTCGTACCGTGCCGCCTACGATTGGCGCGGCCCGCGCGGCTATTACCGCATCGCGAGCGGCGACCTGAACTCGATCCGCGTCGCCGTCGCGGCCGGCAAGCCCGTCGTGTTCGGCATGGACGTTGACCTGGCCTTCCTCGCCGACGCTGGGCCGCACGTCATCGGACCGGCGGAAGGCGCTCCCGTAGGCGGCCACGCCATGTGCGTCGTCGGCTACGACGGCGGCGAGTTCGAGGTGGTCAACTCGTGGGGAACGGCCTGGCGCGACCAGGGCTTCGCCCGGCTGACTGCGGCGCGGATGGCTACGGCCACGGACCTCTGGGCGGTGGACCCATGAGACCGCTACTCGCCCTCGCGTTGGTGATGGCCACACTAGTCGGCTGCGCGAGCTGTCGGTCGACGCCCGTCGGTCCTGAGAACGTTGTGGACGCGGGCGACGACGATGCCTGCGGGCGCGCATGCCGTCGACTCACAACGCTGGGCTGCCCGGAGGCCGAGCCCACCGACGCGGGTGCAACGTGTGTCGCCGTGTGTCGCGACGCCGAGGCATCCGGCGTGGTGTCCCTTGAGCCCGAGTGCGTGGCGAACGTAGCGAGCTGCGACGACATCGACTCCTGCGTCCGCGACTCCCCGTAACTCTCTTCAGGAGCTGACATGAGGCGGTCCATCGTCACGGTCTTCCTGCTGCGCGGCGCAGGCCAAGCCCCCGAACCCGGGCCGAAGCTCGAGGTAACTGCGGCAAGCGACGACGGGCTGCGCGACGCCGCGCGTGAGGCGCTGCGCCAGCGCGGGCTGACCGTGCGGGCACTCTCGTTCGGACCGACCGGGCTCGTGGCCTACGCAGAGGCCGCCCCGTGACCACGCCAGAAGCGGTGCACGAGGCCGAGCGCAGCATGCAGACCATCCTCAAGGCGGTCGTGGTCGGCGCGCGCGTGCAGGATCCCGCAAGCCGCCCGGGCGGCGAGGAATCCTCGACGGCGTTCGCCGCCGCCGGTGCTCTGCAGCCGCCGTACGATCCCGAAGCACTCTGCCTCCTGGTCGAGCACTCGAACTCGCTCCGGCAGAACGTCGATTCGTACGCCACGAACATCGATGGCTTCGGCTACCGCTTCGAGCCGGCTATCGACTTCGACGCTGAGGACGCACGTCAGAAGGTGTCCGACGCGCTGATGCTGGAGCGCATCACTGCGCGCGACGCCGGCACGCTGCCGGAGGGCATGCCGCTCACGCCCTCCGCCGACGAGGTCGCCACACGGTTCGTCGAGCTCCGCCAGCTCGCTCGTGTCGAGCGGGCACGTCTCGAGGCGTTCTTCGACTTCTGCTGCTTCGACCATTCGTTCGTCGACCTGCGCCGACGCATGCGCCAGGACCTCGAGGTCACCGGTAACGCCTTCTGGGAGGTGCTGCGGGACGGCAAGGGCGATCTCGCGCGCTTTGTCTACGTGCCGTCGTACACGGTGCGGCTCCTGCCGCTCGATCGCGAAGCCGTCGAGGTCCGCGAGCGCGTGCGGGTCTCGACCATCAGCTTCGACACGGTGAGCGCCCGACGAAGGCTTCGGCGCTACGTGCAGATCCAAGGTACCGAGCGCGTCTACTTCAAGTCCTTCGGCGACCCGCGCGTCGTCTCGCGCTGCACGGGGCG
>JAYWEH010000076.1:0-6011 GCA_043780025.1 Deltaproteobacteria bacterium
CGCCATCCGGACTACCGCGGTGACTTCCGGGGCCCCATGCACGAGCGGCGCGCGGCGTACCATCAGGGCACAGCCTGGGTGTTCTTGCTCGGCTTTTACGCGCGCGCTGCGCTGGCGCTCGAGCCCAATGACTTCGAGCTGCAGATCGAGCTGCGCCACGCCTTCGAGCAGCTCTCGGATGCGGGGCCCGTAATCGGGCAGCTGGCGCAGGTCGCCAGTGGCGATCCACCCCACCGCCTCGGCGGCTGCCCCGCCCAAGCGTGGAGCGTCGCCGAACTCCTGCGCGTGCTCCGGGGTCTGCTAGAACACTGATTTTCTGCTAGGATCGCCCGGATAGACCCGAGGCACGCGTGACCCGGCCGGGAACGCCCGTGCCTTGGCCCCACTGTCGTCTCCCCAACGCCCTTCGGCTTTCCGGCTCGATACATGGCTCGCGACATCATCACTTTCGGCTACCGCCGCATCGTGCTCCTCTTGGTGAGCCTCGTGATCGTACCGACGGGAATGTTGCTCGCCGTGGGTGTCTTGCTGCTGTTTTTCGGGGAACCCGAGCTCAATGTCTTGATGGGCATTCTGGTGCTGGCGCTGAGCGGCGCTGCAGTGACGGGAGTGAGCCTGGTCTGGGTGTTCGTGCGCCGGGAGGCCAATTTGTCGCTGCTGCAGAGCGATTTCGTTTCCAAAGTTTCGCACGAGCTGCGCACCCCACTCACGTCGATCCGGCTATTTTCGGAGACGCTGGCGATGCGGCGTACCGACCCGGAAGCGCTGGACACCTGCATCGCGGGCCTGAACCGAGAAGGTGCTCGCTTGCAGGACCTGATCGTCCGGCTGTTGGATTGGGGTCGCATGGAGAGCGGGCGGCGTCAGTATCAAATGCAGCAGACGGACGTGCAGAGCATCCTCGAGCACACGATGCGCGCCTTTGAGGGCGTGAGGGAACGGCAGAACGCCCAGGTCACGCTCGATCTGCCAGATGAGCTGCCGGCCCTGTGGGGTGAACGAGCCTCCATCAGCGACGCCTTGCTGAACCTCCTCACGAACGCCAGCAAATATGGCGGCCATCCGGCAGTCATCCTGCTCAGCGTGCGCGTGAATGCTCGCCATGTGCGAATTTCCGTGCAAGACAACGGCATCGGCATCGCGGCGCGCGAGCACAAGCGGATCTTTCAAAAGTTCTATCGCGTCGATGATCGCCTCTCGCGCGACAAGGAAGGCTCGGGGCTCGGGCTCGCGATTGTCAAACACGTCGTCAAGGCGCATGGCGGGCGCATCGAGCTGCACAGCGCGCCGGGCCATGGCAGCGTCTTTACGATTGTGTTACCGGCTTTGGCACGGGAGCGCGTGGGCACGGCAGTCGCGAAGGTGGATCCGGCATGAGCGGGACGAGTGAAGCGCATGAGTGAAGGCGCCCTGGCCATCAAACCTCAAAGCGCTGCAGGCAAGCGCATCCTGGTCATCGAGGACGACGCCAGCATCACGCTCGGTTTGCGGCTGAACCTGGAAGCCGAGGGGTATCGCGTCCAGGTGGCGGACGACGGCGAGTCCGGCCTCGCGCACGCTCGGCGCAAGGAGGCTGACCTGATTATCCTGGATATCATGTTGCCCAAGCTCAACGGCTTCGAGCTATTGCGCCAGTTGCGCTCGGAAGGCGTTCGCGTACCGACGATCGTGCTGTCCGCTCGAGACGCGGAGATGGACATCGTGATGGGTCTCGAGCTCGGCGCGGAGGACTACGTGGCCAAGCCGTTTGGTCTCGCGGAGCTGTTGGCGCGGATCAAGGCGGTATTTCGCCGGTCGGCCTTGCGCGAGCCGCCGAGCGAACGCCCCGGCCCGGTCGACACAGACGCCGAGAAGGCGCCGGAGCGTGACTCCGAGGTGATCCTCGTGGGTGAGCTCGAAGTCGACCCGCGGACCCGGCAAGTCCTGCGCGGCGGAGAGCCGATCACGCTGACGGTCACCGAGTTCGACATCCTCTGGTGCCTCGTGCAGGCCGGCGGAAGGGTGCTCGGCCGGGCGGAGATTCAAGACCTCGTCTGGGGGCCCCACCACCACGGAACGTTGCGCACCATCGACAACTTCATGATGCAACTGCGAACGAAACTCGAGCGGGATCCCGCCGATCCGAAGCACTTGCTGACGGTGCGGGGCGTGGGCTACCGGCTCGAGAAGTAAGGGGAGGCGAGCACCGGTCGCTTCGGGGGGAGGGGGGAGGACGGACGACTAGTCCCCGGGGCGGCGGCCGTGTTAGATGCCCGAGGTCGCGATCTGTCATGGACCCCCTCCTGCTCCGCTCGTACCTCACCACGGCCTATGAATTGCCGACGGAAACCGGTTTGCTCAGCGTTTCGATGGACGGTGAGCCCGGTCGGGACGAAGCGACCCTGCCGGCGCTCTTGCGACAGTCGTTTGCAATCCTGACGGCCTACAATCCGCGGTCCATGCTGCTGCCGCGGCGGATCAACGAAGTCCGGCACCAGGTGCTCAGGGATTTGCTCGTGCTCGGTTGCTACCGGGTGGAGCAGTGCCTCGGTATCGACGATGGTCCGGACGGCGTGTGGCGCGAGCCCGCTTGGTTGGTTCACGGCATCGATCGAGACGAGGCCATCAACTTCGGCCGCAGCTTTCGCCAGAACACTATCGTTTTTTGCCGCAATAGCCGCCCTGAGCTCGTCGCGAGCGATCCGACCTGCGATCCCGTGGGAAAGACCTACCAGGCCAACTGGCGCATCCGCTCCTGAAGCGCCGCGCGGCCCGCGCCGGGTCGAGATCTCATTTGTCGCTCGATTCGTTCGAATCGAGCGACTAGGGTGCTGGCACCAACATGCGATCCCGTTTCGATGACGATGGGTCAGGACCCAACATTTCCGAAGTCGTCGCGGAAGTGACCGACGCATTGCAGAGCAATCTCAAGCGGTTTGGCCCCGTTCTCGCGGGGCTGCTGCTGCTCGCGGTGGTGGTGACCGGCGTATATAGCGTCGGGCCGGGCGAACAAGGGGTGGTGCGGCGCTTCGGTCGGGAGCACAGGACCGCGGGGCCCGGCCTGCACTACGCGGTGCCGATCGCGGAGTCGGTCGACGTCGTCAACATCGAAGAGGTGCGCCGCGTCGAGGTCGGCTTCAACGGTGAGGTGACCATTAACGAAGAAGCGCTGATGCTGACGGGGGATGAAAACATCGTCGAAGTGCACATGGTCGTCCAATACCGCGTCGCGGATCCCACCAAGTACCTGTTCCGGCTGAGGGAGCCCGAGGCTTCGTTGCACGTCGCCTCCGAGGTGGCACTCCGGAGCGTGGTCGGGCGCACCAACATCGACGACGTGATGACCACGGGGCGCACCCAGGTGCAGGCAGCAACACGCGAAGTCTTGCAGGTGCTGATGGACGACTACGAGAGCGGCATCGAGATCACCGAAGTCAAGCTGGATGCGGTGGACGCTCCGGACGAGGTGAAAGACGCGTTCAACGCCGTGACACGCGCGCGCGAGGACAAGGAAAAGCTCGTCAACGAAGCGCGCGGCTATCAGGAAGACAAGGTCCCACGCGCCCGCGGCGAAGCCCAGTCCATCGTGCGCGCCGCCGAAGCGTACAAGGAACAGCGCGTGCTGCGGGCGCAAGGCGACGCCGACAAGTTTGACGCGATGTTGTCGGAATACCAGAAGGCCAAATCCATCACCCGGCACCGCCTGTACCTCGAGACGATGGAGCGGGTGCTCGCACCGCTGCGCAACAAGATCATCATCGACAAGGGCGTGCTCAATGGCTCCGTTCCGATCCTGCCGCTGCGCGGAGTCGCTGCCATGGCCGCCGGTGTCCCGCCCGTAGCCGCCGCGCAGACCTCAGGGGGTGCACGATGATTCGCGTCGTTTTGGTGCTGCTGTTCGTCGTGGCGGTGATCGGGGGGAGCTCAGTCTTCGTGATCGACGAGACCGAGCAGGCGATCGTGACGCAATTTGGTCAATACCGCTGGAGTGCGGTCGAGCCTGGCCTGCACTTCAAGACGCCGTTCGTCCAGGACGTGCGCCGAATCGAGCGGCGGGTGATCGGCCGAGACACAGCGGCGGGGGACTACCTGACGCTCGACAAGAAGAAGCTCGTGGCCGATCCGGTCACGCGCTGGAAGGTCGTCGACCCGCTGCTCTTTTTCAAGACCGTTCAGGACGAGGTCAGAGCGGCCCGTCGCCTCGACGACATCGTCAAGAGCGAGATGCGCAGTGAGATTTCGAGCCACCATTTCGGCGAGATCATCGGCACGGCGCGCACGCCCTTGATGTTGGCGGTCACCGACCGCGTGCGAGCCAAGGCCAAGGAATACGGCATCCACGTCGTGGACGTGCGCATCAAGCGGGCCGATCTGCCGCGGGACGTGCAGGAGAGCGTATTTCAACGCATGCGCGCCGAGCGTGACCGCGAAGCCAAACGTTATCGTTCGGAAGGGGCCGAGGAAGCGGCCAAGATCCGGGCGCGGACCGACAAAGACGTCACGATCTTGCTCGCGAAGGCCTATCAAGAAGCGCAGAAGCTCGAGGGTGACGGCGACGGCGAGGGCACTCGTATCTACGCAAACGCCTTCGGCAAAGACTCCGAATTCTATACCTTTGTGCGCACGCTGCAGGCCTACGAGAAGTCGGTTACCCCCGAGACCGAAGTGGTCATGTCGACTGACTCTGATTTGTTCCGGTACATGTCCCGCCCCAACGACGCGCGCTGAACGTTGGGCTCCTTTCGAGTAGTGAATCATGGCCAAGATCGTGCATTGCGTGAAGTTGGATATCGACGCCGAGGGGCTCGACAAGCCGCCGTTCAAGGGCGAGCTCGGGCAACGTGTCTTCGACTCGGTCTCCAAGGACGCGTGGAAAAAGTGGCTCGAGCACTCCAAGATGCTCATCAACGAGTACCGCCTGGACCTGGTCAGCGAAGCGGGCCAGCGGATCTGGATGACGGAGCTCGAGAGCTATTTTTTTGGTGCTGGCAGCGCGGCGCCTCCGGACTTCAAACCCGAGGGCTGAGGCGCCTCGAGCTTGGGTAACCTCGAGCTCGGGTACCTTCGAGCGCTGACGCTTCAGTTCCAGACGAGCGCCTGCAGGCCGAACGTGAGTGCCCCGGCGCACAGGCCTGCCGCGATGTCATCCATCACGATGCCCCAGCCGCCGGGTAGGTTCTGTTCGAAGTAGCGGATGGGACCCGGCTTCCAGATGTCGAAGAGCCGGAACAAGAGCACCGCGGTGGCGATGCTCAGAGGCGTGGGGGCTGCGAAGCTGAGGGCCGTCAGCACGCCAGCGACCTCGTCGACGACGACGATCTGGGGATCGGGCAAGCCGGTCTGGCGAGCGACCTTGCCAGCGGCCCACACACCGAGCAGCGTTATGACGACGGCTCCGAGCGCCACCGTGATGGTACCCCCGCGCGCGAGCAGCCAATAGAGCGGCAGAGCGCCCAGCGTTCCGACGGTGCCTGGCGCTTTCGGTGACAGCCCGCAGCCAAACCAGATCGAGATCCAGCGCGCGGCCCGCTCTGCGAGTGGATTCACTTGCCGAGATCCAGACGTTCGGAGACCGGCAGCTCCGCGCGATCGCTGGTCGCTTTCGCCGCGGGCTCGGAGGTTTTCGGCGACAGCTCGCGTGAAGCGGGAAAAACGAGCGATGCGATCACGCCGGCGGCCAAGATGCCGAGCACGATAATCAGGTTCCAGGTGGGCGACACGTGGATCTCCTCGGCGTGCCGCACGGTGGCGGTGGCGTGTACGAAAAGTGCCACGAGCGGGATGCGCAGGCAGAGCCAAAGGCTGCCGTTGACCCAGGCCGCGCGGGCCGTGCGCCAACTGCTACGCTGCGCCGAGGGGAACAAACGGTTCCAGAGCACCTGCAGCAAGAGAGCCGCGCCGCAGCCGAGGGCTGGTGCGACGAGCAGCACTCCGAGCGCGATCACCGACACGAAGATGCCGAACGCCGGTAGCGAACGGTCGCCCCCGCTGAGCGCGGTGATGCTAGTCCACGGCGGAGAGCCGGCGCCCCA
>JAYWEH010000077.1:0-2538 GCA_043780025.1 Deltaproteobacteria bacterium
CTCCAAGACGATTCGCACGCCGCGCCTCGACCGGCTCGCCGCCGAGGGCACGCGCTTCACGAGCTTCTACGCTCAATGCGTCTGCGGACCCTCGCGCTCCGCACTGCTGACCGGCCGCGAGCCGGTGCGCAGCGGCGGCTGGTCGATGCCGGCGAGCGAGGTCACCGTCGCGGAGTTGTTGCAACGCCAGGGCTACGCCACGGGCTGCTTCGGCAAGTGGGATGTCTCGAATCGCGCGCCGATCGCGGAACGGATGCCCAACGGACAGGGCTTCGGCACGTTCTACGGGTCGCTCGGCGGCTCGGACACCGGGCGCATCGAATACTACGAAAACGGGACGCCGGCCGGTGCCACCGACGACATGGGCGGCGTGACGCGCACGCTGACGGACAGGGCCAGCGCGTTTCTGCGCGCCAATCGCGACCAGCCGTTCTTCCTCCATCTCGCGCACCCCATGGTCCACTCGATCATCGGCGCCTCGCCGGACTTTCGCGGCAAATCCAAAGGCGGCCTCTAGCCCGAGTTTCGCACTTTTCTCTCCAGCACAGAAGTCTTTCTGCTCTGGATATCGGGATGCTTTGTTATAGTTGTAGAAAGGGTGGGCATCCAGCGGGTCAGTTCGAAGAGCTTGACGGCCTTTTTTTGCGCCGTCGACAGTTCGGGCGGCAGCATCACCGTCGGGCGGCGCCCCGTTTGGCCGGTACTCGTGCGCACGAGGGTGGCGTTGATATCGCCCAGCTCCCGCATGAGCGCGAGCGCCGATTTCTTCGAACCGAGCGCCAGCTTGGCGAGCGCTACCAAAGTCAAGCCGAGCACGGTGGCAAAGGTGTGCAGCCGCAGGGAGGAATCCGCCCGCTGAAACGAAGGGCCCCAAGGCACCAAGCCTCCTTTCTTCGAACGGCGGAATAGTTCCTCAACGTTCCACTGGCCACGGAACGCGTAGACGATGCGCTCGGTGCCCCAAAGCTTGCGGTCGGTGCAGAGGACTCGTCGCCCGAGACGGGTGCGCTCCAGCTCGTGCCGGAGAGCGGCATCCACCTTCCAGTGCAGCGTGGGCTTGCGGGTGCTGCCGCCGATGGTGGTGACGACGAAATCGGCGAGGTGCTCTCGCGCGAGCGCCTTTTTCACCCGCGCCTCCAGGGTCGGCTGGTCGATCTTGCCTGCCTGAACTCGGCGCTCGATGGTGCGCAGCTCGATCTTCGCCTTGCGCAGCGCGACGGCGATTCCGCGCTTCTGACCGCGGAGCAGCTCCAGGCTCTCGACCACGATCAGCGTCCGGTCGAGTTCGCCGACCTGCGCCTCCAGCCTCGCCGCGCGCACGTCCTTGAGCTCGCCGCGCAGCGGCTGCATGCGCCCTCGCTCGGCCGCAAAGCTCAGGGCCTTCGCCGAGGCCGCGTGCGACAGCGGCAAGGAGATGAGCGAATGATAGCGGGCGCTTTCGAGTTCAAGCTCCAGCTGCGGACTCCAGAATCCTCCATCGCGCACGAGCGTGCGCCCGGACTTGCGCGCGCCGCCCTCGGCGGCGTCCAATTCGTCGTGCAACCGGGCCAGTCCCTTCAGACACGAGGTAAGAACCTCCTGGTCCGAGCTGTTCCCGGGGTAGGTGCGGTATAGCAGGGGAACATGTCCGGTTTCGCTGACCAATACCCCGAGCCCCACCACGCGCAAGTCGCTGCGTTTACTCTTGGCGTGACCGCGTTGGGCGAGCTCGCCCTCGGTCGTGGTCGCGATGTGGGTGTCGAAATTCGTAGAGTCGAAGGCCAGAACCTCGGCAGAAAGACCGAAGCGTGTCACGGCGGCGTGCGCGATCGCAAGCTGCGCACGCTCCAGTTGCTCGTCGGTGACGCCGACTGCGCCACGATGGAAGACTTGGCCGGTGAAGCGCTCGGTCGGCAGGCAGGAGATCCGCGGAATGCAGCCATCTAAGAACTCGGCCAAGTCGCGCTTGGCACCAGGCGCACAGGCGCGTTGCAGCGCCACGCCGAGTGCCAGTTCACCCACGGAAGGTCCCTTGGACGGGCTCACGTGACCGCACGCCTTGTCAATGAGTCGCACGACGTCGAGTTGTTCGGCGACCCAGGCGAGGGCCCCGACATCGCCCACTCGCTTCGTGCCCACGGTGCGGGTGTCGGATAAGTCCGCGACCGGGGCCGGGTCCGCTGGCCCGAGAACAACCTGACGTGACACCGGCTGCTTCTTGCGCGGATCCCAAACCGACTGCGCAACGACGCGATATAATCGACCATCGACATGGCGATCGAAGAAGAACATTCCTTCAACTATACATCTTCATCCAGTAACTCAATATCTTTCGCTCTTAAAACCTCACAATCTCTCGCCTAACAGACCAACTTTTGCGAAAGTAGGGCTAGCCTTCGGCGGACAGGTGTGCGCTCATCCGCTCGCTGCTGACCTTCGACGTTCGGCGTAAGTGAAACGCCACGATTTCGCGCTCATGACTGCGCTGCACGCCGTCGGGCAGACCCGCTTGAGTGAGCGTGATTTTCCACGTTGGGAACGAGATTGAGGTGTTCTCCC
>JAYWEH010000078.1:0-5990 GCA_043780025.1 Deltaproteobacteria bacterium
GGAGAATCTGGACCAGGCCAAAGGCTCGGCCATGTTTCTCGGCCTCGCGACAGTCCTGCTCGTGCGCGCCGTCTTGAAGGTCTCGCTCTACATCCCCGCGCCGCTCTTGGCGCTGGGCGTGGGGACGCTCCTGTCCTCGACCCTCTTTGCCGCGGACGGCTTGACCCTGATCAAGACCAAGTACGGGGACATCCCCACCGATTTCCTCGCACTGACGCCGCCGGCTCTCCCCTCGTGGGAGCTCTCGGTGCTGGGCGATCTGGCCTTTTACTCATTGGCGTTCGCCTTCGTGTGCGGCTTCGAGAGCATCCTCGCCGCGCGCATGGCCGATCGCCTGGCGAACAACCAAGGGACACCGTATAACCCGGATAAGGAGTTTTGGGGGCAGGGCTTGATCCAGACCCTCGTGCCGCTCCTCAACGGAATGCCGCTTTCTGGCGCCTTGGCCCGCACGGCCACCAACATCAAGCTGGGCGCGATGACACCTCTGGCGGGGATCATGAAGTTCGTGTTCAAGTTGAGCTTGGCCTATTTCCTGACGGATTACCTCGAACTGGTGCCCATGGCCTGCATTGGCGGCATCCTGATCTGGGTCGCGGTCAACATGGTCAAGCCCGCAGAGATCAAGATAGTATGGGCCCAGAACCGGGCGCATGCCGGGCTCATGGTCTACACGGCCGGCATGGTGGTCTTCACAGATTTCCTCACCGGCGTGCTCTCCGCCATGGCCATCTACGGGGCTTTCTATCGGTTCTTCAAGAGCCCGTCAGCGGCCGCTGTCGCGAGCGAAAATGAGGCGGGGCCAACCTCTTTGGCGGCCTGAAAAAAGCTCTGGACCTCAGATTGAGCCCCATGCCAGGAGCTGATGGATGACGAAACTGGAGACGGGAATTGGGCCGCGCGTGGCGGTCATCATGGGCAGCAAGAGCGACTGGGCCACGATGCAACACGCCACGGCCATGCTTTCGCAGCTTGACATTCCCCACGAAGCCAAGATCGTCTCGGCGCACAGGACGCCCGATCTGCTCTTCGAGTACGTTGCAGGTGCGGCGGCGCGAGGCATCCAGGTCATCATCGCGGGCGCGGGCGGGGCGGCGCACCTGCCCGGCATGGCGGCGTCAAAAACGACCCTGCCAGTGCTCGGTGTCCCGGTTCAATCCAAAGCGCTTCAGGGCTTGGATTCGCTCCTCTCCATCGTGCAGATGCCCAAGGGGGTGCCTGTGGGTACCCTGGCAATCGGCGAGGCGGGAGCGGCAAACGCGGCGCTCCTAGCAGCCCGGATGCTCGCGCTCGGTGATCCAGCGCTGCGGGAGCGCCTCGAGGTGTACGGCGCACGCCAGACCGCTTCAGTGCTCGAGGAAACGTTGTGAACGAGATTTTGCCCGGGGCAACGATCGGGATCCTCGGTGGCGGGCAACTGGCCCGGATGATGGCCTTGGAAGCCAGGCGCATGGGTTATGGCATCGCGGTACTCGACCCCGACCCGAACGGACCGGGCGCGCAGGTGGCCGACTCTCATGTCGTCGGGGCTCTGGATGACCGTGCGGCGGCCGAGGCCTTGGCCGAGCGCAGCGATGTCATCACACTCGACACGGAGCACGTGCCCGCTGAACTCTTGGAACAACTCGAAACGCTGAAGCCCGTGCGTCCTGGGGCCAGCGTCCTGCGCGTCGTGCAAGACCGTTGGGTTCAGCGCTGCTTTCTCCACGCACAGGGCCTGCCGCAACCGCGACATGGCGTCGTGACGGATGCCGCGAGCCTGCGAGCCGCCGGTGCGGTGGTGGGGTTTCCATGTATCATCAAGTCTCGACGCTCGGGTTACGATGGCAAGGGGCAAGCCCTGGTCGCGAGCCGGGATGAGCTCGAGGGCGCTTGGCGCGCACTCGGAGGTCCGCCGGCCATTCTCGAAGCGTTCATCGATTTCGAGAAGGAGATCTCGGTGATCTTGGCGCGCGATCTGAGCGGCAATATCGCCTTCTACCCTATCGCCGAGAACCTTCACCGTCGCCACGTTCTGCACACGACCCGCGCTCCAGCTCGGATTTCTGTAGCGCTCGCCGCGCAAGCTGAGGAGATCGGTGTTCACATCGCAGCTGCTATCGGGCACGTGGGCATGATGGCCGTCGAGCTGTTCGTGACGCGGGACGGAGCGCTGCTCGTAAACGAGATCGCCCCCCGGACGCACAATAGCGGGCATTTTACGTTTGGCGCGTGTGCGACGTCCCAATTCGAACAACACGTGCGAGCGATTTGCGGCCTCCCGTTGGGTATGACATCACTGTTGCGTCCTGCGATCATGCTGAACATATTCGGCGACCTGTGGCGGGATGGGCCTCCGGATTGGCGCGTCGTGCTTTCACACCCCACCGCGCGTCTTCACCTCTACGGCAAGCAGCGAGCTGCACCTGGACGGAAGATGGGACATGTCCTCATCTTGGATGAGGCAGGGCCGAGCGCGGAAGGGGTCGCCGAGGCTGTTGCGGTGGCCCTCGATTGAACCCACTCGCGACGAACGACTCTTCGACGGGACAGCCTCACGCACGGGCGGTGCGGCTCGGTGCAGTGCGGATGGCTCCGGTAGACGCCGCCCCGCCCTTGGGGCGACCGACTGCCCACCCGAACCTCCGGCGACATCTGGACAGCCCGACAACCGCTTCCGGCGGCGCTCCCCACCCTTCCACACCCTAACTTTCCCCCATTCGCGCCGTTGTGTCGACCTGCGGACGAGCGCGGGGGTCCGGACGGGAGCGTCGACGCGACGATGGAGCAGTCAACGGCACGGTTTGTGGAGGCCGCGGCAGCCGACCCGAACGTCGGGGTCGCGAGCTTTCACCGGGCCGCGCGAGCCGCCGGCATCGTCGTGATTGTCGTCGGTTGCGCGGGGGTTGTCGGTTGGGTGTTCGACATCACGATTCTGAAGAGTTTCCTGCCCTCGCAGGCCACGATGAAGATGAACACCGCCGTGTCCTTCGTTTTGGCCGGCGCGTCTCTCCTGCTCCAGATTGCACCCAGCTCGACGCCGCGACAGATCCGGCGCTCCCGCGCCTGCGCACTGCTCGTCGCCGCGATCGGTCTGCTGACGCTCCTCGAGTATGTGATGGGCATCGACGTCGGGCTCGACCAGCTCCTCATTCAGACCGACGCCAACGAACTCTCGACGGCATACCCGGGGCGCATGCCGCCGAACACGGCCTCGAGCTTCGTGTTCGCGAGCACATCGCTGATTTTTTTAGATGCGAAAAGGGCTGCGCTCCGTTCGATGTCGCATGCGCTGGCCGTCATCGTGCTCGTCATTGGCTTCTTGGCCATCACGGGATACTCGTTCGGCGTGGCTGCCCTCCACGGTGTCGCGGGGTACGGTTCGATGGCGCTGCCCGCGGCCGCCGCGTTCACCGTGCTCGCCATCGGTCTGCTCGCCGCGCGTCCCCAACGAGGATTGACCGCGATTCTCGCGCAGGACAACTCAGCCGGATCGACACTCCGGCGCCTGATGCCGCTCATGATTGGCGTTCCTTCGGTCGTGGGTTGGGTGAGACTCGAGGGCCAGCGCGCCGGGCTCTACGGCACCGAGTTTGGGCTGGCGCTCATGGTGACGACGACCACCAGCATCCTGGTATCGCTCGCCTTGTGGCATGCCAGGGCTCAGGGTATGTGGGAGTCCATGCGAAAGCGCGCTACGGACCAGGTGCGCTTGGCCATGGAAGCGGCGCCCACCGCGATGATCATGACCGATCGAGACGGCAAGTCGGTGCTCCTCAACCAGCAGGCTGAGGCGCTTTTTGGATACCGCCGAGACGAGTTGCTCGGGAAACCGATCGAAATGTTGATTCCGGAGCGATTCCAAGCCCAGCACCCGCAGCACCGCACCGCTTTTCTGCGCGAGCCTCGCGCGCGGCCCATGGGGGCTGGACGTGAGCTTTATGGCCGGCGAAAAGATGGCTCGGAGGTGCCCATCGAGATTGGCATAAACCCTCTCGCCACCCCGGAAGGGGAATTCGTCCTGAGCTCCATCGCGGACATTACCGAGCGCCAGCGCGCGACACGTGAACGCGAGGCACTCATGACACAGCTCGAGGCACTGAACGCGGACCTCGAGGAGCGCGTGCAAGCTCGCACCTCACAGCTCACGATCGCGCTTCGAGAGCGCGAGGTGCTGCTGCAGGAAGTGCATCACCGCGTGAAGAATAACCTGCAAGTGATCGCGAGCTTGCTGCAAATGCAGGGCAGACAGCTCGGCAACGGCGAGGGTCACCACGCCCTGGAGGAGTGTCAGGGGCGCGTGCACGCGATCGCCATGATCCATGAGAAGTTGTATCAAACGAAGAACTACGCCGAAGTTCCCTTCGCCGACTACGTGCGCGGCTTGGCCCGCGACGTCCTCCACGCCACGGGCTCCTCTCCGGCGACCGTGTCCCTGGCCCTCGACGTGGACGACGTGCGCCTGGCGGTGAACAAAGCCATTCCGTGCGGTCTGATCCTGAACGAGCTCATCACCAATGCGGTCAAACACGCCTACCCGAGCGGACGCCGCGGCGAAGTTCGCGTCCAGTTGTCGGAGCTGGAAGGCCGGCAACTGCGCCTCCGCGTTGCCGACGATGGCGTTGGTCTCGGCCCGCTTTCGGACATAATGGAAGCAAGATCCCTCGGGCTCAAATTGGTGAGAACTCTCACGGCGCAACTGGACGCAAGACTCGACATCAACAGCGACTCTGGGACGTCGTTCGAGCTCACATTTCCCATGGACTCGCTCGACACGGAGGCGGTGACGACATGACGACCTCGACAACCCAGATTTCGGTGCTCATCGTCGAAGACGAAGGGATCATCGCGGAGAACCTACGCGAGCTCTTGGTCAGCCTCGGCTACAACGTTTTGGCCATCGCCGCCACGTCAGAGCAGGCAATGAGCCGCGTAGCCGAGAAATGCCCGGACGTGATCCTCATGGACATCCGAATCAAGGGCAAGCTCGACGGCATCGCGACGACTGCGCTCCTGAACGAGCGCTTCGATGTTCCGATCATCTACCTGACCGCGCACGCCGACGGGGCCACGATTGAGCGGGCAAAAATGACAGAGCCTTTCGGCTACTTGATGAAGCCCGTCAAGCCTCCGGAGGTGCGCAGCGCGATCGAGATTGCTCACCACAAACATTCAATCGAGAGGCGTCTGCGCGGGCGGGAGCGCTGGCTCTCGACGACGTTGCGCTCCATTGCGGACGCGGTGATCATGGTCGACCTGGCCGGGAGGGTCACGTTCATGAACCCGGTGGCCGAGTCTCTGCTCGGCGTGAAGCTCAGCGACGCGCTGGGCCAGTTCGCGCGGGACGTCCTACGCTTGACCGGCGCCGAGTGGTACCGTGAAACGCCACTCGATCGCGCCTTAGCTGCAAGCCAGCCGATTCACGTTGCTGAAGCCGTCCTCGAGAGCAGCGATGGCTCTCGGCGGGTGATCGCGGACAGCGCTGCTCCTGTGATGGACGACGCTGAGGTGCTGGGCGCCGTCATGGTCTTTCGCGACGTGACGGAACAGAAGCACCTGCAGGCCCAGCTCGAGATCGCCGATCGACTCGCGTCGCTCGGCACCATGGCCGCCGGAGTGGCGCACGAGATCAACAATCCGCTGGCCGTGGTGGTCGGGAACGCGGAATTCGTGCTGGAGCACCTGACGCAGGGTCCATCGGCGCTCGATCCGAACGCACGCGCGACGAAAGAGGCGCTCGACGCGCAACGCGACATCTTGTCCGCCGCGAGCCGCATCGCTCGAATCGTGGCCGATCTGAGAGCCTTCTCGCGGCCAGAACCGGGTGCCTCGGGTTCGTTGGACGTTCGGGACGCGATCGAATGGGCGGTCCGCTCGACTGCTCACGAGTTCCGCCACCGTGCGCGCTTGATCACCAAGCTCGAGAAGGTGCCGCGAGTCGACGGCGAGGAAACACGACTCGGCCAGGTGCTCGTCAATCTCTTGATCAATGCGGCGCACGCGATCGCCCC
>JAYWEH010000079.1:0-14216 GCA_043780025.1 Deltaproteobacteria bacterium
GGCGTGAATGGAGCGCCGCTTCCAATTCGAAACAACCATGAAAATCAATAGTTGGGGAGGATGGTTTGCGATCTGTGCCGCTCTCGGCGCATCGGCCTGTGGGGCTGATTATACAGACCCGGTCGATGACGACGGAGAGCTCGAGCTCGGAGCAGTTTCCGAGGCGGTTGCCGCCTGCGCAGGGGACGATCTGCAATACGACTTCAATGCGTTTGCCGCGTCGCTCGCGGTCGCGATCGCCAACGAGCTCGGCCGCTGGGACGTGCACGCTGACTTCGAGGTCAGGAACGGCAAGCTCGAACTATCGGCGACGGGCAACATGCGCTGCAACGGCAATTGCCCGAACATCACAGCGCTCTTGCGCTTGCAGGACGACGCGACCAGCGTCGTGCCAAATCACAGCCCTTCCATTTACCGCAGCAAGCTGACGAGCTGGCATGGCAAGCAGAAGACGTCGCTCACTTCGCTCGTCGACAGGATGCTCACCGTCGACAAGGGGATCTTCCGACTGAAGGGGCGGCTCAGCGGCAAATATCTCGCCGTGGCCGGCGGTTCGAAACTCGACGGCGCGCCCATAGAACTCCGCTACTCCACGGCCTATGCCGGCGCGGACCGATGGCGCGTGGTGCTCGACCACGGGCGCCACAAGTTCATCAACGTGCTGAGCGGCAAATGCCTCGCGCAATCGCAGGACAACGCCAACGACAACACGCCGCTCGTGCAAGTGGCCTGCTCGACCAGCGGGCTGCAGAAGTTCGGCTTCGACAGCATCGGTAGCAGCTACTTTGCCATTCGCACCACGGCCTACAAGGCGCTGACCGCCAAGAACTATTCGACGTCGGACGGCGCTCAGATAGTGCAGCTGGGCTGGTCCGGCACGGACCACAACCAACAGTGGCAGTTCGAGTCCTACGGCTCCGCGGCTCACCTGTCACCTGAACATGTCGCCACGGCGATGTATTCACTCACGGCCAAACACAGCAACAAGGCGCTCGGCGTCGACGGGGGCAGCCTCGCGGACGGAGCGGCCATCAAGCAACGCACCTATTCGGCCGCTGACGACCGCTTTCACTGGTACATCACGCGCGTCGGCGAACGCTTTCAGTTTGTCAACCGCCGCAGCGGCAAGTGCATCGCGACGGCGTACGACAACAACACGAGCGCGATGGTGCAGAGAACGTGCAGCACTGCGACCAACCAGATGTTCTCGTTCAACCTGAATGCCAACGGCGCCCATATCATCTACTCGACGTACGGAGCGCCGCTGGAGGTCCAGGGCGCGTCGCTCTCCGACGACGCCTCCATCGCGCAGGGCGGCAGCACCTGGGCTGATCATCGAAGGTTCTTCCTGACGCCGCTCATCGCCGGGGAGCCGCACCGGTTGAGCTACTCTCACAGCACGGACGACGCCGCGTGCGGCAAGTACTACTGGTACAACATCGCGCAACCGAATGGTCAGGCCGTGAAGGCGCCCGGTGATACATACGTGCAACTGATGTTCGCGGGTGGCAAGGAGACCGCGAATGGCGCGGACATCAATCCGTTCATCGCGCAGCAGGTCTCGGGCAACCTCGTGGCCATCGATCCCTCCGGCTACATGAACCCCGGCAGCACCAGTAGCTCGGGTTCCTGTATTGCTTCGGACCTGCTGTATGACGTCACCAAGAGCACGGGCGGCAAATGTTGCGTGCGCTACGACGGTGCCGCTGGCATCTTCAGACAGAGCACGTGGAGCACGACCACGTACCTCTGCTCGAGGTGAGGCAACCCGCGGTCCCGCCGCCCCGGCAAACCCACAAGATGCGAAGACGCCCGTCCAGCGGCGATGTTATGAACTGACTCACGATCGGCTCAACCGTCGATCGGTGCTCAGCACTCATGAAGCGACGCGAGTTTCTCTGGCGAGCGGGCTGGGGCGCACCCGCCGTGTTCGTCTCGGCCTGCGCTGAGGGAGAGGGCAGCTTTGCGGGCCCGCCCCCGCGGGCCGTGACCTCTGGAAGCGGCGAACCAGACGCTTTTGTGAGCTTGGACCCGGGGCTGGGTGTGCCCTTGCTACAGACTCTATCAGCAGACTGGCGCTTTCTGCGCGATCAGGAGGGCGACTTTTTCGAACCCTCACTCGACGATTCGAGCTGGGACGCCGTGGCGTTGCCGCATACCGCACGCGTGGAGGCGTTGGTGACTGGAGCACCTGGCAGCGCCACCTATCAGTGGCAAGGGACCTGTTGGTACCGCCGGCGCTGGGTACCACCCCCGGAAGCAGTGGGTAGGCGCGTGTTCCTCTACTTCGAGGGCGCTATGAACGCGGCCGAGGTATGGCTCGATGGCGGGCGGCTTGGCGCACACCTCGGAGGCTACCTTCCCTTCGGTTTTGACCTTTCGGAGCGGATACAGGCCGGCCGAGAACACGTGATCGCGGTGCGGCTCGACAATCGCGACAATCCCATCACCGGCCCCAAGCCCCTCAGCCAGCTCGACTTCAACCTATACGGTGGCCTCTACCGAGACGTGCGCCTGACCATCAAGGGGCGCCTGTACATTACCGATCCGATCGTTGAAGGCAAAGTCGCGAGCGGGGGCGTGTTCGTTACGTATCCCGTGGCTACGCCGCTGGAAGCACAGGTCAAAGTCCAGGTGCACGTGCGTAATGACGACGTCGCGGCTCGGGCGTTGCGGGTCGATCTCTCGCTCCTCGACGCGTCGGGCGGCATCGTGGCCGCACAGCGTTCCGAGCCGGCGACGCTGGTGGCCACGAGTGACGTGACGGTCACTCAGACGCTGACCGTGAGCAGTCCCGCGCTCTGGGCTCCCCGCACTCCAAACCTCTACACACTACGCACCGAGCTGTGGGACGGCGAGCGAGTGGTGGATGTCGAGGTCACGCGCATCGGCATCCGTCGCGTCGAACTCGCTGCCGAAGGACTGCGCATCAACGGCGAAGCGTCCTACCTGCGCGGCACCAACCGCCACCAAGAGTACCCCTATATCGGCTACGCGCTGTCGGCGGCAGCGCAGTATCGTGACGCCCGGAAGATCAAAGACGCAGGCTTCGATTTCGTGCGCCTTTCACACTACCCGCACGATCCGAGCTTTCTCGACGCGTGTGACGAACTGGGTCTGGTGGTGATGAATTGCATCCCCGGTTGGCAATACTTCAACGCCGACCCTGCGTTTGCTGCCCTGCAGTATGAAAACGTCGAGCGCATGGTGAGGCGAGACCGCAACCACCCCTCGGTCATGCTCTGGGAGGCCGCCCTGAACGAGACGGAGATGCCGGCCGACTTCATCGCCCGCACGCACGCGATCGTGCATGAAGAGTACCCGGGAGATCAGTGCCTCAGCGCGGGGTGGCGCGAGGGTTACGATGTGTTCATTCAAGCTCGCCAGCATGGCGGCTGCCGCGGGGTTGTCGCGCGATCGTGCCTGGTGAGTGAATACGGCGACTGGGAATACTATGCGGCCAACGCCGGGCTCGATCAGACGGGCTGGCAGGATCTTGCGCCCGACGAGCGCAATAGCCGCCAGCTACGCTGGCACGGGGAACGAAGGCTCCTACAGCAAGCCAGCAACTTCCAGGAAGCCCTTGGCGGCAACCGGCAGACCACCGCGCTCGGAGATGGCCTGTGGGTCATGTTCGACTACAATCGCGGCTATGCCCCCGACCTGGAGTCCTCGGGGTGCATGGATATCTTTCGGCTGCCCAAGCTGAGCTATTACCTGTTCCAGAGTCAGCGGGATCCGAGCGAGCGCTCGGATGCATTCGCATCCGGTCCCATGGTTTTCATCGCCAGCTTCTGGACGGCTGCGTCGTCGACCTCCGTACGCGTCTTCAGCAACTGTGAAGCGGTGGAGTTGTACTTGAACGGCGCTTTGCTGGAGCGCAGACTTCCAGACCCAGATCGGCTTTCGCTAGCCGTAGCCCATCCGCCGTTCACGTTCGTGCTCGGGGGCTTCACTCCCGGCTTGCTGGAGGCCGTCGCCTTCATCGGCGCCGGCGAAGCCGCCCGGCATTCCGTGCGAACTCCCTCGGCCGTCCGTGTCCTCGCGCTCTGGCTGGATGAGGCGGGGCGGCCGTTTGCCGCTGTAGGCAAGGATGCCGTGATGGTTCACGCGGAGGCTCGCGATGAATCGGGCACGTTGGTCCCCGACGCCTGGTTCAACGTATTTTTTGGCAGCACCGGCGCCGCCTCACTCGTCGGCGCCAACCCCTTCTCGTGCGACGCGGGGATCGCGAGCATGCTGTTGCAGTCCGACGCGGCCGCACCTCAGGCTGCCGTATACGCAATCGGCCTGCTCTCGGAAGCAGGGCTGGTGCGGGTCATGGCCGGCTCAGTCGCCGCCGGGGCGGAACCGCGAGACTACGAGGTTCGCATCACCACGGACGGCAGTGCACCGGACGTTGCTTCGCCGCTTTACGTCGAGCCCATCGCGGCGGCGCGCCTGCGGGCAGCCCTGTTCGTAGCCGGAGAACGCGTCGTCGACGCCGACGCGGGCACACCGCTGTTCCGCGTTCAGGGCAGCCGCGCACCGACGTGATCATCGATCGGGCCCCGGTGGGCTTGGCTTGGGACCGCCTCGAGCTTAGGGCCGAGTCCCGGTTGCCCTGACGTGGCTTGGCGTGCCGATGTGGTCGTCTTGACGAGGCTACTCGGGTCTGCGACATTCTCGGAGGCTGCAAAGCCGTATTCCGTGAGGGTGGCAGTTCCGTGGGGCAGAGGGGCCCTGTGGAGACTGGCGAACGGCTCGAAGCAGGTCGGGGGGCCCATGCAACGTATCGGTGATCGACACGGCGGTGTGAGCGTCGCTTGGGTGGCCGATCGGGTCCTCTATGCCCGCTTCGAAGGCAAGATCACGAGCCAGGTGGGCGAGAAGTTTGCAACAGAGTTCGTCGCCCTCGTGCAGGGAACCACGGAGCTGGAATACTTCGCGGACTCGCGCGGATTGACGGAGTACGACATCCTGGCTCGCAGTGCGATTGTGCGCGCCCTGCTTTCGAACCGCGGCAAGTTTGCTTCGATGGTCGTGTTGACCTGCGCCCGCGGTGTAGGGCCGACAGCGCGCACGTTTGCCGATACCCTGGGCCGCTCCATCGAATACGTCGCCGACGCGGACGAGTTCGAAGCGCGGCTCCTGAAAGCGGCACCGCTCGCGAGTCAGTTGCTCGACGCTGCGCCCCGATCGGAACGCAGGTATCCGGCGAGATAGCGCCGGCGAGACTCAGGTCGGATCTTTTTGCGCGCCGCGCCCGGGCAACTCGGGCCGAGCGATGTACGCCTTGGGCAGCTCACCGGTGAGCGACTTCAGCCAGGTGACGATCGCGGTGACTTCGGCCTCTTCCAGGTTGAGGCCGAGTTGATGTTTACCCATCGCACGCACGGCGTCCGCTAGCGAAGCCACGGAGCCATCGTGGAAATAGGGCGCCGTCTCCGCGACGTTGCGCAAGGTGGGCACCTTGAACATCATCTTGTCAGCAGGATCCTTGGTGACCTGATAGCGACCTTGGTCCGTCTGGTCCGACCACGGCTGCACAGCGCCGGTACGCTGGTAGGAATTGCCGCCGAGTAGAGTGCCGGTGTGGCACACCATGCAGCCGACGTCGGTAAAGACCTTCAGCCCCTCGACCTCGGCGTCGCTCAGCGCGGCTTCATTGCCGCGCAGAAAGTCATCCCAGCGCGAAGGCGTCACGAGGCCGCGCTCGAAAGCGCCAATGGCGTTTGCGACGTTATCATAACTGAGCGGTCGGGCCTCTCCCGGGAAGGCACGGCCAAAGGCGTCGACATAGCCGGGGACCTGCCGCAACCGAGCGACGACCGCATCGGAGCTGGGCATGGCCATCTCCGCCGCGTTGAGGATCGGCCCCTTCGCCTGCGCCTCGACGTGGGGAGAGCGGCCGTCCCAGAACTGGCTGAACCCGAGGGCCGCGTGATACACGCTGGGCGAGTTGCGCGTGCCGCGCTTACCTTTTGCACCCACAGAGGTAGGCTCGCGATCGACGCCATAGCTCTCGAGCTCGTGGCAGCTGTTGCAGGAGAGGTCTTCCGCCAAGGACAGGCGCTGGTCGAAGAACAGCATGCGACCGAGCGCGACCTTCGCGCTCTGCGCTGCGTCTTCGGCCGCGGCGGTGTCTGGAATGGGCGCAAATCGGCGTAGCAGGCGCGGGTTGATCTTGGATTTCTCGGACGTGGCAGCGTTCTCGGAAGGCACTCTGTTCACGGCGACCGCGGCGGCTTCGCCGCCCGCCACGGGCTCAGGAGTGGAGACGTCAACGCGACATGCGAAGGCGCCCGCACCGGCGATGATAGCCCCGATGAGTACCGCCGAACTACTTCCCTTGCGATCCATACCTGTGTGTTCCCCTGTTCGTGATTTGATCCGCCGTGGCGGTGGAAATGGTGCTGGTCGTGCGCGAAACGGGCGCTGACGCGCGCCGCTGCTCGATGCGTGCGGCAGGCCATGAGAAACGAAATGTCGTGCCTCGGCCCGGTTCGCTCGCGACGTCGATGCTGCCGCCCAGCTGAAAACAAGCGTCGCGGACTACTGACAGCCCCACTCCGCGCCCGGAGATCTCGCTGACGGTCGTGGCCGTCGACATGCCCGAAGCAAACAGGGCGTCGAGCAGGTCCGTTTGTGTGACCACGGGCAGGTGCTGCGACTCGGCGCGCGCTGCAACCTTCTCCCAATCGATGCCGCGGCCGTCATCACCCACCTCGATGGTGAACAGTCCATCGCGCACCGCGGTGCTGAGCGATAGACGCGGGGGCATGGGTTTGCCGCCCTGGCGCCGCTCGTCCGGCGTCTCCAGACCGTGGTCCACGCAGTTTCTCACCAGGTGCACTGCCGCAGACCAGAAGTCGCGCCATTCGCCCGGCTCGAGCCGCAACTTGCCCGAATCAACCTGGACCAGAATGGGCCCCTTGCCGAGCCGCTCTGCGAGCTGTTTGGCGTGTTCCGCCAAGCGCGCCAGCGCGCCCTCGGTCGGCTCCAGCCGCCAGTCGAGCAGCATGCGCTGAATCACCGACGGGGACTCCGCACCCTCGAAGGCTTGGAGCACCTGTTCATATTCCGAGATCTCGATCTCCATGCGGCCGGCTCTTCCGGCGATCAACGGCTCCACCTTGGCGTAGAGCTCTGCCCAACGCGCGGTGAGTGCCTCGACCCCGCGCGCAGCCAGACTTTCATTGGCGCACAGCTCGTCTTCCAACTGGTGGGCCAACGACGCCAAGCTGTCGAGACCGAACATCGCCGCGTTGCCCTTGAAGGTGTGCAGCCCGCGCTCGAGCGGAGCTACGTCGGCATCGGAGCGAATACTCTCGAGCAACGCCTGCATCTCCTCGGTGAATTCAACGAAACCGGCGCGATCAGCGAGCAACCGGGTCATCATGCGCGTGACCTCGCGCTCATCGGCCTCGGCGCGTTGCCGGTTCAGCTCGGCACTGCGGTCAGAGATCACCACCAAGATGCGTGACAACTGTCCGGCGTCATCGGTGATCGGACGATATTCGATGTCGAGCTCCCCCTCTCGAACGCTGATCCGCTTCGGCAGCTGCTCGAGAGTGAGCTCCAGGGGCAAAGCCCCCTCGATGACGGACGGCCAATTCAGCTCGAACCAGTCAGCCACCGGACCCGAGGTGTTGCGCAGATAAGCGTCGAAGTGCTGGGAAGGTGCGGCCGCTCCCAACCACCGCTCGAGGATCGCGGACCGTTCGCGAGACATGACCCCATCGAGACCCAGGGTGAAGAAGCCCTGCCCGACGTGATCGAGCACTCGGCGCATGTCGGAATTGCGGACGTCGAGCTCGCGAGTGCGATCTCGGACGAGCTGCTCGAGACGTCTCTGCTCCTGCTCCGCGCGCTCCTGCATGTGCCCGATGAGCTCTCGCAGCTGTCGCAACATGGCGTTGAAAGCGCGCGAAACGACTGCAATCTCGTCTCTGCCCTGCTCGGGCAGATTGGGTTGTTCGAGCTGCCCGCGCGCGACGGCGTGAGCAACAGACGCGATCGCTTCCAAACGCCGGCTGAGCGACCGCGCAATCCAGTAAGCTCCTGCGCCCCCCACGAGCAGCGCCAACAAGCAGGCCAGCACGGCGTTTTGGTGCACCTCGCGTCGGTTGGCCACGAGGGCCCGCGTCGAGATCTCCAGCACCAACGTACCGCGCGGCCCTTCGAGCGATACGACGGGCTGCGACACGCGCAGCCGGTCGCCGAGTGTAACTAGACGCTCAGCCTCCAGCGTCGATGGCACCACACCGGCAGCGAGCGTGGAGTTGCCCCGGGAGTGCAGCACGTCGCCCGAGGCGAGCAGCAGCGTCAGGCTCTCGACGTCGGGGTCCTGCGCCACGGAGTCAAAGACTTCTCGTGCGGTTGCCCGGTCGTCGAAGGCAATGGCCGACTCGACTTGTTTGCCAACCAGGCGCGCCAGAGTGAGCGCCTTGGCTTCGAGCGCGACCTGCATATGCGCGAGCTGGCGAGCGGGCAGATAGACCGCAGGCAGCGTCACCGTCACCGCGATGAGCGACAGGGTCAAAATCAAGAGCTTCTGAAAGATGGAGAGCCCGTGGCCGCGCGTCTCCACTTGCGCACCTTTGGCTTCCACGATCTGTCCGGGCCCCGCCATACCGTTATCGAATGGATCGGCACGGGGGTGTTCAACTTGAGACACCCCGCGACGCAGCGCCCCGGGTCGGTGGTTCTTTGGCGTGCGCGTGAGCGATTGTTCCTTTCTGGGACTCGGCAGTCGGTGTAGCCTGCGCGGTATGTTCCAGCGCGTGCTTCCGCTCCGAGCGGAGCGTCCGAATCTCCGACTGCGTCTCCTGCTGCGCGGCGCCGTGCCCCGCCTGCTCGCGTCGCTTCTCGTGCTTTCGTCAGGCTGCGGCTATTCAGAAGACGAATGGCAAGCCCAACTCGCCAAATACGCAGAGCTCAACTCGATGTACAAGCGCGAGCAGGACGAGCACCAGAAAGCGAGCGCCGCGCTCACCGAAGCGAAGTCCAGGGTCGCCACTCTGTCTGACGAACTGTCGAAGATGGGCGTCGACGTGGAGACGCTCTCGCGCAAGCTGGTGGAGGAAGGCACCGAGAAGGAACGGCTCTCCGCTGACGTGGACCAGCTCAAGCGGGCCGTGGAAGAATATCAGGCGCGCGCCGCGCAGCTCGAACGTATTCGAAGCCGTTTCGAGGTGTTGCGCGGCAAGCTGCAGAAGCTCACCAAGCTCGGGCTCAAAGTCGAGGTGCGCCACAATCGCATGGTGATTTCGCTGCCGGGTGACGTGCTGTTCCCCTCCGGAAAAGATCAGCTGAAGGAGGGCGGCAAGGAAGTGCTCATGGCGGTGGCAGAAGTGATCCGCGGGGACGCAACGCTCTCGGAGCGTTTCTTTCAGGTCGCGGGCCACACGGATGCGCAACCCCTGAAGGGTGGGCAATTCAAGGACAACTGGGGCCTCTCGGCGATGCGCGCTCGAACCGTGCTGGTGTACTTGATCTCACCCTTGGGTACGAAAGAGGGCGGCGGCGGCCTCGACCCCGCGCGCCTGCACGCGGCCGGCTACGGCGAAACGGATCCCGTCGCAGGCAACGAAGTTCCCACTGAGCGCGAGCGCAACCGCCGCGTCGAGCTGGTGCTGATGCCGAACATCGAAGAGATGCTCGACCTCAAGAGCCTGATCTGAGCGGTAGCGGCTCAGGGCTTTGTTGACGTGGAGTTCGGCGCCGGTACCGGCGCAGGCGGTATCCCGTGGCCGTCGTGAGGGGGGTGCTGGCCCGGCGCTGAGGAGCCCTCGACCAGCGGGGGCGCATGGCCATGGGACGCGGCGCCTTCTTGCACCGTCGACGGAGCGGTGGTGCCGCCGGCGCCCACCGGTAGCGGCTCCGAGAGTGGACCGGCAAACGGCGTCCGACTCACGACAAACCAGCGGGCCCCGTCGGCTTCGAGACGCAGGCTGTAACGCTCGACGGTTTCCCCAATCCAGCTCTCCGCCCGCACCTCGGCCACGAGGGGCCCGCGCCGCATCAGCACGGCCCGCGTCTGAATTTGATCAGCCTCGGCGCGGCGCGCTTCACACGGCTGAGGATCGCTCTGGCAGCGCGTGTCGGCCGCCAAGAGCTCCTCCGCGGCGGCACCTTTGGCGAGCTCGGCCGCCTCACGATAGCGGTGCGAAGCGGCCCGTTGTTGCAACTCGAGCGCCGCGCTCTTGGGTTGCTTGGCAAAAACCTCGGTGCTGAGCTCGAGCGGGGGGCGAACCGGGCTCTCACGCCGATTGCAGGCCACCTTGGCGCCTAGCCAGGGCAGGAGCGTGGCCGCACAGATCACGCCGAGCAGCCGCAATGTCAGCGGCGTGGGGGCCGCGAGCGCTTCTTCGGTATCCAGCTTCGCGACGAGCGGCCGGGGCGTAGCCTCGGCTACGACCGGAGTATTCGTCACAACGCGATTGGGGGGCGGTTCGGCCGGCATCGCCGCGACGTTTTACACCAGGCTGTCGCGATGGCAAGTTGCGGAGCCATGAATGCCGTCGTGCCGGAGTCCCCCAATACCGGCGTACCGCTCGGCCCGCCCCGCGAGGGCCAGGGCTGGCGGGCGGAACTTCACCGGCAGCGCGCCTTGCTGCGCATCCGATCGCGTTTACTCGGCCAGTGCACCGGAGCTCGTTTCGGCGTGTGGCTCGCGCGCCTAAACGCGTTCAGCTTCTTCCTCGCGGCCGTCTATGCCGCGCGGTCGCTGCCAGTGGCGATCGAGGCGATCGCACGGCTGTCGCTCATCGGCTTGTCGTGGTGCGCCGGTTTGGCGGCGCTGTCCGCGGCAGGACCCGGACCCGAGCGGCTATTGCTCGCGGGCCGAGGCTTGTTCGCGACCCGCGCCATCGGGAGCGCCGAAGCGGGCGTAGAGCGGCCACTCACGCTCGCTTTCTGGATCTGCCGTCACATCGGTGTCTTGGCTCTGATCGTCCTCGTGCCCCCGGCGGTACTGGCCAACTCGCCGGGCGCGTTGGTCGCGAGCTTGCAATACGCGCTCGGCAGCGCCGTGTACGTGCTCGGGCTCGCCGTCGGCCTGGGGGGTCTGGCCAGCGCCTGTCGCGCGCTCGGACAATCCAACGGCCAGGTGCACCTGCTCGCGGTGATGGGCCTGCCCGAATTGCTCGCACCCGCCTTCCCGGAGCTGCCCACAGTGGGGAAATTCTACGGCCATCTGCTGGACGCCTGTCTTCGACTGGAGTTCGGGTTTTGAACGAGCTCAACCTGTGCGGCGTCTGGTGCCCCCCGATCAAAAACCTGTCCGCCACCTTCGGCGTCGGCTTGCATGTCATCCTCGGCAGCCCCAGCGACGGCACAGCTGAACTGATCGAGCTGTGCGCCGGGTTGCGCCTACCGCATCGAGGCTGGCTGTCGCTCGACGCCGAGGCCCCGGGCAAGAGCCCACAAACCCGGCGCCATATCGCCAGCGTGCTGCCGCGAGAAGACGGCGATGCCAAAGGTTCGTTGCTCGAGCTCGCCCGCCGCGCAGGGGGGCTCCGGCATTTCGACGGCGCCCTGGCGCTCGGGCGGTTCGCGCCCGAGCTCGAGCCCGAGCGCGCGCTCGGGCAATCGACTGGACCTGAACGCCGGCGCTTCGCCCTGGCTCTCGCGCTCGCTCAGACGGACGCCCAACTCCTGCTCCTGCATCATCCACTGTCGCTCGTGAACGAAGCGCTCGAATCGGCGCTGGTGGAACAGCTCGCGGAGCGCGCCCGGAACGCTGTCGTGTTAGCCACCGTGGCTTCAGTCGCGGATGCACGGCGGCTCGGGGGCACGTTGGGCATCCTGGAGCGCGGCGTCCTGTCACGCGCCGTGAGCGATGCGTGGCCGGAGGCGCTGACGCCGGGGCTCGACGTATCGCTGTGGGTGCAGTGCGACGCTCCGCGTGAGCTCCTGAGGCGGCTCGCCTCGCACGCCACCGTCACGGCGATCAGCTACGACGAACGCGCCTTCGCCACTCGCCTCGAGGTACGCGGTCACGATCTCGAGACCTTGGCGGTCACGGTGAGCCGCGCGGCGCTCGAAGCCAATGTGCAGATCCAGAGCCTCTCGTGCGCCACCCCGGATCTGGACGCCGTCCATGGCGCCTCCGCAGGCCTCGCTCACGCCGCTTATCGCGCCGCTCAGAGCAACCGCTCCACGGCTACGCCGTTCTCGCGCCAGAGCTCGGATATCACGGCCAAGGGAGGCCGAGCGCGATGAACACGGGTAGTCTGAGCTGGGGTTTCACCGACGCGCGCGCACGCGCGGGTCATGTCTGGCCGGCAGTCTGTTTGCTGCTCGGCCTCGTCTGCATCGCCGCCGCTCGGTTCGTGTTTGGGGGCGCCGCGGACGGGCCGCGCCGCGCACTCGCGATCGAGGCCGACCTGGTCCGGGGAGTGGCCTTCGGTCTAGTGTTGCCGCTCTTCAGCTACGCCGCGAGCGCGCACCTCGGCCACCGCATCGACGGGCTCATGCGTTCGAGCGCCGCGCGCTACGGCGAAGACCGGCGCGTGTTCGCATTGGGCCGGCTCGCGTTCAGTGCTGCCGCGGCCTTCGCCATCGTGCTCACCTGCGGCAGCTTCGCGCTCAGCCTCAGCGGGCTCGCGCAGCCCGCGGCTGGATCCGGGGCCTCCGCCGGCGAGATCAGCTTTTATTGCGTGCTCGGAACCGCCGCGCTCGGCGCTGTGAGCTACGCCAGCTACATGGAGCTCGCCCATCTGCTCGGGGGCGGGGCGGGCCGCGCATCGTTTTTGATTGCAGACTGGTTCTTTGGTTCGGGGGTGGGTCTCACCGCCTGGCTATGGCCTCGCGCGCACCTGCGATCGCTGCTCGGCGGCGAGCTACCGGTTGGCTCGAGCCCATCGGCAGCCATCGCGAGCCTGTTGGTCGCGAGCTGCCTGGCGGCACTGATCTACGCGCGCCGCATTCCGCGCTAGAACTAGCGTTCGTTGGCGATGGTTCAAGGGCATGCTAGCCTGCTCGAAATGGCTCATACTCGGGAAGAACGCAGCTCGGAATCCGCGCATCCGCGCCTGGAAGCCGAAGCGGTGCTCGATCCCGAAGCGGTGCTTTCTCCGTTCAAGGTGGAGGAATGGCGCCGGCTCACGCCAGCAGAGCGGCTAGATCGGGCTTGGGCACTGCGCGAGCGGCTCGTCAATCCGCGAGACGTCCATGATCGCAAGCTTTTTCCGGCACCTTGAGCACTTCCAGGTCGATTGGCTCCTGATCAGCGGCCAAGCTACCATTCTCTACGGTGCCGCTACGTTCTCGGAGGACGTCGACCTCTGGGTTCAGCCGACAGAATCTAACCTCGAGCGCTTCCGATTGGCGCTGCGCGCTAGCCAGGCCCGATACTACAAGCTGACCCCTGCTCTGACCGTCGCACACGCAGCCGAAGGCCATGGCTTTCATTTCGTCGTACCCGACCCCGAGGGGGGCGCTGAGGTCTTCGTCGATGTCATGGGGTTCCCACCCCGCGTGGGCAGCTTCGAATTAGCCCGCGCAGGAGCTCGAGACATCGAGACGCGTTGGGGCACTCTACACACCGTTGGCATCAAGGAACTGGTAGAGCTCAAGAAAACGCAGCGGCCGCGGGACTACCCCATCATCAGTCGGTTGGCATTGGCCTGGCTCGACGAACAAACCGCTGACTGTTCGACGGAGGAGCTGCAATGGGTGCTCGACAACGTCTTCAGCCTCGCCGAGCTGACGCGGCTATTCATCGAACATCCCGAGCTGCTCGCCAGGTTGCCGACCGATACGCATGAACTGGTTGTGCGCGCGGCGGGTCAGCTTGCTCTGCAGGGGAGGATCGAGCAGCCCTTGGAGGATGATCTCGAAGATTGGATGGACGGGCGCGTGGCTCCGTTGCGCCGCGCCGATCGTCATTTCTGGAGGGCAGTGATTGAGGCCCTGCGGCAACTCAGGGCCTCTCGAGCGCTGATGGCCGAAGGCACGTTGGTGTGATGACTCACTGAAATTGGGGCACCCACTGTATGGACGGCAAAGTTCAACTCATGCCGTCCGCCCAGTCTATGTATGGACGGCAAAGTTCAACTCAAGTGTCCATACAGCCGATGCGTGGACGGCAAGGCAAAACAACTCCCGTCCATACAGGAACTGGGGAAATCCAAAGCTCGAACCAACATGTCCATACAGCCATCGGCGGGAGGCGCGCCAACAACGTCGCTTTCCCGCCACTCACTGTATGGACGGCGCCACTTGGCCCC
>JAYWEH010000080.1:0-2527 GCA_043780025.1 Deltaproteobacteria bacterium
CTGGACGCCCTTCATCCCACCTTCCTCCTCGCCTCCACATTCGGTGCCTCGCCACCCAGCGCCCTGCGGATCTCACTCTGCATCATCGGCCCGCGCAGATACGACAGCGCCCACCTCGGCTTGAGCAGCGTCATCTTCGAATCCGAGTGCACGTTGCGCACCATGAACCAGCGGGGCCCGAGGCGGCGTAGGACGTTGGAGATCTCCGCGGGTGACGCACCGGCCTCGTTGGCGTTCGACAGGCTCTCGACGACGCGGGCTCGATCGGCGTCCGTCTGGAGCCTGCCCACCGCCCAGAAGCCCGCGTTGGAGAGGGCGCGGTAGTCCAGATCCATGGGGTTCTGCGTGGCGACGATCACGCCCATGCCGAAGGCGCGGCCCTGCTTCATCAGCGCCACCGTGGGGCGCTTGGTGGGCGGGTTGGCGGGGTGTGGGGGCAAGAGGCCGTAGACCTCGTCGAACAGCACGAGAGCGCGCAGCTTGCGCGAGCCGGGCAGCGAGCGGGTGTAAGCGAGGATCTCCTCGAGCAACACCCCGAGCACGAGCGAGCGTTCTTCATCGTCGAGGTGAGCGACGCTCACGATCACCGCGGGCGTGCGGCCTTGCTTGGGCGTTAACCATTCGCGGATGTCGAGCGACGCGCCCTGGCGCCAGCTGGCGAAGGTGGGGGAGGCCAGCAGCGTGTTGAGCGTGGCGGCGAGCGTCTTGCGCTCCTTCAGCCCGAGGAAATCGTCGATGGCGAGCGCGCCAATGCGCTCGATGGGCGGCTCGAGCACGTCTTGCAGCAACAGGCCGAGCTCGGCGGACTCCCCGCGTTCGAGCCTGCGCTCCGCCAGCACCGCGAGCAGCACGTGTTCGCGGCTCTTGGCCGGATCGGGATCCTTGCCCAGCAAGCGCAGGACCAGCGAGATGGCGGCGCTGAGCGCGGCGCGGCCGGCGTCGCGATCGGCATCCCAGGTGGCGGAGCGGCGCTCGAGCGAGGACAAGATGTGCACGGATTCACCCGAACTCGATCCGGGCGTGAGCACGCGAATGTGGGTGTTGGCACGAAAGGCAGCCACGTCGTCGGCGGTCAGCTTCCAGGATTCGAGCTGCTGGCGGCGTTCGGTGGCCAGGCTCTGGGCGAGCACGGCCACTTCAGCCGGCTCGGCAGTGCCGGCACCCTCGACCCAGGGGGTGAAGTGGGAGCTGTCGAAGGAGGGAAAGGCGAGCAGGAGATTCGGCAAGTCGCCCTTCACGTCGATCATGATCACCGGGACCTGCGAGCGCAGCGCCTCTTCGGCGAGAACGACGAGCAATCCAGTTTTGCCAGAGCCTGTCATACCTAAAATGCAACCATGGGTGACCAGGTGTTGCGGCGGTAGCAGGAGCTCAGCCGTGTCACCGCCCTGAGGCGGTAACACGGCACCGAGGTACATCGAGCGTGCAGTTTTCACGGTAGGCTCCAGCGCTCAGGTTCACGAAACGAAGGGGCGATCCACTGGCAACCCAGCGCCGTTGCGGATCACGATGGGCGGCTCGGCCGCTGGCGTCTGAGCACCAGTGGCGGCAGGCGCGTCTGAGCTCGGCTCCTGCTCGGGCGCTTCCGCACTCTCGTCACCGCGGCGGCGCACCGCACGGCCCGCATAGAGGGAAGGCGCGACGGTCTCGGCGTCCCCCACCTTGGTGCGCAGGTAGTGCACGGCGCGGCGCGCGTCGTCATAGGCGCGGACGAACAGGGTGAAGGCACGCTGGCGGTTGAGCGCGACGGCGCCGACGATCACGGGGCTCTGCTCGCGGAAGCCGACGGCGGAGATCAGCTCGAGCGCGAGTTGGCCGGCACGTTTGAGATCGGTCTGGGTGTAGGGCATCTTGCCGGCGAGCTGGTCCCACTGCTCGCGGAACAGGGCGCATAAGGTCAACACGTCGGCGGCGAGCGCGCGATAGCCGGTCTGCTGCTTGAGGCGGGTGAGGCGATCGGCATCGACCAGGCCGTGGCTGGCGAGCACCTGCGCGCTGCCGATCATCTGATCGCGGATGACCGAGAGCTGTTGCGCGATGTCGACGATGTGGCCCTTGGGCGCGGTGGCGCTGCGGTATAGGGCGTGGACGTGGGTGAGGGCGAGCGTGTATTGCTCGAGTTTGTCGAACTGGACGAAGTCGAAGTTGCGCCATTCGGCTTCGATGCTGGAGCGCAGTCCACGGATCTCCGGCAAGCAGCCGGTGGCGGTGGTGATGGCGCTGAACACGTCGATGTTGATGGTGACGAGGTCTTCGTCGGGAACGGCGGTGATTTCGGGGAGCAGCCTTTCGTAGGCAAGCTCGGTCGGCAGCTTGAAGTCTTCAGGGTTTTCGAAGTTGATGTTGGGTTGTGCCATGGTGGCCTCATCTCTTTTCATGGGTGGGTGCACGCGAGGTTGCGTGCGCTGGGAATGAATCGGACGAAGCGCGAAACGGTTGCGTACAAAAAGCATCGAGGCTCGGAGTGGGTGACTCGGAGCCTCGATGGGGGGTGAGAGTGAGAGCGGGATGGCAGGGCGATTCATGC
>JAYWEH010000081.1:0-14171 GCA_043780025.1 Deltaproteobacteria bacterium
CCGATAGCCACGTGCTCATCCCGGTGCACCCCTGGCAGTGGCGAACGCAGATCGTGCCGCTGCTGTATGAAGACATTCACGCGCGGCGCCTAATCCCGCTGGGGACGACGCCGGACGTGTACCGGCCCCAGCAATCGATCCGCACGCTCGCGAACCTCACTCGGCTGCAGAATGCCTCACTGAAGCAATCTTTGAGCATCACCAACACCTCCACGTCACGGATCTTGGCGCCACACACCGTGCTCAATGCCCCACTGATTTCCGATTGGCTCAAGGGCTTGGTCGAGCGCGATCCCTTCTTGAACGACAGCGCCCGCCCGATTCTGCTGCGGGAGCTGATGGGCGCCGCTTACGATCCCCCGCAACACGAGCTGGTCCAGGCGAGGACCTATGGTGCGCTCTCCTGCATCTGGCGCGAGAGCGTGCACGGGTATCTCGAACCTGGCGAACGCGCCGTACCCTGGACTCTGCTCACGTCACTCGGCCCCGACGGGAGGCCCTTCATCGAGCCCTGGCTCAGACCGTCGCCCCGGGCCTGGCTCAACCGGCTGCTCGAGGTCGCCGTCATTCCGGTGGTCCACTGCCTGGTGGCCCACGGCATTGGCCTGGAGTCCCACGCGCAGAACATGCTGCTCGTGCATCGAGAAGGGCTGCCGACCCGAATCGCGCTCAAAGATTTTCACGATGGGGTTCGGTTCTCTCCGGGACACGTCGCCGAGCCGTCGCGCCTCCCGCCATTGCACGCCACGCCAGCTCGCCATGTTCGCGTCAATCGCAACTCATATCTGACGGTGGATGATCCGCACGCCGTGCGCGACTTCGTTTTCGACGCCTTCTTCTTCATCAATTTGGGTGAGCTCGCCATGTTTTTGGACGACCACCTCGGGCTGCCGGAGCACGATTTCTGGGCACAGGTCGACGAGATCCTGGCGGGGCACATGGCGCACCTGCCCGGCCTGCGCGCGCGCTCGGCGGCGTTCGAGATCGAGCCGTACGCCATCGATGTCGAGAAGCTCACGAACCGACGGCTCTTTCCCGAAACGCACGTCCAGACTCATCGCGTGCCCTGCCCATGGCGACCGCCAGCGGACTGGGAAGGCACTTGACATATGAAATTGAAAATCATAATCAATACTTTCTTGGAAAGTGAGATCGAGCCGTCATGGGAATTGAAGGGAACAAAAAATTCGTGGACCTGACGCGCCATTCAGGGGTGGTCATGGGCGTCCTCCTCACGCTGGTCGCCTGTGGTAGCGACACGTCGTCGATCGAGTCCGTCACGGGCTTCCTCATGCCGACTGAAGGCGAAGGCCCGCTCTATGGCGTGGTGTCGCGAATCACTCTGCCCTCGGGGGCGAGCACGGTCGTGGCCATTGTCGACTCCCTCGAAGCGCAACACGTGGACACGCGCACGGCCCTCGAATTGGCAGGGTTTGCCGCTGCACACGGCAGCCTGGAGATCCCTGGCGCCGTCTTCATGGGCAGCGCCGAAGCCCCGGAGTTCACGCGCTATGAGCTGGGCGCGGATGGGATACTCGCGCCGGGAGCATCTTTCAGCCTGGCCAACTTCGGCCTTTCGCGAGCACCCCGTTCAGTGGTCTTCGTTTCGCCGACGAGGGCTTATGCGATTTCCGCAGAGACTCACCAGCTATTCGTCTGGAATCCGGAGCAGATGATCGTCGATCGAGTGATCGAGCTCGGAATGCTGGAGCGCCCGGGGTACACGCCCGCCTGGGTGTTTGGTGCGGCGGTGCTCGGCAACCAGCTGCTCATCCCCATCACCTGGGTGAGGGCGGACGAAGGCGATCCGGGTGCGGCGCCTGACTCGGCGCTGCTCGTCGTGAATGTCGACACTGGAGCGCTGAGCGTTCAGGAAGAGGGGCGCTGCGGAGGCTTTAGGGCCATCTATCCTTCAGGCTCTGGCGACGTGTATTTTTCGTCCAGTGCGGGCGCGCCTGCTACCTGGAACCGCTTGTATGGAGAGCGTGGCGGCTCGGCACCCTGCCTCGTGCGGTTACGCCCGGGCCAGGCTGCGATTGACGACTCCTTCTTGCTGCGCCCGGCAGAGTTTGCTCCACACCCCGTGGCCGTGGACTTCTCGCCGGCGGGGCCAGACCATCTGATCTTTCAGGCGCTGGACGAGAGCCTCGTTTCGCCCGATGCCCAGGCGGAGGAACTCTGGAGCGCCGCGGCCTGGCGCTTCTACAGCATCCCCGCTTCCGCGCTCGAAACGGGCGGCGTCGGCGCGGCCGAACTCGTGGACCTGCCCGCCTCCGCGTTGAACGCGCTGCGCTTCCGCATCGATGATCAGCATTTCGTTCCCCAAATATTGGCGGACTACTCGCAGACGACGCTCGTCAACATCAGCGACCCGGCAAACCCAGTGGACGGCCCAACCATCCAGGGCTCGGTGGGCAATTTTTTCCGGATTCGTTGAAGCGGCGTCTCGAGTACGAGGCTTCCAGCGCTGGAGCTGGACGCTGCCCGAGGTCATCCTGCTGACGAAGAAGGACACCGGGCTCGACCGCGATTCGGTGGCCAACGTCTCTCATCGCGCAACGATCGATCGGGGATTGCTTCGCAACTATTCCGGGCGTCTCCCGCCATCGAAGATGCAGGCCATTCTGCGCGGCGTTGACATCATATGCTCGGCCGCTAGTCGTAGCGGCCGTTTCAGAGCCAGCGCTACAGCAACAAGCACGCTGTTCCGCTGGGAGCGCACCCGAGCGTGCAAGTTTGCACGAGCAGGAACTCGGTACCGCACTCGTTGCACTCGACGACGCCCGCCGTGTTGCACTGCAGAGTTCCCGGCTCACAGATGGTTGCGCCGCTACAGATCGCTTCCTGGCAACACCTCTCGAACGCCGGGTCACACGGTGCGGCACCGCAAGTCCCGCTGCGACATTGGCGCGCGTCGCTGCATTCCTTGCCAACGTCACACAGGCCGCAACCGCCCCCGCAATCCACGCCGGTTTCGGCACCATTCTTCCGCCCGTCATTGCAGGCCGACTCGATTGCGCCAGTGCCGCCGTTGCCCGCGTCATCGTCGGCGCCGCCGGTACCGCCGATGCCATCGTCGTTGCCGCTGTACCACCGGTGCCGTCATCGTTGCCGCCGTCGCCTCCCGACGTGCCCCCCATGGCGGCACCACCGCCAGGCGATGCTCCAGCCTCTTCGGTGACAGGCGGTGCGCCGCTAGCGGAGCCTCCAGCACTTCTGCCTGCGCCACCCGTGGAACCACCCTCGCCTGCGACCGCCCCGCTATCGGCTCCCGCGTTGCCGCAGGAGGCACATCCGCCCACTCGATCTCCGGCAACAGGCAGCTCGAAAGCACTGCCGCCGAACTGATGAGGGTCAGCGTTTCCTGGGCAACCCCGAATATCCGGTCAGGTACGTGGTTCCAGCTTGGACGTACCACAACAAGTAGTGGTTCTCCGTTGGCTCCTCCCCGGAGGCGGGTGGGGTGTCGAACTGGAAATAGATGCGCACGGCGTCGTCCGCTGCATCGCCGAGATTCGTCACGGGTGCAGCCTGACACTGCTTAGAATCGGTCCCCACGATCCACCAATGAATCGGTTGCTCCCCCCAACTGTGCTCGGGCATGACATCCAAACGGCCAACTCCTCGAGCCTCAATCGCATCCGTCGGCGGCGCCCGAGGGCCTCAGCTCGGCGCAGGCGCCCTTCTGGCACGTGTCAAAGCTCTCGTCGCAGAAGGGCCCGAGATCGGCGGTCGCGCAGCACTGGAGCAGGGCTTGCCATTCCGCCTCCTGCCCGCACGATGCGGCGTTGGCCTGGTCCTCTTCACATTCGCTCGTGCAGCCCGCTGAGTCCTCGCACGTCGCGCTGATGCGAGCGCAAGCGGCTTCGCACGTGGCCCCGGCCGCGGGCGCCGTAGCGGACGAGCCGCCCAGGGTGGTGCATTGGCCCGAGAAGATGTCGCAATACGTGCGGGCGCCTTCGGACACGGGCACGTCGAAGGAAACCTGCCACTCGTAGCCGTAAGTGGTGAGCAGCCTGTAGGTCTTCTCGACGGTTCCCTCGCCGATGGGCAGGTACTCACCGTACACGCCATTGCAATAGCGGCTCGACGGGCACGGTTCGGTTTCTGTGTAAAGCTCCAGTGGCCGAGACGGAAGTGCCGACGCGGCCTGGAACAACGCCTGCATCTGCACACCGTCATGCACGATCAAAGTCCCGTCGATGTTGTGGTCGACGGGGACGACCATGTCGAAGAGCGGCTTGCAATTCTCGCGGTTGACGTCGCAGTTGTTACCGGAGGGAACCACGAAGGGCTTCTCTCGGAGGCCGAGTCCGCCCTCACAACCGGGTTCCCAGCCGAGCGTGCCGTCCACGTACCAGTTACACAGCGTGTACGCCTTCCTCTCCTGCCTGGGCACGACGGCCTCGATGCACACGGCGGTGTTGCCCCAGACGATCTCGCGATTTTCGCACTCGTCGAGCTCGCAGTCGCTGCCCGGAGGCGGTGCAGCGTGCGCGGGGTAGACCGAAAATCCGGTCGCGTTCGGGGGATCGCACTTGACCGTCTTCGTTTGCAGGCCGTTGGCGTCGAAGCTCGACGTCTGGTACGTGCGCCCGCAATGGGCGACGTTGATGGTGGGGAACGGAACCGTCACTTGGAGCTCGAGATCGGTTATGATGGATTCGATTACCGAAGAACCCGACTCGATGCTCGTGCCGTTCGCCTCACCATCGAGAAAGGAGCCGACGGCCGTGAGATAATCCGAGAGGCCCGTCTCGTCACCGGCTGAAAGCTTTGCAGACAGCTCGCCGATCACCGTGGCCACGTCCGTCGTCGCATCGCTGGCAGCTTGATGGACGGCGGCGATGGCAATGCCGTGTTCGGCAGCGCGCCGGTCGTCACTCGGGGCGCTCGGCTCCGCGGGTTGGGAGCACAACACATCGGCGCGGCCCGCCAGTTTCGAGACCAGGGCAGCTTGCGTCGCCCATTCTTCGCCGGGCTGCGTACCGGTCATCTGCACGGCGAGCTCGGTGAGCGGGCTCAGCATCGTCACGCAACCCGCCGTCCCGCTGCCCGCCGAGGCGAAGCTGCGGAGCGACGGTAACGCTCGCGACTCTCCGGTGGCGGGGTCGACCGCGGTGCCGCCCCGCGCCTCGAGCCTCACCAGGCCGGCGAAGTCGCCGAGCGACAGGTCATACGCGCCCTCCGCATCCGTCGTCGTCTCGGCGAGCTTCGTGCCGTCCGCCGCGGAGTAGGCGCTGACGCTGACGCCCGACGCCTTCCCCGCATAAACGTAGCCAGACAGCCCGCCCAGGCGGTTCTCGACCGGCTCCTCGGGAGCGGCGCTGCCGCCGGAGGAACACGCCGCCAAACCGGCGACGAGAGCGAGAGGGCTGGCGAGCTGCCGCCACCCGACGAGGGATCCCCGGGGCTCGAAGCAGGCCCTCCGGAGTTCGCCCCAGCACCGATCCGCCATACCCATACGCTTCATGAATCTCGCTCCTCCGGCATCGAGGCGCAGCGGCCTCGAGCCTGTTCAGCCCGCAGTGTCGGGAGGAACGGACGCTCACTCGCCCGTCACGAGTCTGCGTTTGTAGACAGCTGCGTTCGGCGCCGAACGTTCTGTTCCCGAAGTGAAACATTTGGCCTTTCGCCGTCGTGCCCGAGAGCCGTGGTGACACACATGTCGGAAGCCGCAACCGGCGCGATGATCGGCGCGATCTACGACGCGGCGCTCGACCCTGGCCAATGGCCGGACGTGGTGTCGGCCCTGACCACGTGGATGGGTGGGGTGATCGGCGGCCTACAGGTGCGCCGCCTTCGTCCCTCCCTCTCCATGACGATGGTCACTGCCGGGCTGGATCCCAGCTTCGAGCGCGCCTATCGCGAGCACTACTACCAGTGCGATCCGCACCTCGCTCAGGTAGCGCGCCTCGTGCCGGGCCAGACCTTGCTTTCCCGCGAAGTGCTGGCGGATGAGGAGCTTTTTTCGACGCCGTTCTTCAACGAGTTTTGCAGGCCGCAAGATCTGTGCGATCTCCAGGGCGCGGTGCTGCTTCGAAACGACTCGCGCGTCGTGACCTTTGCCGCTTATTCGTCCGCGGGCCGGCGCTTCGACGAGCTGACGCGCGCCCGTCTGGACGCGGTCGTGCCGCACCTGGCGCGCTCGCTGAACGTCTCGCTGCTCACGGAGAAACTCGGTGCCGCGAGCACAGCCCTGAGCGCGGCCGCCGCGGCGCAGCGAGCCGGCGTCTTGCGAGTCGACGGCGCGTTACGCGTTCTCAGTGCCTCGGATGGCGTATTCGGCTGGCTCTCCGAAGGCACTGGCGCGCTCGCGATCGGGGACGGATATCTGCGGCTGCGAGATCGCCGAGACGATGCGGCCGTGCGCTCAGCCGTACGCTCCGTGTGCCTCGGCACTCCCGTCACGTTGGAGCTCCGCGCCGGGGCCGGGCCAGCGGTGACGCTCGTCAGTTCGGCCGCGCCTCCCTCCCTCGGCGAAGCCGAGCCGGGCGCGCTGCTGTTGATCTCGAGCGGCGCTCCCCGCCAGAACGACTCGGTCTCCCATGACAGCGGGCTGCCGCCTTCGCTCCGCCCCGTGGCACTAGCCCTCGCGCGCGGCCTCAGCGACAAGGAAATCGCCGGCGAGCTCGACATCCCGCTGGCCACCGCCAGAACCTACGTCGCGCGCGTGCTCCGGAAGCGCGGCGCCCGAAGCCGTCGGGAACTGCTCATCGGCTCCCGCTGAGGCCCTGCCGAAGTTACCCCGGCTCGCGCCCGCCTCCCGGGTGCAACGTGTCGCGAGGTCTGCTACACGGAGCCGTGGCGAGCAGCTTCACCTGGAGCGACAGCCCTGAGCCGCATGCGGCTCGGCGCCGGGCCATGTTGCTCGCCCACCCCGAAATTCGCACGCTCTACGGCCCTTGCCCCCGCACCAAATACATCTGCACCGCGCTGGTGGCCGCAACAACTTTCGGCAGCGTATCTACTGCGAGACTCGCCCTGGTGGTTGCTGGTGGCCGTGGGTTACGCCTTCGGTGGCGTGATCAACCACGCGCTCTTGCTGGCGATCCACGAGCTCTCTCACAACCTCGCGTTCCGACGCCCCCTGCACAATCGCCTGCTTGGGTTCTTCGTCAACTTGCCGATCCTGGCAAGCGGGCTACACCCCATCGCGGGCCACTACCTCTCGGAGCACTACGTGTTCCGCCCCGGGCAAGAGACGTATTCGTACTACGGACCGTTGAACCGGCTCACCTTCAACGTGGGCTATCACAACGAGCATCATGATTTCCCGTTCATTCCCGGATCACGTCTGCCGCAACTGCGCGCGCTGGCCCCGGAATACTACGAGCCGTTGGCGTCCCACAGCAGCTGGACGCGGACCATCTGGCAATACATCATGAGCCCCGAGCTCGGCGGCTTCAGCCGCGTCAAGCGCAGAGCGGCTATCACCAGCGCGCGCCCGTGAGCTCACGGGTGACGCTCACCGGCGCTCCGTGGTCGCTCGTCGCACAATTGCCGAGCTGGCCTTCCGCACCGCCGCCCCAACAGGCGACACTGCCGTCGGCGCGCGCCACGCAGGTGTGAAGCCCTCCGGCGGTGAGCTGCACGGCGTCACTGAGGCCCGCCACGGCGACCGGTTCGGCAGACGGTACAGTGGAGCCGTTTCCGAGCTGGCCCTCCTCGTTGCGGCCCCAGCAGGCCACGCTGCCGCCGGCGCGCAATACACACGTGTGATAGCCGCCGGCGGCGAGTTGCACGGCGTCGCTGATGACCGTCACGTCGATCGGCTCGAACGCGCTGCTCGAGCCGCTACCGAGCACGCCGTAGTGGTTCGTGCCCCAACAGGCCACAGTGCCACCTTCGCGGAGCGCGCAGGCATGGAGATCGCCGACGCTGAGCGCCACGGCGTCGGTGAGCCCCGTCACCCTCACCGGCACCGCAGAGCTGTTGATGGATCCGTTGCCGAACTGGCCGCGTGCTGCCTCACCCCAGCAGACCACGCCGCGGTCCGCGAGGAGCGCGCAGGCCGTGACGGCGCCGGCGCTGACAGCCACGGCGTTCGTCAACCCCGTCACCTCGACGGGCGACGACACGCGATACTCGTAGTTGCCGTTGCCGAGCTGGCCAGCTATGCCATCGCCCCAACACATCACGTTGCCGGTCTGTCGCAGCGCGCAGGTGTACGAATATCCGGTGCTGATCTGCGACACATCGGAGAGGCCCAGGACGAAGACGGGCACGGCAGAGCCTGCAATGGACCCATCGCCGAGCTCGCCGTCGAGGCCGCTACCCCAACACCCGACGCCGCTGCTGCGGCTGAGCGCGCACGTATGCGCGGCTCCCGCGCTGAGCTCGGATGCGTTCGTGAGACCCGACACCGCGACGGGCGCCAAAGCATTCGCCGCGAAGCCGTCACCGAGCTGACCCGACGCACCCCATCCCCAGCAGAGCGCGCTCCCGTCTCGTCGCAGGGCGCACGTGTGACGGTCTCCAGCGCTGACCATACTCACGTCGCTCAGCGCGGGATCGCCTGCCGATCCTTCGGGCAGCGGTGGCCGTGAAGCACAATCTGCGACTGCGCCGGTGCCTCCTGCGCTCGCGCCAGCGCCGCCGCCCGGCATGTTTCCTCCAGACGCGGCTCCCCCGGCCGCGGCTGCCCCGAACGCACCTCCCGCGCCCTCATCGAGACTTCCTCCATGTCCACCACCCCCCTGACCCACTGCGCCTGTTCCACCCGTTCCCCCACCCGAGTTGGCTACCGGGGATGGGAGGGGCAAAGAGGGCGCGCCGGAATCGGGACCGTCGGCTCCGAGCGGTGGCCCTTCGCGGGGCAACTGCGAGCGGCCTCCGCAGGCAGTGCTCGAAAGGGCGAGGACTGTCCAGGCGAACAGGCGAGCGCCGTTCATCGCCGATAGATTGACCGAGCCGGCTTCAAAATGCACTCGCCAATGACGCGCGCCGTGGCAAAAGGAGCTGTGCGCTGTCGAGGGTGTGTGGCGGGCTCTTGCCTCGTCGTGCTTGTCGCGTGCGGGCGCACGCCTCTCGATGAGCCGTGGCCCGCCGACACTGCGCCAGGAACTGCGGGACAGTTCGCCGTTCCACCTGGGGTATCCAATCTCACCGGTGGAACGGGCGGGCAGACATCGGGCGTAAATCCCGGCTCCGGCGCGGCGGGGCCGGCGGCGTCCGGATCGGGCGGAACAATTTCATCGCCGCCGAACGAGCCACCCGCTGATGGTTGCAGCGCGCTGCGCCGGCTGGACGCGCGCGAGGTCTACCTGCTCGGTACCCTGCAAGAGGGCAGCAGCGATGTGATTGCGCACTGGTCCGACGCAAATCACGCTCTGGCCGGTTTTCCGAGCCAGTTCGAGTACGACGCAGCCGTGATCGACCCGAGCGACGGCAGTCTGGTGTTCACACTGGTCTTCGATCGAACGATCCGGCGGTTCAGGGCAGACGCTTGTTTTGTGGGGGGCCGTTCGCAGAGTTATCCGATGGATACGGTGGCCAATGACGTGGTCATCTCCCACCCCTGCGGGGAACCTCTCCCGCGCAAGCCCTTCGTCGTCAGCCCCGCCGGGGAGATCGCGGTGTATTGCGGCGGGCCATGGCGGAGCCCCGACGGTCGGATCGTGTACGGAGGCGGCGCAGAGGTCTTGAGCTACGGTTATTCCGGATCGCTGCTCACCCGGCGCGGAGTCTATTCGATCGCGGAGCGGAGCTTTCACAGCTTCAACGGCTTACCGGTGTTCGGGGAGCGCGAGCCCGTCGCGGTGCGTGCCACCAACAGCGGCTTCTGGCTGGTGCTCATGAGCGCGGAGTCCGTGGACGAACACGATCAGTGGTTGGTCGACTTCAGCGGAGCAGCCACGTACGTCGGTCGCTATGCGAGTCACTCGCCGCGGGCAGACCTCCCGAAGGAGACCCATGCGCTTGCCGCCGATGGTGCCTTGTTCAGCGTGGTCTACGATGTCGATGGGGAGGAGCTCCTGGAACGGCGCACGCTGAGCGAGACCGAGGTCGTCTACGACGAAGGTGACGAGCCGCTCGTCCAACTGCACGGCTCGGGCCTCTTCACCGGCCCCTGACCGTCGGCAGGGAGCGACCATGGCACCGGGCCGCTCCCGCCGTCCCTCGAGCACCCTGCAGCCCCACCGCATTTCCCACGCGACACACGGCCCGCCCCCACGTCCCCTCACCAAAACCCGGCAAACCGTGCCGCGCCCGCGTTCGAAATGTAGGTGACACACTCCCACTTCCGTGGCGCGCGAGCCTCATTTCGAAGCACTCCCAGCTGTCACCCCGATCGCCCCCAGGTTACACTGCGGCCATGCATCCATTGCACAGGCAGCAGCACACCCCGGCAATCGAGCCGCGTGTCGCCCGCCATCCCTTCGTGCCGCGCCGCCTCGCACTCCGCCACGGCCTCGGCGCCACCACCCTCGGTCTGCTCCTCACGGCACTCGTCGCCGCTCCCGCGCACGCTCAGGCTCCCACGACGACGAAGGCCCCCGCAGCCGTCGCCGTCCCTACCGCTGCTCCTGCGCCTGCCGCCGCTCCTGCGCCCGCTGCTGCACCCCCCACGGCGCCCGCGCCTGTACCCGCTGCTCCTGCAGTCCCCGCCCCCAGCGCTTCCCCGTCCCCTTCCGCTAGCCCCGCAGCCCCCCCCGATACCTGCGAAATCGCCGTCACCACCAGTGACGACGCGGGCAGCGTGATCATCGACGGTGAAGTGCGCGGCGAGGGCTTTTTCGAAGGCCGTTTCGCTGCGGGCCATCACACGCTGCGCGTCGAGCGGGTTGGTTACGAAGCCTTCGAAAACAACGTCTCCTGCGCCGCCGGCGATGTTTATGCGGAATCGGTGTTGCTCAAACCCAGCGTCAACCTCTCGCCGGCCGTCGTCGAAGTCAAAGACTCCTCCTCCTCCGGTTTCGACGGCATCTACGGCGGCGTGCAACTGCTCGGTGCCTTCCAACCCACCGGCTCCGGCACCACGCTCGAAGACGCTTGCGACACCACGGGCGCCACCCGCTGCACTCCGGGTAGCGTCACCGGCGCTGGCATTCACGGCTACGTGGGCTGGATGGTCGAGCCGCTCGGCCTCGAGCTCGCGTTGCTCGGCGCTGGCGATGTCGTCGAACCCATCGCCGACTTCAACGGCACGAGCGGCTCCGAGATCAACCCGCTCGTCGCCGCACCCGCCCGCCGCGAGAAGTTCACGATCGCTCGCTTCGGCGGCGGCGCTGCCCTGCGCGCCCGTGTCTTCAAAGACGTCTCGCGCTTCCGCTTCGCCTTCGCCATGGGCCCGGGCCTCGCCTACCGCTACCTCGTGATGAAGCGTGACACCGACGCCGTCGGCGGCCTCAACGGAGACGTCGCGGACTCCGGCACCGGCTACTTCTCCGCGCTGCTCTCCATCGAGGCCTCCGCCCAGGTCTTTCTCGGCAAGACCACCCTGCTCACCGCGGGCCTGCTCACCTGGATCGAACACGCCGGGGACGAGACACGCAGCGAGCCCGAAAACCGCGCCGTGCTCGTCGGCGGTGAAGTCGCGGTGCCCCAGGCCACGCCCGCCTACGACATGGCCAACGGCACCCAGTGGTTCCTCGGTCCCTTCCTGGGCCTCGCGTTTGGGCCCTAGAGCTTGACCCCGCTTCGGTAAGACGCTATCTTACCCAGGTGAAAACGCGCGTCTCTTCCAAGGGGCAGATCGTCATTCCCCAGGAAATTCGCGCGCTCGACCAGATCGAGCCCGGGCAGGAGTTCGAGGTGGAACGGCTGGACCGGGGTGAATACCGCCTGGTACGGCGCGCGCCTCTCGCCAATGAAGGCCTGGTCGATTGCCTGCTCAGCTGCCCGGAGAAGGGCTACTTCGTCCCGATCGCGTCCGAATCGACTGACACGTTGTGAGCTGACACGTTGTGAGCTACCTCGTCGACGCCAACGTGCTCAGCGAAGCCACGCGTCCCCTCCCCGACGTGCGCGTCATCGATTGGTTGAAGCGCCATGAACGCCTGCTCGTGGTCGATCCGATCATCGTCGGCGAGCTCCGCTTCGGCATCTTGCTCCTGCCGAAGAGCAAGCGCCGGCAGCGTCTGGAGCGTTGGTTTGACGGCGTCGTCCAGCGCCTGCACTGCAAAGACTGGGACGCCAGCACCGGGCTCCGCTGGGCGGAGCTGCTCGCCCGGCTGCGCAAGCTGGGCCGCGCCATCCCCATCAAGGATAGCCTGATCGCGGCCACGGCCCTCACTCACGATCTCACGCTGGCCACGCGCAACGGCGACGACTTCGAGCCCACCGGCGTGAAGATCGTCAACCCCTTCACTCCGCAATGACATCTCTCGCATGACCCCCTGGATCCGCCTCGATCTCGCCCAGACCCCCGACGGTACGCGCCTCGAGCTGATGCAGCGCGGGGACGATTTCAGCATCCGCGCCAACGGCCAGCTGCTCATGAACAGCCGCGTCCACGGCTCCGAGGAAGCCCTGGCCGAGATGGCCCTCGGCGCGCTATCGGAGCGCCCCACGCCTGACGTCCTCGTCGGCGGCCTCGGTTGCGGTTACACCCTCGCCGCCGCGTTGTCGCGCCTCGGCCCCCACGCCACGGTCAGCGTCGCGGAAATCGTGCCTGCCGTCGTACGCTGGAACCGCGAGCACCTCGGCCACCTCAACGGCCACCCCCTGGCCGACGCCCGCGTGCGCGTGATCGAGGCCGACATCTGCGAGCTCTTCCGCACCCCCACCCAGCCCTTCGACGCCATCCTGCTCGACGTCGACAACGGCCCCCGCGCCGTCGCCCGCAGCAGCAACTCCTGGCTCTACACCCCTACCGGCCTCGCCGCCATCTACGCCACCTTGCGCCCCCGCGGCGTCCTCGCCCTGTGGTCCGCAGGTCCCGAAGTGGGCTTCTCCGATCGCCTGCGCGACGCCGGCTTCAAGGTCGAGCTCCGCCGCGCCAAAGCCCACCCCTCCCGCACACGGCAGCAGCACCTGATCTGGCTCTCTACCAAGGCGTGAAGGCCATTGCTCCGAAGCTCACCTCGCGCTCGAAGCCCCGCTTTCTTCCTCGAAGAACCGGCGTTGCATCACCAACGATGTGGTGACGGAGCGAAATACCGTCATGATCGGCGCTAGCTGGCGAGCCACCGTAATGTCGAGCACTTCACGCGCGAACGCCAAGAAGAACCCAGCGCTGCCATTCGGCCACGTCCCGCCCAGCGCAAAGACGCTGCGCACGCCGAACGTCTTCACGAAATCCTGCTGCGGAACGATGTTTCGCCCCTCGATGTCGGTCGCCGTTCTGGCATCTGGCACATGAAAGAGGCGCGTCGACGCTCCGCCCATGAGCTGTTGCAGCTTGACGCCTTTTCCGACGCGCACGATGCCGTCGAGCGGCAAGCCGAGGTCGGATAGCAGCCTCGAGATCATGGGGCGCGCGTGTACAAATTCGCGAGAGAGCAGCGGAAACGCTCGATGGCTTTTCGATAGCGTGCGTCTGTTCCAGGAAGTCTCTTGCCCGCGACTGCCGAGCAACGACAGAACCGGCGTCGTCGGCAGCAAGAGCGTCTCGACCTTGCTCTTGCGCACGGTGAGTCTAGCGAAGTCGGCGTCATCCTTTGGCAGCCCCTCGAAGGCGACTGTTGCGAACACGCGCGCCAGCACGAAGGCGCCTGCCGCTTCTTCGAACAAGATATCCGCCAGCCGCTGCGCCGCCCGCTCCAGCGATGAGGCGGTGTCGACCGTTTTGGATACCCGGTCTTGAAGCGCTCGCACCCGCGCCATCGGATAGTGCAGAGGCTCCTTCATTGCTCACGGTAACGTCGCGGGCAGCGTACCCAAATAGCCACCGAGACAGTGCAGTCCGCTCGTTAACGCAGCGACCATTCCCCTCCTAATGGATTGAACATGATAACCATTTTTAATACTATCCAGCTCGAGCTGCAGCCCCGGGCCTGACACGCACGCTGTCGCGTTCGTGGTCTTCACGTACCTCAGCCAGGGCCAGGGGTTAGCGGCGATCTTCGACGAATCGCGCACCAACTTCGATGCCAAAACAGACCCTTCGGAATACGCCGGCAGCGGCAACTGGCAGCTGTGGAGCGTCGATCTCGACGCGCGCAGCGGCGCCCCCATTGCCGGCATCCCCCCACAACGCGGGTGCCTACACCCCTGCGCTGGTCGAC
>JAYWEH010000082.1:0-5969 GCA_043780025.1 Deltaproteobacteria bacterium
CTTCGGCTTCGATGCGGCGCGCCACAGGGCGTGGGCGTGATGCATGGCTCGGGCGTATTGCTCGAGTTTGTCGAAGCGGGTGAAGTCGAAGAGCTTGAAGGCGCCTTCCATCTCGGGGCGCAGGCGTGTGATCTCCGGCAGGGCTCCGAGGACGTTGCCCACTATTAACATCACGTCGATCTTGATCGGGATCAGGTCTGCGTTTGGAACCGCTTCGATCTCTGAAAGCAGGTCGGCATAGGCTCGAGCTGCTCGGTGAGAGCCGGTTGTCGTCGTATCCGCGTTGTCTTCTGTGTTTGCCATTTTGTTTGTCCCTCCAGGGTATTGCTTGTTGTTTTGGGTTTGTTCTCAGGTGAGGTCGTCGACCAGGGCGCCCGGCGCGTTGGTCTTCACGGCGTTCACGCCCGTGTTGCGTGCGGAAATGCAGCCGTACATTTCGCTGGTGCCCAGGACTTCGTGGTTCGGGGAACGCAGGACGAAGTAGGGCTGGCCGTGCAGCGATGCGCGGGCCTGGTATTGCGCGTCGAGCGCTGCGTGGCGCTGGACGGCTTTGATGCCTGCGAGCGCGCTCTCTTTTCGCGTGTAGCGCTCGCTCGTTAGAATGACTTCCCCATTTCCAGCCGCGAGCAGATTGAACATGAACTGCTCGCCGCTGCGCTTCAGCACGAATTTCCCCGCCATGATGGCCTCCCGGGTGATGTGACCGAGGTGGCCACTGTTTGAGCACTTGTCGGTTCGGGGAGGAGCGGAGTTGCGTGGAAAGTGGGGGGAGACGGCGTTGGGCGGAATTGCGCGAGGGTGGTGGCGGATGGGGTCGGGCCGAGGCACGGACGGGGCCGAGGGTGAGTTGAACTTGGCTTTGGTGGGGTGGGGGGTCTGATCGGTGAGTTCAACTCAGGGGATCGAGGGGGTGGGGGTCTGATCGGTGAGTTGAACTCAGGGAAGTGAGGGGGTGGGGGGTCTGATCGGTGAGTTCAACTCAGGGGATCGAGGGGGTGGGGGTCTGATCGGTGAGTTGAACTCAGGGGATCGAGGGGGAGGGGGTCTGATCCGTGAGTTGAACTTGGATTGGATGGGCGACGGACCGGAATTGGTGGTTGATGGTTCCGGCGTTCGGACGCCGGTCAGGGGTGGATTTCAAAGGTATCGCCAACCAGACGCTGAGGCCACGCGCGGCGCGGACGAGACGAGCGGGCCATTCCACCCGCTCCAGCCAGGGATGACCGCTCTAGTCAGGAATATAGGCCCACTCGCCCACTGGGATGACGCGGCTCGGATATAGGCTGGAAGGATAGGTCTTGGTGGGCGAGTAGAGAAGGACATCGACGCTTGGTCCTAGCGGCATCGAAACCCACAGCTCATATGGAACAGCGCCATTAGCACGGGCGGGAGCTTCATAATCGAATTCGGGATAGGCGAGCATGCCTGTGGAGGGAACGTCCTGAAGATATCGGGGCGCCAAGTCTGCTAGCGTTCGCGGATAGCGTTCAGCGTCGCGGCGGTAGTGCTCCAGGGCTGCAAGAATCGGTTGAGCCCGACCAGTGGCTTTCAGAAGCAAGCCTCGATGCAACTCGCGCATCGGCGGCGCAAGCACGAAACCCAACCATGAGATTGGAATCGAGAGCAACAAGACGACGTCGTGATGTTCCAGACGCTGCCAGATGCGCTTTGCATCGGACGCCGCGCGTGCGCGCCTCCTCAATCGGACCCACACAACCACCATGGGCGCTCCTGTGCCAAAGAAGAGCAGGCAGAATACGAGGCCCATTGCGAGCAAGTAGCCGGCGGCCAGCGCGATGAACGACAGCACCGTCGAGTTAATCGGTATCGGCATCGCGAGAGCGCTCTGCACGAGCGCGTGCCCCAGTGGGCCCGAAAGGGCTGCCAACACCAGGGTTAGGGCGGATTGCGAGTAACTTGTCTGGCGCATGGTAGCCCCCTGCTAGCAAAGCCCGAGATCAGAATTTCCCTGATCGGACGGGGTGACAACCATCCTGACGCAGGGGGGGCGCATGGACAAAGCCTTCATCTGGTCCTGGGGTCATCCCAACCTATTCGAGCGCGCGCACCAACTCCGCTTTCAAGTAGGGGGCAAGAGTACGGGCGAAGGTTGCCGTGAAGTGGTCTCGGTCTCGATAAACGACGACGTTGCCGATCACCATATGGCAAGTGTGCTCATCGCAGTAGCGGTCGGTGAGGTCGATGAGGCGGCTCTCGGGCAGCGCCCGGGTCGCGTCGATCAGACCATCGAACTTCGGTAGCGCTTTTTTTCGCGGGCGGGAGCAAACGTCGTCGGCTCGAGCCAGGTGGCGAGCCACGCATTGCACGGTGTCATCTTGGGCGACGGGATTGTCGCGTAGCGCGACGATACGTGTGCCGCGCGCGGTTTGGGTGTGCCAGCTTTCGACCAGTCCTCGCACCAGGGTCGTGTGTTTGTCTTCACCGTCGGCGGGCAGCGGCTCCAAATAGTCGCCTCGGTGGGTCACGAGGATGGCGTCGTAGGGCTCGCTCGCGTCCAGCCTGGCGCGCAGCTTCTCTTTCCATAGCTCACAATTCTCTTTGATGTGCTCGCTCGTGCCGCGAGCCGCGGTCGTGGTCCAGTAACACGCGTTCTTGGTGGCCACGTCGACTCGCCAGCGCATCGAATTGGCAATGACCTCGAGGGCGGGGATCAGGTGTGACAGATGGGAGTCGCCGATGGCGGCCAAACGCTTGACGGGTGCGGGGTGTTCGCCGAGTGAACACACGCGGAGCTCGGTCCCGCTCGTTTCACGGCAATCCGGCCGCCGCTCGTTGTCCGCGCTGACGAGATCGGCGTTGGGTACGAGCACTCCATCGAGCGCCGGGTTGTGGCAAGGTCGTGCAGAACCTCGCGCCTTGGCGCCGAAACAGGCGGGATCTTGCTCCCTCAGCCGCTCGGCAATCGCGAGCGAGATCTGTTCACGGCGTTCGATGTGGAAGGTGGCGCCCCACGCCATGCAAACCACCAAGCCCATCGCGGCTGCGCTCGCGAGTGCGATCACGCGGGGGCGCTGCGGTTGCCGCGGCCAGCGGCCGTGCCGAATGGGGTCTTCTACCCAGCGTGTCGAGGCCCAGGCGATGCCCACGGCGAGGCCTGCGAGCGCCAGCTTGTCCAACCCCTCGAGCGTGCGGTCGAGCGCCACGGGTGCGAGGACGAGCAGCGGCCAGTGCCATAAGTAGAGCGAGTAGGAGATCCCGCCGAGGAACTGCACCGCCGGCCAACGCGTGAGCCGAAGTCGCGTGGGTACCGGGTTGCGAGCACCGAGCACGGCGATGGCCCCAGAGACGGGCAGCATGGCAGCGGACCCGGGCATCTGAACGTTCGCGTTGAAGAGCCAGGCGGTGGCCAGGATCGTGAACCAGCCGAAGCGCGGCAACCACCTGGAGTTGCGCGGCGCGGCGAACGAGAGCAAGGCCCCTGCGCCAAACTCCCACGCTCGCGTCAGGGACGAGAAGTAGGCGGTGCGCGGCCCGTGATCCGTGTGCCAGGCCGAATAGACGAAGCTGAGCAGTGTGGCCACCAACACCATCGCGATGAGGCCTTGCCTGCGTGAGCACCAAAGCCAGCCGCGGCGGTGGGCCAGCAGCGGTCCGAGCAGCAAGATGGGTAGCGCGATGTAGAACTGCTCCTCGACCGAGAGCGTCCAGAAATGTTGCATCGGCGAAGCAGCCGCTTCGCTCCTGAGGTAATCGACCGCGCTATCGGCGAGCAGCCAGTTCTGGACGTACAGGGCAGACGCCGCGAGCTCCCGCATGTAGTCGCGCCAGAGGCCGAGGGGGACCCAGACAAAGGTCGCCAGCGCAGTACACGTCAACACGAGCAGCGCAGCCGGTAGCAGCCGGCGTGCCCGGCGCGCCCAGAACCGTGCGAGCGATAATGTCCCCGTGCGCTCGGCTTCCGCGATCAGCTGCCGGGTGATCAGGAACCCGGAGATCACGAAGAACACGTCCACGCCGATGTAGCCGCCCGGAACGAGCGCCGGGAAGGCGTGGTAGAGCACGACCAGAGCCACGGCGCCGGCGCGCAGCGCCTGGATCTCGGGATCGAGAACCGCGCGGTGTGGGGCGGCGCCCGCTCGCTCGCCGGCTGAAGGCGTGGCGACGTCGCGCACCAGGCCGCTCGGAGACGGTCTCGATGGTTGGTCGGGCTCGACCTCGGCGTTTCGATACCTTTTTGGTATGCCTAGCCAAACGGCGACCCGTCACGAGCGCTCAAGTGGACGGAGCCGGCGCGACCGTGATTTAACCGTAGCGCCGGCGCTTAGTTGTCGAGCGCTGCTTGTGGTGCGTCCCTCCGGAACACGTACACCGGCCCAAATGCGCGGTCCGGTACGTAACCTGAGTCCCGCAGCAGCGCGGCGAAGCCATCGCGGGTAATCCAACGCGGCATCTGCCCCGTCCAGATCAACGATGCGGGCGTGCGGTCACGGATGCTCTGTGCCACCTGCTCGAAGAGCTCACGCGAGTACTCGACCTCGCGAAAGAAGAACTGGGGCACTGCCGCCCTGCGCTGCGACAAGAAGTAGAGCTCCGCCTGCGCGAAGGCCACATAGATCGGCTCGTCCGGCTGCGTGTGCGCGCGCACGTGCGCGGCCACCTGCTCCGAAACGAGGTACGGAGGTCGGTGATACAGGTGGAAGGACACCTCGTCCGGAGCCATCGACCAGAAGCGCGCTTCACTGGACGCGTAGATCGCGAGGCTCGTGGCCAGCGCGGCGGCGCCCGCAGCCCGGGCAAACTGGCTCGCGAGGCCCGCCCAGCCGACTGCGAGTGAGAAGCAGAGCGGCGGCAGCCACTGCAGAAAGTAGTGCCGGTGCCATTCCCCGCCCAGGCCCATGCCCGCGATCGAGGACACGAGCCAGAGCAGGGCAAACGTGAGCGGCGGCCGGTCTCTCGAGCACGCCAAGAGCATCACGCCCGCGAATCCGGGCGCGCTCGCTGCGGCCACGTCGCCGAGCGTGGCCCACAGCTTGCCCAGCTGGCTTTCAGCACCGCTCGCCACGATCGAATACGCGAGCAGCCGGCGATCGACGAACGAAGCCCAGTAACCGTCGAAGTCGACTAGAGCGCCGTGCAATAAAGAGAGCAGCGGAAACACGCACACCGCCGCGCCACCGAGCGCTGCTGCGCGCCAGCCGGGCCGCACCACGACCATCCAACCCAAACACAACAGCGCACCCGAGATGCCGATCGGCTTGATCACGATCGCGAGCCCCGTGCACAGGCCCGCCCAGACCCAGCGCCGGGTCCAGGTGAAGTAAGCCGCGGCCGTGAGCGGCAGGACCGCGAACACCTCCGCGTTGGCGGTGAAGCCCTCCATGCTGGGGCTCGCAGCGAGCAGGGTGAAGATGCCCGCGCCGAGCCACGGCGCGATGCCGGGTCCGATCGCGCGTCGGCTCAGAGCAAAGAGCGTCGCCCCGGTGAGCGTGGCCGCGAGCGTCGAAGCGTGCCTCAGCGCTGCGAGCGAGTTGCCGAATGTGCTTAGCACCAGGTCGTAGATGAGGAAAATGCCCTGCGGTCGATCGAACGGGATGTCACGATAGAGTTGATAGTCGCTCGACCAGAAGCTCGCGACGTAGGCGTACGCGCCTTCGTCGGTGATCATGGGCACGTGAGCAAACGGCAACCTGAGCAGCACCGAGCAGCTGGCCCATAGCGCGAGTCCCGCGCCGAGCGCGGCCCGGGGGTGGCCTCGTGCCCAGTCCAAGAACGCCCGCGATGACATCTCTGGAGACAACGGACGCTCTCGGCCGAAGGAAATCCCGCCCTTGTCGGACTGGACCCAACGCCCGCTGCGGGCCCCGCTTTAGGCGCTCAGCAACGCAGGCCCACCCGCAACGTCCCCGCCACGGCCGCCGCGTCCGGATCATCAACATCCGCGACCACATCAAATCGATTGGGATCGCCGAGCCGGCTCTCGATACCCTCCAACTTCAGCCGCGAAGGTT
>JAYWEH010000083.1:0-5967 GCA_043780025.1 Deltaproteobacteria bacterium
GGCACCGTGTATCGTGCGCGGCACCTTGGTCTAGATCGCACAGTGGCCGTGAAGGTGCTGCAGAAGCGGCACCACGAGCGCTGGGTCTCGCGCAAGCGCTTCGATCTCGAGGCGCGAGCTCTGGCTCAGCTTTCGCACGTGAACATCATCGCGGTGAGCGACTGCGGCGTCGACGCCGAGGTGCCGTTCATAGTGATGGATCTGCTCGAGGGCGAGAGCCTGGAGTTCCGGCTGCGCAAGGGCCCACTCCCGGTGGAGGTGGCCTGTCAACTCGCGTTGCAGCTGCTCGAGGGCCTCGCATTCGTGCACGAGCGCGAGCTCGTGCATCGCGACGTCAAGCCGGGCAATATTTTCCTGGAGCGCCGAGAGCAGGGTCGAGACCGGGTCAAGCTACTCGACTTCGGTCTGGCCAAGCTGCTCGCACCGAGCACGGACGCGGCGATCACACGCACGGGTGACATCCTGGGCACGCCCGCGTACATGGCGCCCGAACAGATCACGGGCGAGCCGAGCGACGCGCGCACAGACGTATACGCCGCCGGGTTGGTCTTGTTCGAGATGATCGCCGGGCGGCGTCCGTTTCTCGGCAACGAGCCAGAGCTGCTCCGACAGCAACTGTGTGAGCCCTTGCCGCGCCTCGCCGAGCTGAAGCTGAAGACTGCCATTCACTCCGGACTCGATGCGGTGTTGCAGAAGGCCACCGAGAAAGACAGAGCACAGCGCTACGCGAACGCGCGAGCCCTGTCGGATGCGCTGCTCGAGGTGCTTTCGAAGGGAGCCCCGGTGGCCGCGGAGCGCGCCTCGGTGCGGCCGAAGGCGGAGCGAGCGGCGCGGGCTTCGAATGGCGCAGAGCGGAGAGGTTTCGTGAGCCACGTGCTCCGCGCCGGCGCGGTGCTCGTGTGCGCGTTGGCGTTGATCGTCATCGCTGCCGCCACGGGTGTCATTTTCGCGCTCGACGGACCCGAAGGAGAGCCGCGCCGCCTGCTGGTCAAACGCGCTCTCGGTGGCCTGTGGAGTACCGCCGAGGCGCCCGCGCCGCCGCCTCCAACGCCTTGAAATGACGCCGGTGCGCCGGCTCGCGGACACTGCACGCTCGGCGGTGCCAGGGTACGCGCCGCGCACACGAACACGCTGACTCGTTGTCGCACATGCGAGCAGAAATCGCTGGTTGGCCACGTTGCTCCCGGCATGCGGCGTGGTGAGGCGGGCTACATTGAGCAGTCTGTCCCGTTCGAGTGAGGTAGCCCCATGAATCGCGCACCCCGTCCGCCCGAAGAGACCCTGGATCCGGAATTTATCGACGACGAGCCGGTCGCCATGCCGCGCCAGCGCCGCCGAACCAGCGGAGGCGTGTACGCCTTCGCAGTGGTGTTGTCCCTGTTTGCCATGGGCCTTGGCGGCTACGCCTGGCGCTTGCTCAACGAGACCGAAAAGCTGAAGGGGGCCGTCGCTACGCTGGAGCAAGGCAAGAAGGAGGCGCAAGCCCGCGTCACCGAGTTGGTGCTGCAGAACGGCGAGCAGCAACAACGCTCGGAGCAGGCGGCCGGCGAGCGAGACGAGCTGAAGGGCGCGCTCGCGGCGACCAGCGCCAAGCTCGCCGAGCTCGAGGACGCACGCAACGCCATCGCAGAGCGCCTGGCCGAGTTTCGCGACCTGCGCGCCAAGTTTCAACGCATGATCGACAGCGGTGCGCTCGACATCACGTTCCGGCGCGGCCGCATGATCGTGGAGATGCCGGCGGCGGTGCTCTTCGATTCGGGCAGCGCCGAGCTGTCCGAAGCCGGCAAGGACACGGTCGTCAAGGTGGCAAAGATTCTGCGCAATGTGCCGCGCCATCGCTTCCTCGTGGGAGGGCACACCGACAACGTGCCGGCGGTGAAGGAGTACAAGAGCAACTGGGCGCTCTCGGCGGCGCGCGCGCTCGAGGTCACCGAGACGCTGACCGGTCACGGCGTGGCGCCCAAACGCCTGGTGCTGGCGGGCTACTCGGAACACGATCCGGTCGCCGGCAATGGTAGCGAAGCGGGCCGTCAGAAGAATCGCCGTATCGAGATCATCCTCGAGCCCTATGTCGAGGAGAAGATGGTCGAAGGCTTGCTGGCGGCCAAAACGCCGAGCGCGGCCGGCAAGTAGGGTAGGCCGGAGCTGGGTAGCAGCCCTCAGCGGCTCGCGATGAAGCTGCCGAGCAGAGCGCCGGCGAGCAACATGCAGACGAGCACCACCCAGATGCGGTGCGAGCCGGCGCTAGCTACGCCGGGCTTCGACCCTGGCTCGGCGGACAGCGTCGCAGGGGTGCCCCGCGCGAGTTCGCGCAGGCGGTCTCGCACGTCTGTGGCAAGAGCCGGGCGCTCTTCGGGCTTGCGCGAGACGAGGCTCTGAATCAGTTCGTCGAGTGCGGGCGGTACCGCCGCCTCCGGGCTCACGCTCGCGATAGAGGGCGTCGGCTGGCTCAGCTGCGCGCGCAGGATGGCCTGTGTGCTGTCTCCGGTCCACAGCGGTTTGCCCGAGATCGCCTCCCACAACACGACGCCCAGGGAATAGAGGTCAGCGGTGTGCGTGGCCGGACGACCCAGCGCCTGCTCGGGCGCCATATAGCCGGGCGTACCGATGATCGTGCCCTCTTTTGTCAGCGGTTGCCCACTACTCGGTGCACCGCTGCCCACCTCGGAGAGCCGTTCGAACATCTTGGCCACGCCGAAATCGATGACGCGGGCGAGGGGTGCGCCCGTGTCTCGCGGCTCAATCAGGATGTTGTCCGGCTTGAGGTCGCGGTGGACGAAGCCTTCCGCCCAGGCGGCGGCGAGCGCGTCCGCAATTTGAACGCCGAGCACGACCGCTTCGGGCCAGGGCAAGCGGCCGCGGCGTTCCAAGATCGCGCTCAGATTTTCACCCGGCACGAGCGGCATCACGATGTACGCGCCGCCTTCCTCGAGCGAGCCATAGTCGAGCGCAGCCACCACGCTCGGGTGTTCAATGCGCGAGCCAGCCATGGCTTCGCGCGCGAAGCGAGCCAAGAGCTCGCGGTTGTGGGCGAGCTCGAAGTGCACCACCTTGAGCGCGACCTGTTTGTTCAGCGTCAGGTGCTCGGCGATGAAGACAGTGCCCATCGACCCGGCGCCGAGCGGGCGCACGATGCGATAACGCCCATCAATGACGTGGTCTTCCCACGGATGACGAACCTCTCGAGCGGGCGTGCCGGCTTGGGCCACCCATCGTTATAACCTGCGCGTCTGGTCGGTTCCAGCGGCGAGCACGTCACCCGCCGATTGCGCCGCGGACGTGGGCGGGTGCCCCACATTGACAAATGTAGAGGAGGAGCCAGTGAGCAAGCCTCATGATAGAGCGGGAAACGCGCTCGCCTCGCCCAACCGGGCGAGAGCGTTTCCCCAGCGTCGAGGTTGTGAAATGCGCTCTAGCCGCGCTGTTGCACGCGCCGGAAACGATGCAGGAAGGCGGCGAGCGCGGGGGCGTTGCGGGTCTGGACGAATAGCGTGCCCGTGCCCTCGAAGTCGCAGACGAGGCCTTCGCCGCTGAAGAACAGGCCCTTGAAGCCGCCGAAGGTGCGCACCTTATATTCCAGGCCTTCAGTGAAACCGACGATGTGGCCCGTGTCGCAGGTGTAACCGCCAGCGCCGATAGGAACTTCGTGAATCGCGCCGTATGAGCCGTAGAAGAGCGTGCCTGGGCCCTGCACCTTCAGCATGAAGAAGCCCACGCCGCCGAAAAACGAGCGTACGCCACCCCACTTGGTGTCGAGGACCAGCTCGTCCCCCGCGTGAGCCAGGTAGTTGCCGCTCTGCAGGAAGAACGTCTCGCCCCGCCGGAGCTCGATCACCCGCACGTCACCTTCGGCGGGCGGGGCCAGGAACAACTTCTGCCCCGCGGCGCGGGCCAGGAACGTGTTCTGAAACAGTGATTCTCCGCCGAGCAGCTTGCGCTTGGCCGCTGCCAGGAGCCCGCCACGCAGCGTGGTTTCGATGGCGATGTCGGCGCCCATCGCCACCATGGCGCCGGATTCGGCGACGATCTTTTCACCTTCCGCGAGCTCGACCTCGAGCAGGCCGAAGTTGGGGGCGTCCAGGATTTGGTAGCGCATGATAGGCCGTCACTGCGCACGGGGCGGCAGCTCTTTGCCGACCGCTTGCCCGTACTCGTTGGGGTTACGTGATTGGAGATACAACCGGCCGCGGCCGCGGACGCGCAGCACCAGCCCCTCACCCGACAGGTAGCTCTGGATCCAGCCGCGGGTGGCCTTCGTGATTTCGTATTCGATGCCGCCGTCGAAGGCCACGAGGTGCCCGGTATCGACGATCAGCTCGCCGTCGAGATTCAGCGTTTCGATGGCGCCGAACGCGCTCACCAGGACCGAACCTGTGCCGCTCGCCTCCAGAAAGAACAAGCTCTCGCCGCTGAGGAAGCCCTTGAAGCCTTGCCAGCGCGTGTCGATGTCGACCGAGTCGGGCGCGGCGACGTAGCTGCCGCCCTGGATGTAGAGCGGCACGCCGGGGCGGAGCTCCACCACCGCCAGGTCGCCGCACAGTGACGGAGCCAGGGTGACGTGGCCCGGCATGTCCCGCGCCGTGAAGGTGTTGGTGAAGAACGTCTCGCCGCCGAACACCGCGCGTTTGAAGCCCTTGAGCAAACCGCCGCGCGCGGTGGGGCCGTCGGTCGTCACGCTGAGGTTGCGGGTCATGCTCACCATGGCCGAAGCCTCGGCGCGCACGCTCTCGCCGGGCATCAGGTGAGCGGTCGCGAGGGCGTGTGCCGGTTGGTATTGGATCTCGAATTGCATGAGCGCCTCAGCAAGCTTTTGTTACGGTACGCGGTGTCAGGGTAACAGCGGTGTCAGGGTATGCGGTGTCAGGGCAATAGCGGCGTGATCCAGCTGCGCAACGCCCCGATGTTGCGCGACTGGATGAAGACAGTGCCGCGGCCCCGAAACTCACACACCAGGCCCTCGCCCGAAAACAGGAACGACTTGGCACCGCCCACGCTGCGCACGCTGAAATCGAGCGCGCCGTCGAAGGCCACGATGTGCCCCGTATCCACCACGAAGCGGCCATCCACCGGCACCGGGGTGATGCCGCCGTAGCTGTTGACGAACACGTCACCCCGACCGCTGCAGTGCAAGAGTGTCAGGCCTTCACCGCCGAACAAGCTACGCAGGCCGCCGAAGCGGAGCTTCGTGTCGATGTCGGTGGTGCTCGCGAGGTAGCCGCCGGCTTGCACGAACAACGTGCGCGTACCGTCTAGCGTCTTTTGCATCACCTGCCCGCTCAGCTTGGGTGCCAGGACGACTTCTCCGCCCTGGGGGCCCCAGAACTCGTTGACGAACATCGTTTCGCCGCCGAACAGCTTGCGCATGAGCGCGACAAACAGCGCCACCACGAAGCCGAAGAAACCCGTATTGCGAGTGGCATTCAGCCGCGTCTCGACCTCGAGGGCGGTGCTCTGCCGGACCATGGCTCCGGCTTCCGCGACGATCCGTTCGCCGGGTTCGAGCCCCACCCGGAGCCAGGCGAAGGCCGGGCCATGCTCGATCTGAACCTGCATCAGGCCGGTTTACCTACGCGTGCCCGGCGCGTCCACCTCCGATCGCGAGCGGGGGCCGAACCAACGCTTGCAGTGGCGCCTCGAAGTTGCCAAACCAGGCCCATGGCGCCCGGCGAAACACCCTCTCCGTCGGTGAAAACCGAGCCGCCGCTGCCGGGCGAGCCCGCTCCCGAACATCCGGAAGCGCACGGCTTCGGCGCCTCGAAGCGCGGCCGCAAGGTGGAGTTCTGGGTCGTGCTCGGGCTCGTGTTGGCCTTGCCGTTGCTCGGGATCTGGGGTGCCCGGCTGCTGGCGGCCCGGCTGGCCATGAGTTTGCCGCCGAGCGTGGACGTGCAGCTCGGGCGTCCGAGCTGGGAAGCGTTCGCCGCGTCACCGGAACGCTGTAAGAGCGCCGCGGCGGAGCGCTACGTCGCG
>JAYWEH010000084.1:0-14143 GCA_043780025.1 Deltaproteobacteria bacterium
GCTTCAGCCTGCCCGCGCCGGCAGCGCTGGCTCCCGCCCAACGCGCCCGAACGCTCGCCGCAACTCGAGCGGAGCTCGACTGGGTTCTGGATGCCGCGAGGCAAGCCCGCTGTCCGCTACTGCTCTGTGGGTCGAGCTTGCTCGCCGATAGCCCTAGCGCAGCCCTGGTCAGGCGTTTTGCCGAACTGAGCGGCTCGATCGTCTGCGCGGAAAGCGTGAGCCAACTGCGCTTCCAGCTGGGCCCCCAGCTCGAACGCGGGTTGATCTGCGACAGCTACGACTGGTTGCTGGGCAGCGCAGCGCTGCGCCCGCGCCTGCGGCCCGATTTCGTGCTGCAGATCGGCGGCACGCCCGTGTCGGCCGAGCTAGCTCGATTGCTACAGAGCCCGCCCACGGTTTTTCGTTTCGCGATCTGCGCTGAAAGTGGCTGGCCTGACTCTCTGAACCAATCGGCGCAGATCGTGCGTTCGAGGCCGATTGAACTCCTGGAAGAGCTGTGTGCCGGGCTGTCCGAACGGCCCAGCGCGAACGCGGCCCAGCTCGATCTGTGGCGCGCCGCGCAGCGCTTGGCTCGACGAGTGGTCGATCAGCACGTGACCCGCGAGTTTGGAGAAGCAGCGGCGGTGCACGAGGTGGTGGAGCGCCTCCCCGAGGCGTCGCTGCTCTGCATTGGCAACAGTCTGGCGCCGCGTCTGCTGGATCGATACTGCGGAGCACGCTCGAGCGGTATTGTCATCTGCTCACAGCGAGGCACCAGCGGCATCGAAGGGACATTGGCCGGGGCGCTCGGAGCCGCGAGCAAAGCGACCTGTGCGACAACGTTGTTGGTCGGCGATGTAGCGTTCCTGCACGACGTGGGCTCGCTATGGGCCGCCGACCCCACGCGAACGGGCGGCCCCGCTTTCAGCTATCCCGTCGTAATCGTTGTTCTGAATAACCAGGGCGGGCGCATTTTCGAGCAATTACCGATTTCCCGCGACACGGCGATCGACATGCGCTGGTGGACGACGCCTCACTCGCTCTCGCTCGAAGGGGCGGCAGAAATGTACGGCGTACCCTTCGCACGCGCGACCGACCGAGCGACCGTCGCCTCCGCACTGGACGCCGCGTACGCCCGCAGTGGTCCGAGTTTGATCGAGATCGCGCTTGAATCGGACAGCGCCGCACGCAGCTTGGCGCAAGTCGGGGCCGAGCTCGAGCCCGCCTTTGCGGCCCTCGGCTGATCGCGCGAGAGCATAGGGGACTGCGAGTGGAGGACGCGCTGGTATTGCTGCACGGTTTCACGGGTTCCCCGCGCAGCTTCGAGCCACTGCTGTCGGAGTTGAAGCGTGGCCCCCGCCCGGCGAAGACTTTCGCGCCCCTGCTCCTCGGTCATGGCCCACGTCCGGCCGGAGGTGAGTGTCTTCGCTTTGAACAGGAGGTCGACCGTTTGGCGCAGCTGGTGAAGCGCCGCGGTCTCTCCGGTGCCCACCTGTGCGGGTATTCACTTGGTGCCCGGCTGGCGCTCGGCCTGCTCGCACGTCACGCCTACCTGTTCGCGAGTGCCACGTTGGTTTCAGTCCATACCGGCCTCGGCGACGCTGACGAACGCGCGGCGCGCGTCGGCAGCGACGAGCGCTGGTGCGCATTGCTGGCCCGAGCCGGCACCCATGGCTTCTTGCTGGAATGGGAAGCGCAGCCCTTGTTTGGCACGCAGCGCGGATTGCCGGCGCACTGGCTCGAGCGCCAGCGCGCAATCCGCAACGATCATCAGGCTCGAGGCTTGGCGCGCGCGCTGCGAGTGCTGGGGCTCGGGCAGATGCCGAACTACGCCGGAGCGCTGCGCTCCTGTCCAATCCGCACGACCCTGGTGGTGGGGGCTCTGGATGCAAAATTTCTGGCCCATGCACAGCGCTTCGGCGCTCCTGGCGCCGAGCCGAGGCTCGAAGTCGTGGAGGGAACCGGGCACAACGTGCCGCTCGAGGCTCCCGGGCAGCTCGCGCGTGTGTTAACCAGTGAGCGCGGCGCGTGAAGACCCCCATCTTGGTTCCCACCACCGACGCGGCCCTGCCAGCGACGGCACCCGCGGGGCGCGCAAAGCCATCGCGCTTCACCGTCTGGTGGCTCGCCGCGCGCCCCAAGACCTTGCCCGCTGCCGCGACGCCGGTATTGGTGGGGACGGCTTGCGCCGCCGCGGCGGGCGGCTTCCGGCTTGTGCCGGCGCTGGCGGCCTTACTAGGCGCGCTACTACTGCAGATCGCGGCCAATCTCGCGAACGACGTCTTCGACTTCGAGCAAGGCGCCGATACGGAGGCCCGCAGCGGCCCGACTCGCGTGGTCCAGGCCGGTTGGGTCAGCCCACGCGAAATGCGCGTCGCGTTGGTCGGGGTACTGGCGCTCGCGGTTCTCGTCGGCGCGTATCTCGTCAGCGTGTCCGGCCCAGCCTTGATTGCAATCGGCCTGGTCAGTGCCATGGCCGCGGTCGCGTATACCGGAGGCCCCTACCCCCTCGGCTATCACGGGCTCGGCGACGTCTGCGTGTTCGCGTTTTTTGGTGTCGTTGCGGTTGCGGGCACGGCCTTCGTGCAACTCGGTCACGTGCCGAGTTCGGCGTGGCTCGCGTCTTTACCGGTGGGGTGCCTGGCAACGGCGATCCTGGTCGTCAACAACGTGCGCGACGCTGATACCGATCGTCTGGCGGGCAAACGCACGCTGGTCGTGCGTTTTGGGCGCACATTCGGGCTCTGGGAGTACCGCGCCCTCACGATCTTGCCTTATCTGCTGCCCGTGTATTGGGCCATCCGCGATCAGCGAGTTATCGCGCTCATACCGTGTCTCAGCGCCCCGCTCGCGTTCACCCTCGGCCGCCGCCTCGAACGCGAGCGCGGGCCGGCGCTCAATCCGGTGTTGGCTCGCACCGCCTTGCTGCTGCTGGTATTTGGCGTGCTGCTCACGGTGTCGATCGCGCTCGGAGCAGGCTCATGGCCAACGTCTGTGCACTGAGCCTCGAGCGGCGCCGCGTACTGCTCGATCCCCCCGTGTGGAGCGCGCGCGGTGCGCATGGGCAGCGCGACCTGCTGATCCTCAAGGTTCAGACAGACGTGGGCGATTTCGGCTACGGTGAGGCTTCTCCGCTGCCCGGGTATTCGCAGGGCAGCATGGCTGATTGTGAGCGCGCACTGCAAACGCTGCCGCATTGGCAACTTTCGGCTCTCGCCAGTTTGGAGTCGAGCGCCGAGATCCTGGAGGCGGTAACCGCCTGCCTGCCCGACGACGTGCCGGCGGCACGTTTTGCTCTGGAGACGGCGCTGCTCGACCGGCTGGGGCGCCGCAGCGGAGCCCCCGTATCGACGTTGCTGGGTCAGTTGCTCGGGCACCCGCCAAGTCCGATCGAACTCTGTGTTTTGCTCGGGAGCGAAGATCCGGAGCTCGCCGCGCGCCGCGTCGAGCTCGCGCTCGCCAGCGGATTTTGTACCTTCAAGCTGAAGATCGGACCCGAGCGGTTCACGCCGCCACAACAGGCGCTCCTCAGAAGCTTGCGCGCCCGTTTCGGCGCAGACGTCGAGCTGCGCCTAGATGCCAATCAGAGCCTGCGACGCGAGACCTGGGCGGAGGACCTCGCCGCAATTGCAGAGCAGCAACCCGAATTCCTGGAGGAACCCGTGCTGGGGCTCACACTGGACGAAGCGCGCGCTTGCCCGTGCCCGCTCGCCTTCGACGAGTCCTTGCAGGACATGCCGGTGGCGCGCCTGCGTGCGTTCCTGGCGCTGCCCTCGCGCTCGGTCTTGGTGCTGAAGCCCACCGCACTCGGGGGCCTGCACGCGTGCATTCGGCTATCGCAACTTGCCCGTGCACTCGGACATGACGTGGTTCTCTCTCACACGCTCGAAGGCCCCGTGGGCTGGGCCGCGTGCGCTCACCTCGCCTCGGCGCTGGGCGGCGTGCGCGCTGCAGGCTTGGCCCCGCTGTCGCATCAGGCCGTGGGGCACTCGCTCGGGCGGGGTCGACTCGACGTTGCCACGGAGCCGGGGCTCGGGGTCCTGCCGTGAACGGTTTGTCTGTTTTCGCTGCCGCCCGCGAGGCGCCCCGAGCGCTGGCGCTGGTGGACGGCTCGCGCGAACTCTCCTTTGCCGACCTCGCCGAACGCGTGCGAGGCCACGTCCAGGACCTGGCCTCCACCGCTACCTCCGCCCGCCTACCCGCGCCTTGGGTCGCCGTCAGTACTGCTCACTCCGCCCTCGCGATCGAATTGATCCTGACGCTGTTCGAGCTCGGGATCACCGTCTTGCCCGTGCACGCGCGGCTGACTCCGCTCGAACGCGAGCGCCTGTTGTCGGACCTACCGGTGACCACGTACCTAGACACCGCTGGCGGAAACCTGAGCGTCGAACGCCTGGAGCCGGCGTGCAGCGGGAGCGAGCAATCCGAGCTGCGCGGCGCGGCAGCACTCGCGACCTCGGGGAGCAGCGGCGAACCGCGCGTTGCGCTGCTCAGCCAGCGCGCCTTTCTGGCGTCAGCTCGGGCGAGCGCTCAAAATCTGGGTTGGCGCGAGGACGACCGCTGGCTTCTGTGCCTGCCGCTTGCGCACGTCGGCGGACTCTCCGTGGTGACGCGCTGCTTATTGGCGCGGCGCCCGGTCGTGCTCGTATCCGAAGCTACAGCCGAGCCCTCCGCGATCCGCATCGCGCGAGCCATCGACGCCGGTCGGGCCACGCTGTTGTCCGTCGTGCCGGCGCAGCTGGACGCGCTATTGAGCCTGGATGGCTTCACGCTACCGCGCCACGTGCGTGCTTTGCTCACGGGGGGAGCTGCGCTCTCGAAACGGTTGCTTCACGTTTGCGCCGATCGCGGCTGGCCTTTGCTCACGACCTACGGGCTCACCGAGGCGTGCTCGCAAGTCGCCACGCAAAGGCCCGGCACCGAGAACCGCGGTGGACTCGGTAGCGGCCCCCCGCTGCCGGGCGTCGATGTTCGCGTGCGGGACGGCGTCGTGGAGATCAGCGGGCCGAGCCTGTTCAGCGGCTATCTGGGCCGCCAATACACACCCGGGGTCGACGCCGAGGGTTGGTTTCGCACCGGCGATCTCGGCCGCTTCGATGACGCCGGCAACCTGCACGTGCTCGGCCGTCACGACGATGTGATCATCAGCGGTGGCGAAAACATCTCGCCTCGCGAGGTAGAGAGCGTGCTCGAGGCCTGTCCGGGCGTGCGCGAAGCCTGCGTCTTTGGCGTGCCGGATCCGCGCTTTGGTCAGGTCGTAGCCGCCGCGTTGCGCATCGACGCGGTTTGCCCGGACCTCGTGGTAACCGTCGATCGAGAATGTCGGCAGAAGCTCGCGAACTACAAGCGGCCTCGGCTGTACGCTAGCGCGACCGCGTTCGTGTACGGCAAGACGGGCAAGCTGGATCGCCACGCCACCGCCAGCGCACTCCTGGCCCAGCTGCGCCCCGTCTCGGACGAGATTTCAGTCTGAACCCGTGCGCGCTCAGAGCGGAGGCGTTCGTGCGCCATTCGAAGCGCGCGGGTCCCAGCGAGACGCCAATTGCTCGAGGTTGGAGCGCCACGCCGCCACCGCCGCAGCGAAGCCCTGCTGAAACACGCCGAACTCGATGTCCAGATGATCCGGATCGGTAGCAATGCCGGTCACCGTCACCACCGGTGTGACCAGCTCGAGCACGCGGCGGGTGAGCTCACCGGACAACGCCGGCAGACGCTTCAAATCGAGCGTCACGCGATCGCCCCGCGCCTCCACAACGAACGCTGGCCGCCGCGGCATGACGGCCACCAGGTTTCCAAGCTTGGTCAGGTCGAGCGCACCGCTCTGGATCAGCGCCGCCAGTGGCGACGTAGACTGATTCAGCAGCGTGAGCCCGACCTCGGAGAAGCGTAGCGTGAGCGTTGCGCGATCGGCCTCGAGCCGCACCTCTTCGACAAACACGATCGCGGAAGCGCGCAGCTTTGCCCCCATCAATTCCAGGCTGCCGCGGACGCGAATACCGGGCGGAACTGCCTCGAGCTCGAGATCGTTCGGCAGCCGCCCGCCGGCGCGGTGTTTCGCGAACGCGCGCACGAGCCCGAGTGGCACACCGACCTTCCGGGCCGCAGCCGCGCGTGCGATGCGCACCAGCTCGTTCGGATGTTCTGTGAAATAGGCCCAGACGGGCGCGAGCAGCTCCAGCGGTTGCATACGGCGGGGGCACTATACGAAAAGTGGAGCGCCACGCAGCGCCGAAGCGCGCATTGGGTGGAGCTGAACCCTACTGGCGGGTGATTTCGTCCGATGGCACCCGGCGCCGAGGGCGGCCGAAAGAGGTACCTCAGGGCGTTTATCGGTGCTACATAGGTCGACCCAATTTTCCGGGGCAGAAGCGAAAACCGTGTCTGAAAGCCGAGCCATTGTGCAGCCGCCCGAGGGCGATGAAGAGCTCGTCACGATCGTGGCGGACGAAGAGAAATGCCTCGATCGTGTGCTCGACCACCTACAACAGCGGCCCAAATCGAACCAGTCCAGGCGCGTCATCGACTACGATCGCCAGCTCCTTGACCTGCGCGATCAGATCGCCCAGGCGCGTATGGAAGACGTGCCGCCCCTCCTCGAGACGATGGAACGGCTGCAAAACCTGGCCGCACGCCAGGGCCAATCCACCGTCGGCCATGTGGATCAACGTTCACCCTACTTCGGGCGCATGGTGCTCGAGGAAGAGGGCCGTACCCGGGAGATCTTGATCGGGCGTTCCACGTACGTGGATACGCGCGCTGGCGTGCGCATCGTCGATTGGCGCGACGCGCCGGTGAGCCGGCTCTACTACCGGTACAACGAAGGGGATAGCTACGAAGAGACCTTCGGCGAACGGGACGTCGAGGGGGAGGTCATGGTACGGCGCAGCCTGACGATCGTCGAGGCGAACCTGCGCCGGATTGTCGCTCCGCAAGGCACCTTCGTGCGCCGCGTTGGAGAGTGGAGCCGAGGAGGCGCGAGCCTGAAGCTGCACGGTGGACAGGGTAGCGCGCTGCGTGCCGATCAGCACGCGCGCCCCCGCAAACTCGGCGTGGGCGTCGAAGATGGCGGTGAAGACCGACATTTGCGCGCAATTACGGCGCTGATCGATCCTCGCCAGTTCGAGCTCATCAGCAAACCCGACTCCGGGCTGGTCGTCATCCAGGGGGGTGCCGGCAGCGGCAAGACCACCATCGGTCTGCACCGGCTCGCTTACTTGGCATTCCAGGACCGGCGCCGCTTCCGCCCGGATCGAATGCTGGTAATCGCCTTCAATCAGGCGCTGGTCCGCTACATCTCGCAGGTCTTGCCGGCACTGGAAGTCACCGGCGTCGGCGTCAGGACCTACATCGAGTGGGCCGCGCGCCTCAAGACGGCCCAATTTCCGGAGCTCACTCGCAAGGTGGCCGACGACACACCGAGCGTGGTCACCCGGCTCAAGAAACACCCCTTGATGCTGCATGCCATCGAGGATCACGTCGCCGGCATGGCCACCGCCATAGAAGCTCGCCTCACAGCAGCGCTCTTCGATGACGTGGGGCTCTCGGCGCAAATGCGCTCGAGGTTTTCCGCCGACCCCAAACGCCCCCTCGCCCACCGCCTGCACGGGCTCTCGAACTGGCTCACCGAGCAGGGCGTCAGTGGCCGTGCGTTGAACGCTTGCCAGAGGGAGATTCGTCGCGGTCTCGACCTGTGCCAGGACGTGGTGAGTGCCTGGTCCGAACTCTTGACCGACCGTATGGCGCTGGCTCGCGCCGTCGCGGCCCACGCCCCCGATCAGTTCGGCAAGGGTGAGCTGTCGCAGGTCCACGAGTGGTGCACCGCTCAGATCGGGCTGGCCCTGGCGGAGATGGAACAGGCTCGGGACGCCGCGAGCCTTCAACAACCCGATCAAGCGGCTCGGGAAAAGCCTCGCCGGCCGAAACCCGACGAGGCCTCCGAACGCCGTCACGACGCCGATTCGAACGAGTCCGAGGAACGAACTGGGCTCGAGCCCACGGTGGAAGCGCATCTCGATGTCGAAGACGACACGCTGCTGCTCCGCTTCTCACAGCGGCTACGAGGCCCATTACTGCGCCCCGGCAGCACGGACGCGCTGAGCTACGAGCACCTGCTCATCGATGAAGCGCAAGACCTGAGCCCCGTAGAACTGGCGGTGCTGATCCAGACCGTGAGCGGAGGCCGCAGCGTCACGCTCGCGGGCGACGTCGCGCAGCGCCTGTACATGGACAACGGTTTCAGCGGCTGGGAAGATCTGCTGCGCGAACTGGGGCTCTCCCACGTGCAGGTGGAGCCCTTGCAAATCACCTACCGCTCCACCGAGCAGGTCATGGAGTTTGCGCAGGAGGTACTTGGACCACTCGCCAGGGGCCCCGCTCCCATCGCGACCCGTGCAGGCGCGCCCGTGGAGCTATTTTACTTTGCCCATACCGGCGATGCCGTCGGCTTCCTGTCGGAAGCGCTGAGGGAGCTCTCCACGGACGAACCGCAAGCGTCAATCGCGGTGGTGGCGCGCTACGTCGAGCAGGCCGACACGTTCTACGCCGGGCTACGCCAAGCTGAAATCCCCAACCTCCGGCGCATCGCCGAACAGGATTTTCCATTCCGGGCCGGCGTCGACGTCACTGATCTGCGGCAAGTGAAAGGGTTGGAGTTCGACTACGTGATCCTGGTGGAGGTCAATCAATCCACCTATCCCGTGGACGACGAGGCACGGCACCTCCTGCACATTGGCGCCACCCGTGCGGCGCATCAGCTCTGGCTGTTGTCCACCGGCAAACCGAGCGAGCTGATCCCCGCGAACCTCAGGCACCGGGAGTATTGACGGCATCGGGGCTGGAGCCGCCGGAAACGGCGCCCAGCACCGTGAGCGAATGCCTGCCGACGCGGCTGCGCACGACGTGCATCTCCGCGTCAACCGCCAGAATATCGCCCGGACTCAGCTCCTCCCAGACGTTGAAGCCCTGGAGCGCCTCGCTGGACACGATCAAGTGGTTGACCCGGCCGTTCGTGGCGGGCTTCTCGCAGACCGCGGACAGACTCGGGCAGTGACCGCGATCGGGGCAGCGCGTCTTGTAAGTCGAAAAGCGCAGCTCCTTGCCGCCCTGGGTCGCCACCATCACGTCGCCGTCCGTCACGATGAAGGTCAACAGCACGGGTTCCCCAGTTGGGGGCTGGCACAGGCTCCGCACCAACTCGACCGTGGATTTTACGGCCGCGACGACGTCGCCGATCTCGGGCCGGGCCAAGCCCTTTGCGCGCTGCTCCAGCAAGGTCAGGAAGATGAAAAAAATCGTCTCGCTGTCCGTTTCGCCGAGCACGAAGCGCCGTAGCCGCCCCGAGATCTGCTGCCGCAAGATGGGCATGAAGTGCTGGGCGAAGCCCGGAATGTCGCCGTTGTGAGCGAACACCCAGCGCCCGAACTGGAATGGGTGGCAGTTGAGCAGGCCCTTGTCGCCCTGCGTTGCCTTGCGCACGTGCGCCAGCACGGTTTCACTCGAGACCACCCCACTCAGGCGGTGAAACAGCTGATCTCCCAGGGCATGCGTGGGGCTCTTGGTGACGTGGGGTGCCCCATCGACGTAGTAGGCCACGCCCCAGCCATCCGGGTGATCGTTGCTCTGCGCCCCGAGTGCGTTCTCGGCGTCGAGCAGGGACGAGTGGACCTGACTGGGGATGATGCTTCTGAAGCCAAAGAGTCTGCACATGGGGGATTGGTCGCCTTACAGCCTGCCACGCTCTGCCCGAGCGTGCGACGAATTCAGGCTCTACAGCCGGAGCTGTAACCGGTAACCGGCTCGCCCGTGTCATCCTGAAGCCGTGTTTGTTGCTGCTCCGTTGCGGACTGGATTATGAATCTAGCCAGGACGTAATCGGTGGCGCGCGGGTGTGACGGCGGCGAACGGAACGCCAGTGCAGGCGCTCCAAGCGGAGCTGCTCGTTCAGCGGCGCGTAGAGGCGCGGTGGGTTGGATCCACGGCGTGCTCCTCGGTGCGAGCGTCTGGTTATGGTTCACCGCTGCCCAGGCGGTGGAGATCCAACCCGCCCCGCGCGCGCCCACGATCAGTGTCTTGACGTTTGGCCCGGGCGACGAAACCTTCTCCAAGTTTGGCCACGACGCCATCTGGGTGAGCGATCCGCGGCAGCCTGCCGAACGGCGCGATTGGGTCTTCAACTACGGGACATTTCGCTTTGACTCGCCCTGGCTGATTATGGACTTCCTCAAAGGAAGGCTGAGCTACTGGCTGAGCGTCAGCTCACTCGACCGCACGCTGGCGGGGTATCGCTCCGCCAATCGCAGCGTGAGCGCTCAGCAGCTGGATATTCCGCCCGATACGGCGCGCGCCATCACCGCGTTCCTGTACGAAAATGCCAAGCCGGAGAACGCGCACTACCGCTACGACTACTACCGCGACAATTGCGCCACCCGCATCCGCGACGTGATCGACCGCCACGTGGACGGGCAGCTCGCCGTCGCCGCGCGCGGACCCGCGCAGCTCACCTATCGTCAGCACACGCGCCGCCTCACCGTCGATTCGCCGTTTCTATATTTCGGTCTGGATCTCGCCATGGGGCCGCTGATCGACCAGCCCGTGACCGAATGGGAGGAGATGTTTCTACCTGCCAAGGTCGAGGCCGGCCTGGCCGCAGCGACAAACGCGCGAGGGGTGCCCCTCGTCAAGGCGCGCCGCGTCTTGTTCGAAGCACAGCGGCCGCCCGCTCGGGAGACCGCTCCCGGCTTCGGATGGGGCTGGCTCGCCATCGGCGTCGCGTCGGGAGGCGTCCTTTACGGCCTGGCGCGAGTGCGCCGACGCTGGTCAGAAATGACGCTCGCCGCCGGACTCGGGCTGTTCGGAGGCCTCGGGGGTATTCTGGGCTCGCTCCTCCTCGTTCTTTGGCTCCTGACGGATCACGACGTCACCTATTGGAACCACAACGTATTGTGCTGCCCGGTGTGGTTACTCGCCTTGCCCGTGCTGGCCTACGACTACGGCCGCCGTGAACCGCGCCGCGGCATCTGGATGGCCCGCCTGGTGGGCGCCGCGACGATCAGCACCGGTGTCGCGCTGTTGCTCCAGGTTTCCGGTCTCGGACGCCAAGACACGGTTCCAGCCCTGAGCGTGTTCTTCCCCATGTGGCTGGGCGCGGGTCTGGCCGTCTGGGAGCGTCATCAACGTCCACTGCCCGCCTGGGCGAAACTACCGAAGTGACTGTATTTCCCTGGCACAAAGTGGGTTGCGATCCCGTCCCGACCGATACAACATCGCGCGCCGAATCGAGATGGCGCGCCCGATGGCGCTGACGCCAGGAGCTCTTGCGATGCCGTTCTATCGAACCGAGTTCTTCGAGACACAAACCCGCGCCGCTTCCGAGCGAAGCAGGCCGCGCGTGTGGCTCTTCGCCGCAACCGGAATCGCCATCGTGTTGGGTGCGACCGGATGTGGCGGCGGATATCCGGAACCGCGCAACCAGCTGACGGAGTCGGAGTCCGCCGTGCGCGCCGCCGAGGTCGCGGGAGCGCAGAACAGCCCGCAATCGGCCCTCCACCTCAAGCGCGCTCGCGAGCAGATCGAGAGCGGCAAGGGGCTCATGCAGGAAGGCGACAACGAGCGCGCGGAGTGGGTACTGCGGCGCGCTCAAGCAGACGCCGATCTGGCGCTGTCGCTCGCCAATGAGGAATCGCAGCGGAAAAAGGCCGCGGAAGCCAAGGAAGAGCTCGAACAGCTTCAGGAAAGCATCCGCCAGCGCACTCAATAGGGAGAAATTGCTGAGCATGACTCGTCTGATAAAACGATCTTCCCATTCGATGATGGCCGCCCTAGGCGGCGCCGCCTGGCTTTCCCTGTGCGGCTGCGGAGCGGCTGCTGCTCCACAGGAGTTGCACAACGCCCGCCACGCTTACACGCAGGCTAGCCAAGGCCCCGCAACGCAGCTCGCTCCCGCACAGCTCGACACGGCTCGCCAGGCGCTGGAACGCGCCAACATGGCGTTTGGCAGCGACGCCGACGAAGGCGTGGTGAGAGACCTGGCGTACGTCGCCGAACGGCAGGTGGCCATCGCGGTGTCTGCCGCCGGGCTCGAACAGGCCAATCGCAACATCACCAAGTACGGGAAGGAGCAGGACGAGCTGCGGCGCAAGCTGCAGAACGCCACTTCGACCGAGCTCGAGCGGATGAAGAAGGAGCTCGAGACGCAGAAGCAGGTCGTCGCTACCGAGCGAGAAGCCCGGCTCGCTGCGGAACGCAGCGCAGCGGCGGCCCTGAAGAGCTTGGATGAAGTCGCTCGGGTCAAGGAAGAGTCCCGCGGCATCGTGATCACCCTGTCGGGAGCCGTGCTATTTGCCACCGGCGAACATTCGCTATTGCCGATCGCCAAAGAGAAGCTGCGCGAAGTGGCGCAAGCGCTGATCGAGCAAGGTGACAGCACCATCCTCGTCGAAGGCCACACGGACTCGCGTGGTTCGTCGGACAAGAATCACGAGCTGAGCCTCCTCCGCGCGCAAGAAGTGAGAGGCTACCTGGTGAGCCAAGGCATTCCGACGAACGACATCCAAGCCGCCGGGCTCGGTGAAGAACGGCCCCTCGCGTCGAACGAGTCAGCGGAAGGTCGCGCCAATAATCGCCGCGTCGAAATCATCGTGAATCCCAAGAACAAGGGCGAAAAGCCCAAGACCTGAGTTCCCGACGCGCGGCGCATTTCGAGTGGCCAGCGGAGAGGCCCCAGGCCCGCTGGCCACTGCCATTTTGAGCTGCGAGTTCACCCGCCGCGGCGGCGCTAGTGGTGCCGGAAACTTGCCGTAACAGCGGTGCATCGCCGCAGCCTCACCAGGATCCGCCAAGGTGAGAACATTTTGGTGCACCAATAGCGAGCGCACGCCTCGGTGCCGACCGACGGCGGTGTTCCGCGGTGCACGCGAACAGACGGGTGTCCGGGTGTTTCACCGAGCCAAGGGGGCACACGCATTACACGTGCAGTCGAGTTTTCGAAGCTTGCTGTGCGAGGCGATGAGAAAGCGGATACACGCAGAAAAATCTGAGCAAAACTTGGCTAACCGAGACACAATGTAGACGAGGCGCGCGCGACTCCCGCACGCGCGGTAAAAAGTGACGGCAGTGCGATGCAAACCGATCATACTGCGAGCGGCGCTTCACGTGGCAAGCGTTACACGGACACATCCACGCGAACAGGATCAGAGAGAGTGGCGCCGGCGCGAGCGTTGTTGATGTTGCGCGTTCGCGTGCGATCGACGAGATCTATCTTTTGGAGCTTGGAGGCTCGTTTCACCCGGCAGGGGAGCGAGCAGGGACAAGGCAAGTGACAATGACAAACACGAACAACGACATCGAGGAACTCGAGGAACTCCTCACCGAGCTAGAGGGTCAAGAAGCGCAGCTCGTTGCTCCGTATTCTGAAGACGACGACGCGGTGACCCAGCTCATGGACGCGCCGCTCAGCGATCAGGAGTGGATGGTACAGGTCACAGCGCTCGATCGGCGCATGATGTCGACTGACCAGCTCCAGAGCGAGATCCAAGTAGGCAAGATCAGCAATCGTACGTTGGTCTGGCGCAGCGGGATGGATGATTGGCTTCCCGTGTCGAGGGTCGACGAGCTGGCGCGCGCCAGCCGCCCTGGCTCGAGCCCGATGGCGAGCGCACTCAACGTCCCCATGTCCTTGCCGCCGCCACCAGCGGCTATGCCGCTCAGTTCCATCCCGTCCAGCTCGCCGCGCGCGAGTCTGGGGCAGTTGCCTCCCCCTCCCGCTCCGATGCCGCCCCAGTCCTCACCGACGTGGTCCAGCGTGAGCCCCATGGCGAACACGGCCGCGGTATCTTTGCCGCCTCCTCCGGCGGTTCCATCGCAAGCATCGAGCTCCTCGGTCAATCTGCCGAAGCCCGTGGCGCTGCCGTCGCCTCCGACGGAAGCGATGCGCTCGCGAGCCAATACGACGCGCCCCGTGGCGGTCGACTTCAGCGACATCGCGGAAGAGGCGCAGGCGCCAGCGCGCGGCAGGCGGCTGCTCATGGGCATCAGTGTCGCCGCAGTGGTGGCGGCATTCGCAGGCGTACTCGCGATCTCTGGCGGTGAAGACAAAGCCAACGCCGGCGCCCCGGCAGCCAAGCCGCAAGCCGTGGCCGCGCTACAGCCGATCCCCACGCCAGCGCCC
>JAYWEH010000085.1:0-5951 GCA_043780025.1 Deltaproteobacteria bacterium
GAGGGACTCGTGGTTCGACGTGGCCTCGCCCGCGGCTGCAAAGGATTTGTTTTGAATGATCGCCTTCAGGTTGTCGATGTAGTCATCGCCGTCGACGATCTTCGCGAGGCCCGTTTTGTTCGGCCGGCGTAGGTATTCTCCGGTGCGCTGCAGCTGCTTCTCGACTTCAATGATCAGGAAGCGCAGATTCTCCTGGATGCCTTCGTGCACTTTCATGGGCTTGATTCGTTTTGCGCTGGCGCTGCGCTCGGTATCCGGCTGCGAAGTCGGCGTCCCTCGAGAACTCGGATTCAAACTGACGCTGGCGGAGTCGCGCACGGATTTCATGGTTCTCAGCCGTTGACGTCGAGCCGTTCGCGAGGCTCGAGCTTCCATTCGAGCTCGAAGCTGACCCGTTCCTTGTCGCCCTTCTTCTGGGCTTTGACTTCGACGGAGACCTCGTCGGCGGGGTTGAGCGACAGATTCTCGTCGCCGCGCCGGAACTGCAGCCGGCCATGGCGCAAGCCGTCGACCAGCGCACCGAAGTAGGCGACGGCCTCTCCGCGCTGCATTACGGACTCAAATTTAATCTTTCCTTTGTGCTTGTGGACGGTCGTGGGCTCTTCGCGCTCGACCGCGGCTTCAGCGTGTGAGGCCATCTCGGGGTTCTCGGGTCGGGCCATGGTCAATCCTCTTTCGCAGGGGGGGGCAAACTGGTGAAGCCAAAGACTCGCGTGGGGTCGAATTCCTTGACGAACGGGTAGTCCGTGCTGATGCCGAGGATTCTACCCTTGGGTTGAAACACAGTGACGGCGCCGCCTGGGCCCCGTAGTCCTTCGAGCCTGCGCGTATTGCGGTCCACGGACGCATCGCATTCGAAGTTGAGGACACCTTGGCGCAGGGTCAAACGCTGACCATGGTGGATGTTGCGGTGCCCATGCACGATCGCGTAGATGCCCGCGCCGTGCAGGTCCTTCACGCCGCGCCCGGTGAGGGGAAAGTCGATGTCCCGGTATTTGGTGCGGAACGTGTTGCCGAGCGCTCCGTGATACAGTTCGAACAAGTCGGATTTGAACAGCCGGTGGTACCAGGCGTTGAGGGCATCGACGCCGCCGAGGCAGAGAACCCGCGCGACCGTGTCGTCGACGCCCGCATGCACGAACAGGAACGAGCCCTCCTGGCGCGCCAGCGTCATGCGGTCGAAGTACCAGGAGAACTCACCGTCTTTGCGCAGGAACATGGCGCGCGCCCGCGTCAGCGAAGCGTACAGATCTCCGAGGCGCAGGCCGAGCGCCTGGCAGGTCCGCTCGAGTTCCACCGTCTTTTCGCGGATTCGGTGGACTTCCCTGCGCAGCTTGGCAGGCGGGATCGGTCCAGCTACCGCCGCTTCGAAATTCGCATACCAGCCGGGCTCGGGGAACAGCAGTTGGCGGACTTCGTCGTCGCTCTTGACCGGAGCCTCGGGTTCTCCCGATTGGCGAGCCGCGTCGCGAATCTCCAGGAAGAGCGGCATGGTCTTCTTGCCCATGCGAACGAAGAGGTGCTGGAGTCGTGTTTCGCGACGCCCGGCGTAGGTGAGGCCGAGATAGGTGCGAAGATCGTGGTTGCCGGCGAGGATCGAAACATCGGCGCCGAGGTCGATCAGGCGCTTGAGGCAACGCAGAAGCCGCAGGTTCGCCGGCCCTTTGTCGAAGCAGTCACCGCCGATCACGAAGCAAGCTTTTCGGCCGAGCGGCGTGAGCTCCAAGTCGAAGTCGCCGTCGCCCGTGCGCTGGACACCTCCCGACGCCTGCAATGAAAGCAGGAATGCATCCGTGTCCGCGTGGATGTCGCAGAAGAACAACAAGGATCCGGTCGGCCACAACCACGCCTTGCCGCTTGCGTACGCGCGAATTTGTTCCAGCGAGGCATCTTCCGCATCGAGCCCGGCGCCGACTTTGAAGGTCTGAGAGGAGAGCGGCCAGTGTTCGACAGCGGTGGGCAGCGCGGGATGAACCAGCGGAAAATCGGCGTTCGAAGGGGCGCTCAGTCCCATGGCGCGTCCTCCGAGCGCTTCTTCCAAGCGCCGTCCAGATGGATGAGACGACAAGGTTCGCCGGGCAATGGTTGAATCTCGAAATAGAGGGGTGTGCAATGAAACATGGACAGTGAGGCGACGCGGGTTGGGTCGAGGAGGCCCAAATGTTGCGCCGCATGCCGGAATGCTCCGCCGTGGCCGACCAGCAGCTTGAGCTGCGAGGCGCCGAGGTCGGTCGCCCGCCGGCGGATGTGTTTCGCGACGCGTGAGCCCGCCTCCAGCAAGGTTTCGGCTCCGGGCAGTGGCAAACGGTAGTCGCCGCTCCGCTTCCACTCGGGTGGCGGTGGACCGAAACGAGGGTCATCGCGCAACACCGCTTCGATTGCGGCCACGCTGAGGTTGGCAGCCGCACCCAGGGAGCGCTCGGACAGAGCGTCGAACTCGCAGGTAGAAAATACACGACCGAACACGAAGCTCAGCTCCGAGGCGATCACGGAGGCGGTCTCCCAGGCGCGCCGCAGCCGCGAGCAATCGACGCTAAGGTCGATCTCGAGCGAATTGCGCCTTGCATAGTCGGCGACGGCCCGCGCTGCGGCCTTGGCTTGGTCGCGACCCTGGTCCGTCAACGCATAGGGCAGGTGAGCGCTCGGGACATCGAAAGGCTGATGGTAGCTGCCGTGGCGGATCAGCGCCAACACGCGCTTGCCGGCTGCGTCAGCGGCAAGCGGCGCAACGGTGCCTGCGTTCTGAAGTGCCTCGACCATGATGAGTTAGACTCGGAATGGAAGACACATATCGAGCCTTCGGCGCCGGACAGTGACAAGTGCGTGACAACTCGTGCCCGTGAATGCGATGTGGGCCGTGCCCCGCAAAAGTCACCTGTTCGCCCATTGCGCGAGCGAAAGCCGCCACGTTGCCGAAGCAAGGTGGCTACCGTCCGGCCGCGTGAGGAGTTGGTATCCAGTCCAGGAATCTAATTGTGGAGCTAGCCGACCTCGAGCGCCTAGCTCAAAGCCTGGGCTCGCTAGCACGGCTGTCCACGTTGTGCACGGTGCGTTGGCGGAACACCCAGTTGCCCGTTCAAGCCTTGTCGCTCGGCGCGCCGTCAGGCACGGGCCCCGTCTTGATATGCGTCGGCGGCGTGCACGGCCTCGAGCGAATCGGCGCGCAGGTCGTGTTGGGCTTCATCGAAACCCTGGCGTCTGCGATGCGCTGGGATCGCGCTCTCAATGGGATGCTCGAGCAGGTCACCGTGCTCTGCTTGCCGGTGCTCAATCCAGTGGGCGTGTTGATGCGGCGCCGCAGCAACGGTCAGGGCGTTGATTTGATGCGCAACGCTCCGGTCGACGCGGTGGATCGAGAGTCGCCGCTCAAGTTGTATCGGGGCCAGCGCTTGTCGAGCCTGTTGCCCTGGTATCGAGGACGACGGGATGAGCTCGAGCCGGAAGCGGCCGCGCTCTGCAGCTGGGTCGAGCGCGAAACTGCACAGAGCCGTTTTGTATTGGTTCTGGACGTGCATTCGGGCTTCATGGGCGCCGACCGACTGTGGTTTCCGTACGCCCGAACTCGCGCATTGTTCCCTCAGGTCGCCGAGGTCTTGGCGCTCAAGCGGCTGCTCGACGAGACCTATCCGCGGCACCGCTACGTGATGGAGCCGCAGGCCACGCAATACACGACACACGGGGACCTCTGGGACTTCATCTACGATGAACGTCGCAAGCGAGGCCAGGGTGGCGTGCTGCTGCCGCTGACGTTGGAGCTCGGCGCATCGTCCTGGCTGAAGAAAAGCTGGCGATCTCTCGACAAGGCCGCATTTTTCCATCCGCTCGCACCGCACCGCACCGAGCGCGTGCTCCGGCGCCATGTTCAATTGTTCGAGTTTCTGCTGCGCGCCACGTACTCGTGGCAGTGCTGGGCCGAGTTCGCGCCGGAGCAACGCAGGCATTTGACCGACCAAGCTCGGTCGATGTGGACGTGAATCGCGGCTTGCAACCCAACCCGAAAGGACAATCTCCGTGTCGATCCTTCTCAACGTCCCGAATCAGAGGTTCGGTATGTCCAACGGCACACTGAAGCGCAATCTCGCGGTGAGCTGGCGCGATCGGGGCGAGCTGGCCTGGCGACTCGTCGACGGGCTCGCGAGCCTACGGCGGGAAGGCCCCGCCGAATTTCGCGACCGGGCGAACCGCTTGAAGGAACTCTGTGGCTGGGCGTGCAGCGTGCACGACATCGAAGTGGAAGTGTCGGGCCAGTTGCCCGATGGCGCGGCAATCTTTGTTTCGAATCATTTGGGGTACGTGGACCCGGTGGTGCTGTGTTCGCTCGTCCCGGTCAGCCCCATCGCCAAGAGTGAAGTGGCCGCATGGGCCGGCGTTGGTATCCCGCTCGAGCGCCTGAACGTGAGCTTCGTGCGGCGCGGCAACGCACACAGTGGTGCGCGGGTATTGCGCAAGAGCTTGCGCGTCCTCGACGCAGGCGTCAGCGTGCTGAATTTCCCCGAAGGGACCACGACGCGCGGCGAGCTCAGGCCGTTTCACCTGGGGGCTTTCTGGTTGGCACGGCGCACGGGCCTGCCGATTGTTCCCATTGGCATGGACTTCGCGGACATGGACCTGTGTTGGGTGGATGACGAGGCCTTCCTTCCACACTACGCGCGGTTTTGGTGTGGCCTCGGGCGCCGGGTGAGGGTCTGCATTGGAGAGCCCATAGACCCGTCGGGGTTTGGAAGCGAGCTCGAATTGAGTTGGAGAGTTCGTCAGGGAATCTGCAGTACACGCCGGCCATTTGCGTCTCACGCGGCTTCCGGCTGAGGGCTCTTCGCGTGGATTGGTTACTCTTGCGCGGTCTCGCTCGCGAACGCCGCCATTGGTACGACTTTCCAAGTTGCTTCAAGGAGCGGCTCGGGGTCAAACGCGTCGAGCTCTTGGACGTAGCCGGGGTCGGCACTGAATGCGCGCGCGCTCCACGACCGTCTGCCCAGTGGCTCGCCCGCGACCTCGCACGGCGCGTCGAAGCGCTCGAGCCGCCGGACTCCGGCGCGTGGTCGGTGCTTGGAGTGTCGTTGGGCGGCATGCTCGCTCTCGAGCTGTGCCGGTTGATGCCAAAGCAAGTGCTGCACGCGATTGTGATCAACGCGAGCAGCCGTATCAGCTTCCCCCATCAGCGGATGCGGCCGCGCGCGGCCAGCGCATTGGCTCGCATCGCACTGCTGCCACCAGGCACAGGCCGAGAAGAGGCCGTGCTCGCGCTCACCGCTCACTTGTCGACGGCCGCCCGGCGAGCCCACGCTGAACGGGCCGCGTCCTTTGCCCGGGATGCGCCTATGCGCTCCTGGGCGGTGACCTGCCAGCTCGTCGCTGCGCTGCGCTTCACTCCTCCACGGCCTCGCGATGTTCGGGCACGCCTGTTGTTTCTCTGCTCCCGGAGGGATGCCCTGGTGGCCCCGAGCTGTTCCTGGGCTCTCGCCGCGCGTTACTCGGCTGAGTGCCAGGAGCACCCGTGGGCGGGCCATGACCTAGCGTTGGACGATCCCAACTGGCTGATGGCGCGCGTGTCGCAATTCGCTACAAACGGCGGCATCCGATGAGGGGCTGCCGGACGCGTTCCGCGCACGACCGTAATCGACCCGCAATTGTTTCCGTGCCGCCACAGTCGCCGCGAACAGTTCACTGCACACGTCCGTGACGAGCCCCATTCTGGGGTCCGCATGGTTGCCGAGCAGAAGCGTGAATTCTGGCGTCGCACCAGCGCGATGGGGTTGGTTTTTGCCGCCTTACTGGCGATGTGTGCCGAGGCGAGTAACACGGCGGAGCAACCGTCGCGCGGGACGCGTGCGCTCGAGGTCGTCGACCGCTGGGAATCCGGTCGCTACAACGTGGGCGCGGCCGAAATCGTAGAGTATCACGAGGCCAGTCGTCACGTCTTTGTCGTCGATGCAGAGGCTGGGCGCGTGCAG
>JAYWEH010000086.1:0-2515 GCA_043780025.1 Deltaproteobacteria bacterium
TACTACGTGGCTGACTTCCTGAACTTTCGGCACATGGCCCGTAAGCCCCCCGGCGTCGATCGCATCACTGTCTACGTCGCAGTGAGCCGGGTCAGGCCCTTCAGCCCCATCGACGACGCAGCCATCGCGGGCTTGTCCGAGCTGTGCCGGAGCTGCGACTGGCTGGAGCTGCGCGCGGTGTACTGGAAGGGCAACGTGGGGCGGGATTTCAGCTCCGCGGAGGCGTGTTTGCGTGCGATCGGTCAGGAGGCTGGACCCGATGACTACATCATGGTTCGCAACCGGAGCGGCTATGGACCGTTTCAGGCCAACTGGTTCAAGGTGTACATGCACCAGTACTTGCGCTTTCCGGACACGGGTCTGGTGGGCAGTACCATCAGCATGCAACGCCATCCCAAGCGCGTGCCTCCCCTGCCTGGCCCCCCCACTCACGTGCAGACCTATACCTACCTGAGCCAGTGGCGGCACTTCGAACCCCTGGTCTCGGCATTTCCGGGGGCCCGTTGCGTCGAGCGATTCGACCTGCTCCACGAGGGCGAAGTGGGGCTGAGCCGCAGCATGCTGGACCGGGGCCTGAGCCTGTCGTGCCTGCATTGGCCCAACGAATGTTTCACCCCGGCTCAGCCGATGGTCGAACACCTGCCGACCATCGACATGAAGAAGAGCGCCATCGATGTGCCGCTGCGCTACAGGTTTCCGAGCTACTTTTGGCAGCCGCGCGAGCTCCTCGCGCAAACCGCGTGGGTGGCTCGTCAGGCCCGGCGAAGGATCCAGCCGCGCGCTCCGGCGCCGGCAGCCGGTATCGAACGGGTCACGCTCAACGCCTACGATTGAGGCGCACGCCGTGTCAAAAGCCTCCGTGTCTTCCGAGCCCACTCGAGCGTCGCCAACTCGCGCTCAGCGCTCGCCACGCGTGCTCGTCGTGGGCCACCACGAGGTCGATTACCCGCGGAACGTCGTCAATCAGCGGCTGATACGCGCGCTCGGCTATGACATCAAGCTGGTGCATTCACGCGCCCCCGGCGGCGTGCGAGAGCTGGTGCTGTTCTGGGGTACACTGCGGCACGCGAAAAACGCCGACGTGGTGTTCTTGACCGAGGGTGCTCACCGCCACGCTCCGCTGATCAAGCTCGCCGCCAAGCTGGCGGGCAAGCAGCTCATCTTCGACGCCTTTACGTCGCGCTATAACACCTACGTCGAGGACCGACGCGTCTACGCACCGCGCAGCCTGCAAGCGTTGCGTTGCTGGCTGCTCGACTGGGTCTCGATGCACTGCACAGATGCGGCGGTCTTCGATACGGCCGAGCACCGCGAGTATTTCTCACGGCGCTACGGTCTTCCGCCCCGAGGCCACGTGATCGAAGTGGGGGCGGACGAATCCCTGTTTCGGCCCTCGCCGCCGCCACCCGAAAAGCGGCAGGACGAGACCTTCGAGGTTTTGTTCTACGGTACCTACATCCCCCTGCAGGGCATAGAGCACATCATCGGCGCTGCTCGAGAGCTCGCCGGCCGTGCGTTTCATTTCAATTTGGTCGGCCATGGCCAGACCCGGCCCGACATCGAACGGCGGCTACTCGAAGCGAAGCTGTCGAACGTATCTCTGCTCGAGCCGGTGCCGAGCGCCGCGCTGGCAGAGCACCTGCGCCGCGCTGACGCGGTGCTCGGTATATTCGGGGATTCGATCAAGGCGGGCAACGTGGTGCCCAACAAGGTGGTCCAGGCCGCCGCCTCCGCCAGGCCCATCGTCACGCGACAGTCTCCCGCGCTCGGGCGTTACTTCGAGCATGGTCGAGACGCTCTGCTCATCAACCCGGCGGACCCGAGCGCGCTCGCGCAGGCGCTCGTGTCTCTAAAAGAGGACAGGGCGCTTCAGCTCCGCCTGGCAGAAAACGCGCGGCGCACGTTCGAGCGCCACTTCTCCGAAAGCGCCCTGACCAGCAAGATGGCCGAAGCGCTTCGGCTCACTCCGCCGTGAGCAAAGGCAGCTGCTGGTTTTCGTCGCTCACGAACTGGCCATATTGGGGGTGGCCAAAATCGTGATAGATGAAGATCTTCTCGTGCCACACGCGCCGCACGCGCCGGCGCACCAGATGAAAGCAGCGGGCCAGCTTGCGCAGGTCATGGGTCTCGTTGAACTCGTGGATGGCCCTGCGCTGGCCGGTGAAGTCATTGTAGAGCTCGATCTCGCTGCCGATGATGTCGTCAAAGTAGTTGAACACCCGAGGCAGAAACCGCTCGGACGGACCGTCAAAGAGCTTCAGCGCGTCGCGCGTCGACGAGTAGAAATCGAGGTCGTGAAAAATGCAGCCGATGGGCGCCGCGTCGTGCCGGCCGAAGAAGGTTTGAACCGTATCGCGCACGTCGCCGAGCACCAGCTGACTTTTGCCCAATCTCGCCCGCAAAGCCTCCGGGTCCATGCGAAAGAACCCCGCACGCCAGTGGTAGGGTAGATCGCGGTAGTCCTCGGGAGCGGGCAGCCCGGCGCCAGAGTCGAAGCCGAAGAGCTGGATCTCGA
>JAYWEH010000087.1:0-5947 GCA_043780025.1 Deltaproteobacteria bacterium
CAAGAAATGATCGGACGCCGAAGGGCGCCAGCCGCTCACGCCGCTCGCGACCGGAAATAGCGTGTCCCCCAGCGCGGTCACCGCGCCACTCGCCGCGACAACGAACAGGGCGACCAACAGCCCAACGAGCGCCGTGCGGCTACGCCCGCTCGTTCGTTCGGCAGGGGCGTGCTCGCGCCCCGGCAAGGCGGTCAGCGCCGCGCTCGCGGTGAGCAGCAACGTATTGCCGAGGTGCAACGCTACGGCGACCGCGCGTAGCAGCGACGCGTTACTCGCCACCAGGCCGCGCAATACCAACCCCGCGCCGATCGCGGCTTCGACCACGACGAGCAACAGCGTGGCGAGAGCGTAGCGACGCACCGCGTGCGCGGGCGGAAAGGAAAGCCAGGCGCCGACGGGCAGAGCGATCGACAATATCCCCAACAGACCGCTCGTGAGCCGGTGCGTGTATTCAATCAGCGTGGCCTGGCTCGGCGAGCGCGGGATGACCTCGCCATTGCACATGGGCCAATGTTCGCCGCAGCCCGCGCCCGAGCCCGTGATGCGCACCCAGGCGCCGAACACGATCACCGCGAGCAGGTAGACGAGCAGGCCGCACGCGAACGCTCGAAACCAGCGTTGGCGGTTGGAGCCCACAACCCCCCGAGCGACACCGTCCACGCCGGCCGCTATAGCACGGCCCCAAGCCGAGAAACCCGCGCTCTTCAATCGATGCGCACGACCCGAACAGCGAGCGAGCCCGCCAACGGATCCGCGTCGATCACGAGAAAGTGCCGGCCCATGTCGTCGAAGCGTTCGGGCACGGCTCCGCCGCCTCCGCTCACGTGTGCGGGGATCCCCGCGTTTTCGAAGTGGTAGTAGCTGTGGATATGGCCGTAGATCGTCATGTCGACGTCTCCCGCTGCCAGACGCCCGAGCAGCTTGGCGGCTTCATTGCGGTTGGCGAACGCGCCGTTGCGCACGCCCACTGGATCGAGCGGGGGTACGTGCATGGCCACGAGGTGCAGTTGATCGGCACCCTGTTCGAGCCAACCGTCGAGCCAACCGAACACGATCGGATCGATGGTGGCGCTGGCGGAGTCGAGCAGGGTGAAACGCATGCCTCGATAGTCGAAGCTCATGTTGCCGCGCCCGAAATAGGAGTGATACAGCGTCGGCGCCTCACCGAGTTCGTGATTGCCGAGTGTCGTGTAATACGGGATCTGGAGCTGCTCCAGCTCGGCCTGGAAGCGCGTCAGCTCAGCGTGCGTACCCTGCTCGGTCAGGTCTCCCGCCCCGAGCAGGAAGTCGATGTCCGGCTCGCGATTGATCGCGCGATAGATGTCCTGCACGCGCCCGATCGCTTCCTGCACGTCGCTCATGACGGCGAAGCGGAACGCTCTCGGCGAGGCGGTGCCCGGTGGCTCCATGCGCAGGCCGAGCCGCTGCTCACCCGCGGCAGTCCAGTCTGCAGGCATTGGGCCGAGCCGGAATGAACACATACCGGTGGGGCCGCGCCCGAGTGACTCCACTGCAACGGCATCGTCATCCAGTGTGAGCTCACTCTCGGGCATGCAGTTGCGCACGTCGATTGCGACGCTGCCACCCGCCGGCACCTCGCGAACCCGGAGCTCGAAGCGCAGGCGCGGCGTCGAAGCCCACAGCTCGACCGCATCGACACCGAGCGCTCGCACCACCGCGGCGCCCTCCGCCACGCTCACCGCGAGTTCGGACATCTCAGCCTGCCCGACGCGCAAGTCTTCCCGTGCGCGCTCTTCGCTCGGCCGCAAACACGCGCTCGGGCCGAGCAGCAAGCAAAGCCACAAACCCGGTGCAAAGCTGTGTGCGCTGAGCGAAACAGGTCGAGTCATTGCACCCCCGCGCGGATCACCGCGTTCAACCCAATAGTCAAGGCCGAGCCGACCTCGCTGCGCGCCGACAGGCCCCAGTGTGGAGAAAACATGTATATGCCCCGGAGACCCAGGTGGCCCGCTGGGCCACTGCCCAACCCGCGCAGCTTCAAGCCGTTGGCGAAGCCGTCGTGGCGGTGATCATAATACAGCTCGACCTCGCCGCCCGTTGGTGCAGCGTTTTCCGTCGAAGTGTTGTTGCCAACGTACACGCCGAAGCCCAGGTGCGCGAGCACCAGGCTGGTGTCGGTGGTGGCGTCAACGCCGGGCAGATCGAACGAGAACCATTGCTTGGCCCAGCCAGCGCCCAATTGAAAAAAAGCGCCGTGGACGTCGGGAAGGTAATGTCGAGTGTCCAAGCGACCCAGCACCTCGAGCCCCCAAACGTGCGACACAAAGCCGTCGGCGTCAAAGCGGTGCCGGGCGCCGCTCGTCTGCAGCTCGAGGTACGAGCCGTCCGGAGTAGCCGCGAGCGCTCTCGAGCCGCGCTCCGACGTGGGACCGAAGAGGCGGTAACCGAGCTCGAGATCGAAACGCTGATTTCCCTGAGCCGGCGCGTGCGCAGAGGAAAACGCGACATGCCAGGGACCCGGCCGCGCGTCGACGCTCGTCGTCAACAGATGCCGGAACGCAAATTGCGCATCGCGCACGTACAGATAGCCGATCTGCGATTCGATGAGCGGCACAGAGTGCGCCGGCTGCCCAAAGCCTTCCGGCGGCGCCCACGTCGCGTACAAATTGGCCGCGAACGACAAGCCAAAGCCGCCCACGCCCGCCGCCGACGTGAGCGCCAGCGGCCCCACGAAGGAACGCGACGCGCCGGTCTGAAACAGCAAGAACCCGCTCAAAAACGCAGTGCCCAGGGTTGCCCCTTCGAGCACCAGCAAACGTTCGGCCGTCTTCGAACGCCCCTCGAGCCACACCCCCGAACCGTGCACGATGACGCCGGGAAAAACTGCCGCGAGCTCCGGCCACGGTGAGGCCGCCCGGCGCACCGGAAGCGGTTGCGGCTGCACCGCCGGTGGCGCTGTGCCGTGTTCCTGAATATTCTGGGCAGCTGCTTCCTCGGGCATCGAAGCCGCGAGCCACGCTGCTGCGGGCAGCAAAGCGGCTAGCGAAAGCGTCACAGTGCCCCGGGGTGTGCCCCTACACAATCCAGCGCGCGAGCACGCAGGTGACGTTGTCGGGCCCGCCTCGTTCATTCGCAGCGTGTATGAGGCTCTGCGTAGCCGTGGACAAGTCCGGCGTGGAATCGACGATTTCGAAAATCTCGCGATCACTACACGGGCCGGCGAGCCCGTCACTGCACAGGAGCACCACGTCGCCTTCTTGCGGCATCTCGAAGCGGGTGTCGACCTTGACGCTGTCCTTCATGCCCAGGGCGCGCACGATCACGTTCTTGTGCGGGAAGTTGGCGATCTCCTCGTCCGTGAGGCGCTTCATCTTCCGGTAGTCGTTGAGCAGCGAGTGGTCCTCGGTGAGCTGCTCCATCTGATGGTTGCGGATCCGGTACACGCGGCTGTCCCCGACGTGGGCGATGTGAATGCCGTCTTCGACAGCGAAGATCGCCACCATGGTCGTGCCCATGCCACGCTGCTTGTGGTTGCTCTGCGCTGTCTCGAAGATCCTGAGGTTGCTGAGCTTGATGGCCGTGACCAGGCGGTTCTCCTCGTAACCGCGGCTGTGATCCATCTTGTAGGGCCAGGTCCGCTCGGGGTCTTCATCCGTCATCTGGAAGAATTCCCGCATCGTCTCGACTGCAAGCTGCGAAGCGACCTCCCCGGATGCGTGCCCTCCCATCCCGTCCGCCACGAGGTAGAGGCCATGCTCCGAGAAGATGGCGAAACTGTCCTCGTTGTGCTTTCGCTTGCGCCCGACGTCGGTCTGACCGGCAACTTCAATTCTGAGTTGGGGCACTGCGGTGGCCAGTCTTCACCAGGACAGGACGCCTCGTCAATCGCTTCGATTCATTTGGTCGTTGAGGGCCGAGCGAGTGGGGATTGCAACGACACGGTCACCTCACGGAATCGGCCATCGCGGAGAAGCAGTAGGCGAGCGGGGCGCTCCGCTGCCGGCGCAGTCGCAGGTTCTGCCGTCGCCGCGGCAGGCGCGGCCAAGGCAATTCGGTCGATCGCCTCGCGCAGCTCCTCGGGCGTCGCCACCGGCCCATCATCGACAGCCACGATCAGATCGCCGCCCCCCGTGTCTCCAGCCCGGGCCCCGCCCGCGCGGAGCCCGGCTTTCGCCGCCGGGCTGTCCGGGTCGATGGAGAGGATGCGCACGCCCGCGCTTACCCCGTCGTGGCCCGCGACGCCTCCGACACCAAACAGCGCCGAAGGCCGAGGCGCGCGCGCAGGGGCGAGCTTCAAGAACGCCTTGAGCGCGGAGACCGGCGCTCCATAAACACCCAGCTTGCACTCACGAGGTGACTCCGGCGCACACGCCTGCACCGCCAGGGCGACGACCTGACCGGCTTCGTCAAATAGCGGGCTGCCCAAATCCTCCGCACCGAGCGGCTCGCGCAGCAACAGCGCGTCTTCGAGCACGACGCCGTCGCGACCGATCAAGGCCTTGCGCCCTAGCGTCGTCATCTGTACCGTTTCGCGACCGCGGAAACGCCGCAATTTTGCGCCCTCCGCGACCACTTCGACGCTCGAGGGCCGCACGCCTTCAGTCCAGTTTCCAGCTTCGGGGGCGAGTAGTGCGAGGTCCCAGCGACGATCGCTCTGCACGACGCGCACGGGCAGCACGCTGTCGTCGGCGAAGCGCGCGCGCACGAAGTTGCCGTGACCGAGCGCCGAGAGCGTGCTCAAGATCCTGCCGTCCGAGCGCAGCACGGCGCCGAAACCGAGGCGTCTGCCCGCGCGCTCGAGCGACACGACGCCATCCCGCGGACCCGGCGTGCGAGAACCCGGCGCTGCGGACGCGGGCGGCTTCTTCTCGACCTGCGCCGGCGCCTTCGCTTCCACGGGAGCCGGGGTCGGCGCGGGCTGCGCCGACGCATCGAGACCGAACGACACCGACAGCCCGACCAACGCCGTCAGCATCCCTGAACGCAAACCACCGGGCTTCGAAACAAACATGTGCGGCCAGTCTAGCGCGGCCTCGTCGGCGTCGCGACGGTGCCGGCCCGGACCAATGGGCCGGCGCCAGACACCTTCAGGCGGGCCGCTCTAGCCGCGTCACTCCGCTAGGCCCGGCCACCAACACCACGTCCGCCCGACTGATAAATAAGCCCGTCTCCACCACGCCCGGGATCCGGTCGAGCTCGCGCTCCAGCGCGGCGGGATCGGCGATCACTCCCGCGTGCAGATCGAAGATCAGGTTGCCTGCGTCCGTGACGAAAGGTCGGCCGGCGCGCTCTCGCCGCACCACCTTGCCAAAACGCCCGAGCCAGCGCTCCACGCTTTCGGCGCCGAACGGCAGCACCTCGACCGGCACCGGCCATTTTTCCCCGAGCCGCGTGCTCAGCTTGGACGCATCAGCGACAATGACGTTCTGACGCGAGGCCTGGTTGACCAGCTTTTCGCGAGTGTGGCACCCCCCGCCACCCTTGATGATGTCGAGGTTCTCGCTGATCTCGTCCGCGCCGTCGACGCAGACGTCGACATCCCACGGCCCGGTGTCCGCGAGCACCCGAATGCCGAGGGATTCTGCCTGCTGGCGGCTGGCAATACTCGTGGCCACCCCGACGAGGTCGCGCCCCGCCCGGACCAGCTCCGCGAGCCCCTCGATGAAAAGGCTCGCCGTCGAGCCACTGCCCAGCCCCACCACGCCGCGCTCTGGCAACAGATTGAGCGCTTCTCGAGCGGCTCGACGCTTGGCTTCGGCTTCCGACATGTCAGTTGCGAGCCGTACGTCCATCGGCGGCGGCGTCCATCACGTAGAAGAAATCGCGATAGGACGGCTTGCGCAAGTACTCATGTTCAGAAAATTCGAAGCCACGCGCCAGCGGCACCGCAAAACGCAGCTTGGATAGACGTGACGCTCGAAACGTGACGAACTTGGGATACGAAAAATTGATGTCGAGCTGGGCCACCGTGAGCGCACCCGCGTGG
>JAYWEH010000088.1:0-14108 GCA_043780025.1 Deltaproteobacteria bacterium
GCACATGCTCGAGGCAGAGGGTGAGCCTCGAACGGCGGCCTTCAATCTGGTCGAGTTCGAAAGCGATCAGCTGGATGAAGTGGAAGCCAAGGCCAGCGAGCTCGCCCGCACGTTGGACGCAGAGCGAGGGCTGCCCGGCAAGGCCACGGGCTACACGCTGGTGACCGATCTGAAGGATATCGCCGCACTCTGGACGCTGCGCGAAAAGGGCGTGGGGCTACTCGGCAACCGCGCTGGCGATCGGCGGCCCGTCCCCTTCGTGGAGGACACGGCGGTGCCGCCGGAGCGGTTGGCAGACTACATTCGTGACTTCCGCGCGCTGCTCGACAGCCATGGGCTCCAATACGGAATGTTTGGCCACGTCGATGTCGGTTGCTTGCACGTGCGACCCGCGCTGAACCTGCGTGACCCGATGGACAGCCGGTTACTTCGCCAGATCAGCGACGAGGTGGTGAAGCTGGTCAAGAGCTACGGCGGCGTCTTATGGGCGGAACACGGCAAGGGCTTTCGCAGCGAATACAGCCCGACATTTTTCGGTCCCGAGCTGTACGCCGAACTGCGCAAGGTCAAAGGCGCCTTCGATCCGTTCAACCAGCTCAATCCGGGCAAGCTGGCCACCCCACCCACCAGCGGCGAACGGCTGATCAGCATCGACTCCAAGAAGCGCGGGGACTTCGATCGTGAGATCGCCGAAGCCGCGCGCAAGAAGTACGAGCCGTCGGTCAACTGCAACGGCAACGGCCAATGTTTCGACTACGACCCCGACCACGTGATGTGTCCGTCGTCCAAGGTCACGCGCGATCGCATCCACTCCCCCAAAGGCCGCGCTGGTGTGCTGCGAGAGTGGCTGCGCCTGCTCTCGCTCGAAGGTTACGACCCTGGCGAAAAGCCGGGCTCGGGCTCAGGGGGGAAGAACGCCCGGACAGCGGCGCCCGCAGATTTTTCGCACGAAGTGTACGACGCGATGAACGGCTGCCTCGCGTGCAAGGCCTGCGCGACGCAGTGCCCGATCAAGGTGGACGTCCCGGAGCTGCGTGCCGAGTTCTTGTCCCAGTACCACACGCGCTACCAAAGGCCGCTGAAGGACCATTTCGTGGCCGCTCTGGAGAGTGCCCTCGTGTGGATGGGCCGCTTGCCCAAGCTGGTCAACTGGTTCCAAAAGCGAGCCTGGTTCAAGAATCTGCTCGAGCAATGGATAGGCATCGTGGATTCGCCCTTGCTGAGCGAGCAGCGCCTCGCAGCCGGGCTGCTCGAGAGGGGCGCTCCGCGCTTTGATCTGGATGCACTGCGCCGCGCCGGTGCCGAGGAAAAGCAGCGCACGGTGTTGATCGCGCAAGACGCCTTCACCACCTTCTACGAGTCGAACGTGGCGCTTGCTGTGTACGACGTGCTGCACCGCTTGGGCCTGCGGGTTGTCTTTCTGCCCTACCGGGAAAACGGCAAGGCCTTGCACATCAAGGGCTTCATGGCGCGCTTTCGCAAGGTGGTGCGCCGAAACGCGCGCTTCTTTGAACGCGTCGCCGATCTCGGCATTCCGATCGTCGGTATCGAGCCTGCCGTTACGTTGACGTACCGCGGCGAATACGCACACGTGCTCGGTGCAGAGGGCAAGGGCTTCCGCGTGCAGCTGCTGCAGGAGTATCTGAGCGAGAAGTTACCCGAGCTGCAGGTCCAAGCCGCGCGACCGCCAGCGGCTGGCCCGTTGCGCTTGTTCGGCCACTGCACGGAGAAAACCGAAGCCGTCAAATCGCAGGAGCAATGGCGCTCCGTCTTCAAGAGCTTCGGCCTCGAGCTCGACCTGCAGGCGACGGGTTGCTGCGGCATGTGCGGAGTGTATGGGCACGAGTCCGAACACTACGAAGAGTCGCGGGGCGTCTTTCAGATGAGCTGGGCGCCGCGCTTGACCGGCGCCGCGACAGCGCGCGAGCTGGTGCTGGCTCAGGGGCACTCCTGTCGCAGCCAGGTCAAACGCTTCAGCGGATTTGTCCCTCGACACCCCATCGAAGCCTTGCGAGATGCGCTGGCCGAAGGCCCCGCTGAGCCAACGCCTGCCGCGAAGGGTCATGCCGCGTAGTTCACGCGGCTCGATGCTTCAGGGCGCCCAGATCCCGCCCACCCGCAGACCCCCGCGTAAATAGAGCGCCTCGGGTCGGGCGGAGTTCTCGAAGTGGTATTCCGTTGCGACGCCGAGGCCAACCCACGGCAAGATGCCGCGCAGCCGCAGCGAGGCGAGGCCGAGCGTGAGGCCTCCGCGCACGCCATAGCTGAGCTCGGTGTTGCCCGCCTGGAACAGACCGACCATGGCCCCTTCGCAATCGAGATGCCAAGCGCCGTGGTGCAGCCGCACGATGAATGGCAGCGCCGGAATGTAGTTCACGGCAAACTGAGTGGGGTTGGTGTCGGGTTCGACCAGCGCGCCCCCACCGAATTCAACGCCACCGAGCAGGCTCACGTGGGTAAAGCCATAACCGAATAACAACCGACCGAAGCCACCGGCGCCTAGCGCCCAAGAACCAGCGCTGTTGCGGATCTGGGCAGTGCCGCCGGTGTCGAAATTGAGCATCCAGCGGTCGCGGGTGCTCTGCAGACCGCGAAACTCGGGATCCGGCGGAAGCCAGAAGGGGCATTCCGAGGGAGCCTTCGCGATCGCCTCGCGCAACGCGCGCGCACGGCGCGAAGCTGAAATGGCGACCTCGACGCGATCGGTCAGTTCGCCGCCGGCGCGGGCAAACTCGGCGCGAGGATCACCTTGCGCGGCGCTTTCTGCCTCCACGAGCGACAGTGTGCGCTCGCGCACGTCCGGCGTCGCCCGGCACACGGACTCCATCAAGCCCGGATGGACATTGCCAAGCGCCGCTTCGTCGATCAACCAGCCGCTGCTCTCCTCCGCGTCGACAATCCGCGTGAGATCGAAGAGCAGCGCCTCCACACTGGATTCGCTCGGCTCTGCGCGGGCGCTGGGGGCGGGCTGCAGAGCGGGCTCGGCCGGGACGGGCCCGGGCTCCGCTGCGACCACAGCACTGCCGCAGAGCCCGCCAAAGACGGCCGCCAGCGCACTCGGGAAGCGGCGAGAGTTGGGGCTCCGGGGCCCCAACTCCAGAAACCGAGTCCGAGGCAACAACCAAACCACTCGCGGCACGATCTGAGGTGGACGCCAGAGTCGGCGCCGCGCGGGAACATAGTCGGAGGGCCGCGCAGCAGCAAGGGGCGGCAAGAGCTACTCCGACTGCCGACTCGACAGTCGCTCCTGGGATTTGGTAACCCGTGGCCGATGGGTCGTTTTCCTTTCCCGCGCAATGTGAGGCTGCCCCACTGCCATTATCCCCGGGACGCTGACGCGCGCGACGCAGCCGCCGCGTTCGCTCGCTGGCGCAGCGAAATCGTGACCGCGGACGGGGCCCGCGGATTTCTGCGTACCCAGCGGCCCGACACACCCGACGGCCAGGCGCGTTCCACGGTCTCGGAGGGTATCGCGTACGGGATGATCATCGCCGTCATGCTGGACGATCAGCCGCTATTTGACTCATTCTGGTCGTATGCGAGCTGCTTTCTGAACAAGAGCGGCCTGATGGATTGGTACATCGCGCCGGACGGCTCGAAGCCTCTCGGCGTGGGTGCGGCCAGTGATGCGGACGAAGACATGGCCTGGGCGTTGATCATGGCCGATCGACAGTGGGGAGGCCACGGTGCCCTCCCCGAGGACTATCTCGACATTGCCAAGCGTCTGGTCGATTGCATTTACACGACCGAGGTGGACCAAGCGCAATGGCCCGACATGTTCCTGCCGGGCGACGACTGGCGTGGCAAGGACGTGTTCAATCCGTCCTACTTCGCGCCCAACCAGTACCGCTCGTTCGGCGAACTCACCGGCAATCGCGCCGGTTGGCAACGTGTCATCGATCGCGGCTATGAAATCGTGGAAGCGAGCCTGAACAGGACGAGCGGCAACCGGGAGAACGGCCTCGTTCCCGCCTGGTGTGACTCCGCGGGAACGCCCGTGCTGGCCTTCCCGGGCGCGCTCACCCACTACCAGTATGACTCGGCGCGCTTGCCCTTTCGCATCGCGCAGGATTGGGCCTACGCTCGAGATCCACGCGCGCGCTCGTATCTGGCGCGCGTCAGCCGGTTCTTCGCCGGTATCGGCGCTTCGAGCATCGTGGATGGCTACACGCTCGACGGGCGCCCCGCGCCAGATCCAAGGTCACCCCCCAACAATCCCGGCTCGGCGGTGTTTGTCGGCTGCGCCGGCGCGGGGGCCATGTTCGACGCGGAGCACCAATCCTTCGTCGACGAGGCCTACGCGCGTGTGCGCACGGGTGAACTGCTCGCGCGCAGTCGCTACTACAACCACTCTTGGACCGTGCTCAGTCTTTTGATGTTGACCGGGAACCTGTCCGAACTGCCTTCGCGGGACTGACGCCGCGTTCAGCCGTGGCCGGCTCGAGCTGCGCCTCCCAGCGCCCGTCATCTTGCCCGATCAGCTCCCAGCGGCTCCACACGCCCGTCATGTGCCCTTGCTCGGCCGTTTCCACGCGCAACGCTACACCCCCGACAGGGCGTGCGCGCCCCCCGCGAGGGCGCTGGGCGTCGAACGAAACGAGCAAGACCTGATGGCGAGGCTCACCCTCCCACTTCAAGACTTCCACGAGCACGCTCGGATGAATGGGCTCTTCACCCGAACGCGCAGAACTGCCCAGGCAACCGCTGAGCGCTCGCAGATCGACGTCGGTGTGCCCCCACAACAAGCGGCCACGCTCCGACGCCTTCACCTCCGCCGGGTCCTCGCCGGAACCCGCGGCGATCTGCTCCACTGTTAGCAGGCCGGTCACGCTGCGTTCCGCCTTCGCGCAGCGCGCGGACAACTCGAGCCGGTAGACCCCAGCCCGCACGATGGGCAGCGCGACGAGCACCGGGGCCCCCTCCTCGACCGTCTCCTCGGCTTCTTCGGCGGGTGCGGAACGAGGCGGCGGCGGGGCTTGAGAGGGCGCGTGCTTGGGGGTCGTCGAGCAGGCGAGCAGCCCGAGCGCGGACAGAGCGAGCAGCGCCGATCGCTTCATCGTGCTTGAAAGCCAACGGAACGCGAGCCCCAGCGCCTAAGCCTGGGGGCTCGGAACGCCCCGTCGCGGGACGGGCCGCGGTTATCCTACCCAGACCGACTCTCGCCGCCCGGAGCAAATCCCTGCCAAGCCGACAGCGACCGCCCTTACTCGGCGCGGGCGCGGCTTCAGCCGGCGGTGTCACGCCCCAATGACAACCTCGACGACATCCGCGCCCTCAACGTTGCCGCCGAACTCGAAGATGGCGGGCGTCTGGCACGCTGCCGAGAGCAAGCCCCAACTCGGAAGGACAGCGCGAGTTTCGCTCGCTTGGCGTTCGCATGGGCCAGAGTCCTTGACAAGCCGAAAACCGCTGGCTCGAAGAAACAGAATGGGGGGGCCTATGAGAGCTCGCCGCCCCTGGCGAGCTCCCGCACCGACGGCTACGGTCCAGCTCTTCATGGATCCCGCTCAACGCGCCTTGCCCCGGGAGCTGACCGTCGAGATTGGGCTCGATGCCGCTCAGGATCCCGACGCGTTGCGGGAGCGCGTGGCCCGAAAGCTCGGTGTCGACCCCGCAGACCTCCCGGCAGTCGTGTTGCGCAAACGTTCGCTCGATTGCCGGAAGGGCCGTATCCGCTATCACCTGTTGTTCGAGATCGCAGGGGCCGGCTCCGAAGGTTTTGGATTCGGCATCGACGCCGCCGAACGACTCGGCTGGCCTCATCCGATCGAAGTCCAGCGCCCGGCAACGGTTCTGATCGTCGGTGCGGGGCCCTGTGGGCTGCTCTGCGCGTACGAGCTCGCGCGTTTCGGGATTGGCTCCATCGTGCTCGATCGCGGCAAGCCCGTGCAACCGCGCCGTAAGGATCTGAAAGGGCTCACCCGCCATGGTCGAGTGGATGCGGACAGCAACTACTGCTTCGGTGAAGGCGGCGCCGGGACCTACAGCGACGGCAAGCTCTACACGCGCTCCCACAAGCGCGGCCCGGTGCGCGACGTGCTCGAAATCCTGGCGTTGCACGGCGCTCCCGCCGAGATCCTCGTCGACGCCCGCCCGCATATCGGCAGCAACAAGTTGCCCGAGGTCGTCACGGCCCTGCGTGAACGCCTCGAAGGGGTCGGAGTGGAGTTTCGCTTTGGCGCGCGGGTGACGCGCATTGCCCGCGAGCAGGATGGCCGGGTTTGCGGCGTCGAGCTCGCGGATGGCCAGAGCCTCCACGCCAACGCCGTGGTCCTGTGCACGGGCCATTCGGCGGGCGACGTCTACCAACTGTTGCACGCGGAGGGTCACCCGCTCGAGCCCAAACCGTTTGCCCTCGGCGTGCGCATCGAGCACCCCCAACCGCTGATCGATAGCATCCAATACGGGGCGATGTCTGGACACCCCGCTTTGCCGAGCGCGGCGTATCGCCTGGTAGATAGCCGCGCCCAGCCGCCCGTGTTCTCGTTTTGCATGTGTCCAGGCGGTTTTATCGTGCCGGCCACGACAGAGCCGGGTCACCTCGTCGTCAACGGCATGAGCCCGTCGCGCCGCAATTCGCGCTACGCCAACAGCGGCTTGGTCGTGGGCGTGGACCCCAGCGATTGTGCTCGAGCCGGTTATACAGGTCCGCTCGCAGGGCTCGATCTACAACGCAAGGTCGAGCAGGCGGCCTTCGAAGCGGGTGGAACGATGTTGCAGGCCCCTGCGACGCGCGTGACGGATTTCCTCGCAGGGCGAGCGTCCAGCACGGCGCCGAAGAGCAGCTATGTCCCCGGGCTCACTCCCTCCGACGTCGCCGCGGTGCTGGACCGCTCGGGGCTCGAATTGTCCAGACGCATCCGGGAGGCGCTGATCCAGTTCGGCCGCAACATGAAGGGATACATCACCGAAGAGGCCGTGCTGGTGGCCGTCGAGTCGCGCACCAGCGCGCCCGTGCGGGTGCCCCGGCATCCGGAGACGCTAGAGTCCCCCGCCTGGCCTGGCCTGTATCCCGGGGGTGAGGGAGGTGGCCATGCGGGCGGCATCGTGAGCGCAGCGCTCGACGGTGTGCGCATCGCCCGCGAAATCGCCCGTGCCTTCGGCGCTCAGCCGCCGGAAACGCCTTGATAGAACCGAGCGCTGAACGGCGGCAAGAGCACCGTGTCCCCCGCCGCACGCGCCGCCCCCGGTGCCTCCTCGTCCGCGGTATCGAAGGCGGACACCCAGGGCCCCAACAGGGCTGTTGGAATTACGAAGGACACCGCGCTCGGATCGGCATTGAAGAGAAACAGATAGCGACTCGGGCCGGCAGCGCCCTGCGTATTGGGCTCACCCTCCGGATGGCTCGCGACGTGCACGCACAGGGCGCGGCGCGCCGCACGATCCCAATCGAGCACGCCGAACTCCACTCCATCGGGGCCAAACCAGCTCACGTCTTTCTCGGCCCACTCGGCGGCGGGGCGACCGTCGAGCCAGCGGCCCGGGCGCAGACCCGGCTGATGGCGCGCGAACTGGATCAGCCGCCGGACAAAGTCCATCAGCCCGCGATCAGCGCCTTCCCAATCGAGCCAGGTGAGCGGCCCGTCGTGACAATAGGCGTTGTTGTTGCCTTGTTGAGTGCGCCCCATCTCGTCGCCGGCCATCAGCATCGGCACGCCCTGAGAGCACACCAACGTGAGCAGCAAGTTGCGCTGCTGGCGCGCGCGCAGCGCTTTCACTTCCGCGTCTTCGCTCGGACCTTCGGCGCCACAATTCCAGCCGCGGTTGTGGTTCTCTCCGTCGCGGTTGTGCTCGCCGTTGGACTCGTTACGCTTCTTCTCGTAGCTCAGCAGATCGAGCAACGTGAAGCCGTCATGGCAGGTCACGAAGTTGACGCTCGCACGCGGCGAGCGCCCGGAGCCGCGATACACGTCTGAGCTACCGGTGAAGCGCCTCGCAAATTCGCCCACGCCCGAGGCCCCGCGGCACCAGAACTCGCGCATGGAGTCTCTGTACTTGCCGTTCCACTCGCTGAACGGAGCGGGGAAACGGCCGAGCTGGTAACCACCGGAGCCGAGATCCCACGGCTCCGCGATCAGCTTGACCCGCTGCAACACCGGATCTTGCTGGATGGCGCCCAGAAACGCACTGAACGGGTCCACCCATTGCGCCGTGCGGGTGAGGGCGGGCGCGAGATCGAAGCGAAACCCATCCACGTGCATCTCCTGGACCCAATAACGCATCGAATCCATGATCAGCTGGAGCACCTGCGGATGCCGGGTCTGCAGCGTGTTGCCGCAGCCGGTGTGGTCCATGTACCGGCCCGGCGCTTCCGGCGCGTGCTTGTAGTAGGCGAAATTGTCGATGCCTCTAAACGCGAGCGTCGCCCCCGCTTCATTCCCCTCGGCCGTGTGGTTGTAGACGACGTCGATCAGCACCTCGAGCCCGGCTCGGTGCAACGTCTTGACCATTTGTTTGAATTCGGCGACCTGCTGACCTGCCTGCCCGGAACTCGAATACATGTTGTGCGGAGCGAAGTAGCCGACGCTCGCGTAGCCCCAATAGTTCGACAGGCCCCGAGCGTTCACCACGATGTCATCTTCGAACTGATGGATCGGCAAGAGCTCGACCGCGGTCACGCCGAGCCAGCTCAAATATTCGATGATCTTCGGGTGGCACAGGCCGGCGTAGGTGCCGCGCTCGCTGAGCGGTACTGCGGGATGACGCGAGGTAAAGCCCTTCACGTGCAGCTCGTAGATCACCGTGTCTTGCCAGGGCCGGTTTGGATGGGCGTCGCCCTCCCAATCGAAGCTCGTGTCCACGACCACCGAACGGGGTACGAAAGGAGCGCTGTCGAGCGGGCACGGCGGACCGAACGCGTCGCTACCGGTGTGGCCCAAGACCGCTGGACCAAAATGCACGCGGCCCTCGATGGCTCGGGCGTACGGATCGAGTAACAGCTTGGAGGGATTGCAGCGGTGACCGGCCATGGGCTCATAGGGCCCATGCACTCGAAAGCCGTAGCGCTGCCCCGGCCGGAGCCCGGGGACATAGCCGTGCCGGTAGGAGCCGTCCCGCCCTGGCAGTTCGAGGCGGCGCTCCTCCCCTCGAGCGTCGAACAAGCACAACTCCACGCGCGTGGCCGCTTCCGAGAACAGGCAGAAGTTCGTGCCCTGGCCGTCGAAGCTGGCACCTACGGGCCGTGACGCCCCTGGTCGTATTTCGCTCACTCTAGTTGTACCTGCGACGAGCCCAAACGTTGGGGATAGAATAGGATAAGCCGCTCGTGACCGAAAGCGTCGACGTCCAGGCAACGGCCCCTTCGAAGGGGGCTCTGGCCCGCGAGCCCTGGGATGCCATCGTGCTCGGGGCGGGGCATAATGGTCTGATTTCCGCGCTGATACTCGCGCGGGCCGGCCTCAGGGTACTGGTGGTCGAAGCCCGCGGTGTGGTCGGGGGCGCTGTGCGCACCGAGCGCCCGTTTCACAGGGCCCCCAACCTCTCGACGTCGACCGGCGCGTATTTGCTCGGGCTAGTGCAACCGGAGCTGCTCGAGCGGCTCCAGCTCGAGCTGCCTCTGGTGCGGCGGGATCCGCACTATTTCCTGCCTACGACAGAAGGCCGCTACCTGCTGTTCGGTTCCGATGAAGCGCAGCTCGAGCACGACTTCGGCCGCTTCTTTTCGCTGCGCGACTACCGAGCGCACCAAGCCCTCAATCGGGAGCTCGCCGCGTTGCGCGATGACATCGCCCCGAGCTGGCTCGAGGAGCCGGTGTCGATCGAAGGCACGGCAGAAAAATTCGTGCGCCCCGAGCTTCGGGAGCGTTTCGTGTCGCTGTGCCGAGGTTCGGTTGGGGACTACCTCGAGAGCTTCGGTTTCGAGAGCCCGCTCTTGCTCGCGATGTACGCGGCGACGGACGGATTCGCCGGCAGCTTCGGCGGCTTCCGCAGCGCGGGTACCGGCATGAACTTCTTGGTCCACAACATGTGCCGCCTGAAGGGCTCAGGAGGGACCTGGATGCTGGTGCGCGGCGGGATGGGAACGCTGACGCAAATGCTGGCGCGCGAAGCCGTCGCCGCGGGTGCCGAGATCTTGACGGGGGCGCCCGTCGCCCAGATCGAATGCGTGGGCGGCGCGGCCACGGGCGTCGCGCTCGAGAGCGGCGAAGTGTTGCGGGCGCGCGTCGTGGTGGCCAATTGTGATCCGTTCACGCTGCAGAGCCTCGTCGGCCGTGAGCAATTTCCGCCGGAATTCAATCGCTGGTTGGCAACCTTGGAACGGCCGGGCTCCAGCTTCAAGCTCAACCTCGCGCTGCGGGGGTTACCCAAGTTCAGCTGTTTGCCGGAAAATCGCGGGCAGTTTGGCCCCACCATTCACCTCTTGCCGGACGAAGCGAACGTCATGTCCGAGCTCGAGGCCGCCTTCGAAGCCGCCAAGAACGGCAGGCTGCCCCAATTTCCCAGCATCGAGTGGTATGTGCATTCGGCGCTCGATCCGAGCCTGGGCGATGACCAGGGCAACGTCAGCTCCGCGCTGTTCGTCCAGTGGGTGCCGTACTCACTCGCCAACTCGACCTGGGAACAGGAGGTGGAAGCGTTCTCCGACCACCTGCTATCCATCTGCGATCGGTTTGCGCCGGGAACCTCCGATCGAGTCACCGATCGGATGGCGTTGCATCCACAGGCTATCGAGCGCCATTTCGGCATGCGGTTTGGACACATTCACCACGTCGACAATTGTTTCGGGTTCAGCGATCGGTTTCCGCACAAGACGCCCATCGACGGCTTGTACTCGTGCAGCGCGGGCACCCACCCCGCTGGCTCCGTCATCGGCAGCGCCGGGTACATCGCTGCACGCCGCGTGCTCGCGGACCTCGGCTTACCCCCGCCCGCCTGAGCCCTCGAGCGCTCAGAGCACGTGGACGGCGCGCTCGCCCGAGCTCCGCAGGTAGGCTCGCGGCATCGCCAGTGTCGAAAAAGGCAGCGACACGTTGCCGGCGAGGTCGACCGCAACACACCCCCCTTGCCCACCTAGCTGCTGCACGCGCGCGAGCGCGGCCCGCACCGCGGTATCCAGATCGGCTCCGGCGTGCGCGATGCGCGCGTGGACCTCGTGCGCGAATGCACTTCGAATGAAAAATTCGCCGACGCCGGTGGCGGAGACAGCACAGGTCGCGTCATCCGCCCAGGTCCCCGCCCCGATGATCGGACTGTCCCCGACGCGGCCCACGTCAGCGTTCGTGGTTCCGCCCGTCGAGGTAGCGGCAGCGAGGTGGCCGTCGACATCGAGAGCCACGGCTCCCACGGTCTGCCCGGCGACATCGTCCGAGGCCGCCATGGGCATCTCACGAGCCAGTAATCGCTCGAGCTGTTCACGGCGATACTCAGTGACGAAGTACTCCTGTGGCTGCGTGACGTGTCCCAACTCGGCAGCGAGCCGATCGGCAGGGGCACCCACCAGCAGCACCTCTCGACCGCGCTCGAGCACGGCTCGAGCCAAACGAATGGGGTTTTGAGGCGTCCGTGCCAGAGCCACGGCACCCGCGCGGCGCCCCTGCCCGCTCATGACGCTCGCGTCCAGGTACACGCCACCGTCACCACGCAAGACAGCGCCGCGTGCCGCGTTGAAGACACTCGAATCCTCGAGCACCCTCACCGCCTCCACGACCGCGTCCAGAGCGGGGCCGCCCGCGAGCAACACGGCCGCGCCGCACTCGAGAGCCCGGCTCATGTCCGCGTTCATTTGAGCTACGCGATCGAGCGGAACGCGCGCGGACGACATCGCCCCCGCACCGCCATGTAAAGCCAGCGAGTACGCCTTCAAGGCAGCGGGGCTCGAGCTTTCCCGAGGTCAGCCCGGTAGTCTTGCGCGCAATAGAAGGTCCCGCTCGGCACGGTATCGTCGAGGAGCAGCGGAACCAGCACGCCGGGCAAGCACGTTTCCACGGCGTTGGGCGCCTTGTCGCCCCCCAGATCGGTGCGGAGCCAACCCGGATCCAACAAGCTCATGATAACCCCGGTGCCTTCGAGCGACGGGCTCACGTCCCGGACGTAGCGATCCACGGCGGCCTTGGACATGCTGTACGGCAAGAGCTCCCGAATGTTGGCGATCCCCGAAGTGACGTTGACGATGCGGCCCCAGCGGCGCTCCAGCATCACCGGCAGCAGGCGATCGCACAGGCGCGTGAGCGCCACCACGTTGACATCGAACGACGTCCGATAGTCCTCCGACGGCGTCTGGTGCGCGTCCCGCCAAGGCGTCATGATCGCCGCATTGTTGTACAGGATGTCGACTCCCCCTGGGTGGTCGAGCACGGCGTCAATCAGGGCATCCACCGCGCGAATGTCGCCCAACTCGGCTCCCAGCGTGCGGACCTCGATACCACGCTCGCGCAGTTCCCGAGCCAGCGGCTCACAGTGCGAGGCCTCTCGGCTGTGCAGGATCATTCGACACTCGTGCTCGGCGAGGCCGAGGGCGATCTGGCGCCCCACGCCGCGGCTGGCCCCGGTGATCAACGCCCACTTTCCACGCAATTTGCTCATACATCCTGCTAGCCGCCACCATTCGCCGGGCGGCTCGACGATTTCAACTCTCGTATCGCTGGCCGCGATAGATGTAGGTTCGTTTCTTAGGCGAGGCGCTCGCGGTCGGCGGCGCCGATGGAGTGGGTTCCAAGACGGGGCTCGGCTCCGATTCGGGGGACGGCTGCGCCGGAGCTCGAGTATCGAGCCAGCGCGCGACAAAGCTCGCCGCCATTCGGAGCGCCAATCGATTCACGTTCGGCGGCACAAAAATGCACAAACTGCCAGCGTCGAACTTCTTGATGAAGACCTGGTGCGCCGCAAACTCGAGCAACACGTAGTCCGGCGGATCGTCCTCGGGGAAGGCGGCCCACAAGCGCGCGATGCGCGGCCCCGCTTCGCGCAATCCCGCGTTGTCGATGACCGTAGGCAGATCGCGAAGCGTCAGCGTCCCCGTCGAATCGACGACGAAGCTACCGTAGACACCCTCGATGTCCTTGAGCGAGTTCAGCGCGTCGAGCGGGTTCATTTCGATCGATTCCCCTGTTCCCGCACACCACCCAGCGCGAGATCGAGCGTCGCCGACAACTTACCATCCTCCTGCCAGCGCACGGACGTTTGCGTGGCCTTGCCTCGAAGCTCGAGGGCTCGCGGCGTGCCGGACCGAATGGCGCGCCCGATGAGATCCGCGAGCCGAGCTGCATAGGCCACTCGCGCGGAAAATTCCTCGAGGCCCGGGCCACGACCGCTCATGATCTCTCCCGTCGCGCTGAGCTGCACCTCGGTGAGGCTCCCCGAATCGGGTTCGCTGCGGCTGACGCTGGAAGGGGGTAGACGCGACAATCGCGGTGGCAGGGGTGTACCCGGCCCCGGAATACTCCCGGGCCCAAGCACGCCCGGTGCAAGACCGCCCAGCGTGTTGCTGCGTGGCGGCACCCCCTGTTCTACGGCCTGCACCCGTTCATGGCTCGCCTGCGCGCCTTGACGCTCGGACACAGCGCCTTGACGCTCAGACACGGCGCCCTGGCGTTCGGACAAATGCGCGGCCTCATCCTGAGCCTTGGCCAAGCGCAACAGCAATGCAGGCATCGTCGCCTGAATGGTTCGAACGGGCGCCAACGTCCTGTCACAGGAGGAGAACTCGCCCTGGCCCCACGACAAGATTTCCGCTGCGGCGGCCTCGGGTCCGAGTGCACCGGCCTCTGCGTGAACGAGATCCCCGTTCGACAAGTGCAGGTAACCGCGCCGCCCCTCCGAGACCACCAGGAACACACCGCTGGTGCGGGACATCCCTTCAATCTGGAGCAGGTTATGCAGATTCGCGTGTTGCAGGAACGCTTGAAAGCCGTTCTGCCGCTCGGGGACCGGCGCGGAAGGAGCCACCACGACGCTCTCGGGCTGAGACAGCCCAGCACCCATGCCAGAGCCCGCTAGCGATGATTCTGCGCCAAAGGACGGCGAATTCTCCACGCTGTCCTCGGCGTGCTCCCCCAGCGCCGGCGCCTCGGACCGAACCGTCTGCGCCGCGTCTGACCCAATGCTCTCTGACACGTTCGACTCCCACCTACTAGTAGGGGCACGAAGGCCCTTTGTCAGCGAAGTTCGGA
>JAYWEH010000089.1:0-2511 GCA_043780025.1 Deltaproteobacteria bacterium
TCTGGCTGAGCTTGTTTTGATTTAGAGCGGCGCCCGGCGGCCACATCACGGTCACGGGCAGCTCGAGCGCGGGGGTGAGCGGGATAGGTCCGGGAAAGCGATAGTGAATGCTGAGAGCGACAATGGTGAGGTCGCTGGCGGAGGTCACGGGGGTGCTCAACATGTATGCGAGTCGGTCAAACGCGACAAAACGATGCGTGAAAGTTGGCGGGGCCGAGTCTTTCGAACCTATTTCGGGGGCCCCACTACAATCCACGCAACTCGAACTGACTCGGTGCCGATCGAGTCGCTCAGCCCGTGCAGCTCTTCAACGCCATGTTGCGGCCGGCATCGTCATGGGTCACTTTCGAGGCAAGTCTCATCGCACACGAGGCAGGGATTCGTCTCTACGAGCGTCTGAGCGTCTGTGTCCCTGCGGGATCTACCAGTTCGAACACGCCGATGGCGTCGTCGGGCGCATCAACCGTGACGAGGGCCAGGGCAGCAAGAGCGAGAAGCTGGCGGCAGCGCTCGAATCGAGCACGCCCATCGTCATCGTCACCATCCAGACGTTCCCCCACGTGCTAAAGGCGATTGAAGACAGCGTTGGCCTGAAGGAGCGCCGCTACGCCATCATCGCCGATGAAGCACACTCCTCGCAGACGGGCCGCACCGCGAACGAGCTGAAGGCGGCTCTTTCGAAAGAGGCGAGCGAGGACGACGCTGACGATCTGGCGCTCTCCGCAGAGGACATGCTGGCGGCGAGCGTCGAGGCCCGCCGCGCCTCGGAAAACCTCAGCTACTACGCCTTCACCGCCACTGCGCTTGCGGGGAGATGCGCTCGTAAGTGTTGATGCGGTCTGAGTTGAACTCAGGATTTTGCGGAACGAGCGGTCGGAGTGTGAGTCTAACTCAGGGATTTTGTGGAACGAGCGTTCGGGGGGTGAGTTGAACTCAGGGATCCCGCGGTCGGAGTGTTCCAATCGTGAGCTGGCTCAGGGTTCCCTTGCGACGCTCGAACGAGCCGTTCATGATCGGTGGCGAGAGCAGACCGCAAGCGTTGGGCTAGGCCGCGGGATGCCCGGACGGTGCGGGAGCCGCCGAAGGGCCAAGTCGACGCTCCGCCTGTGTCCTGCTAGGCTCGGCGAGATCCATGAAGAATTTCACCGCGGTCGTTGAGCGCGATCCCAGCACGGGCCTGTTCATTGGCCACGTCCCGGGGTGGTCCGGTGCCCATTCTCAGGGGGCGACGCTCGATGAGCTTCAGACCAACCTCCGCGAGGTCATCGAGATGCTGCTCGAGGACGGCGAGCCGCAACTCGAATCGGAGTTCGTCGGAACTGCCAACGTCCGAGTGGCGTGATATGCCACAGGTGCCGCCGCTAAAACCCCATCAGGTGATTGGGGTGTTGGCAAAGCTTGGATTCATCGAGGTTCGTCAGCGAGGCTCGCACAAGCAATTTCGTCATCCCGACGGGCGCGGCACGACAGTCCCGTTTCACCAGGGTCGAGACATCGCGCCAACGCTCGTGCGCAAGATCGCGCGGGACATCAAGGTGGAGCTCGACCTCTTTATTGCGCAGCTCTGAGTCGGCATATCGGCTGGCATGAGCCGTGAGGTCTCCCGACCCCGATTAGAGGTTGGAGGGACACCGCCGTGAGGCCTTGAAGGTAACCGCAACCACGTGCGTCTCGACCAGGCGCGAGCCGACGTCGCCATCTGGCGCCATACGCCGGTCGCGGTGGTCGCCCTGCCGGCGAAGCGCAGGCTGGCGAAGGCCTGCCCGGCAACAGGGCATCGAGCAACGTGGACGACTCCGACCGTCCGAGCGCATCCCCCGACGCCCCGACCCCCTCCCCCACCCCGCGCTTCAACAACCCTCTCGGCCTCCCCGCAACCCCACCGCTCGTGAGCTGAGCCTCTGACTACCAAAGGAAATCGAGGGCGCCATGCAAAAGCCACGTCCACTCTATCTCGGCCTTTCGACGCCTCAGAGCGGCGACGACATGGCGCCCCATCACGTGCCCGCGCACCACCTCACGACCCATGGAGTCGTTCCGTCATGGTCGAAGAGGCCCTGCGCTCCCGCATCCCCACCATCCTGATCGACGTCAAGGGCGACCTGCCCAACCTGCTGCTCGCCTTCCCGACCTTCGATGCCGCCCACTTTGCAGGCTGGGTCGAAGGCCACCCCCCCGCCCCCGATCTCGCGGCGCAGCTCGCCAATGAACGCCAGACTCAGCTCGACGCCTGGAAGCTCAACGCCGACGACGTGGCGCAGTTCCGCATGCAGACGGAGATCCGCGTGCTCACTCCCGGATCCACCGCGGGCGAGCCGCTGCACATCCTCTCCTCGCTCGAACGCCGCTCCACCAGCTGGACCAGCGATCGCGACGCGGGCCGCGCTCAGCGCCGCCATCTCGCTCGTGCTCCGCCTGCTCGGCAAAGACGCCGACCCCGCCAAGAGCCGCGAACACGTGTTGCTCTCGGTGCTCGCCGAACGCCGCCTCGACCAGGGCCTGACAGCGGAG
>JAYWEH010000090.1:0-2510 GCA_043780025.1 Deltaproteobacteria bacterium
TGCACGTGCGCGCCGAGCTCGTCAGGCTGTGGGCACTCGGCTCCGTCAGCCCCGCGCGCGCCCGGCGCCAGCGAGCCGTAGTGTTCGAGCGGCGCTGAATGCGCGTGAAGGGCACGGAGCACCGGGGCGTGCTGGCGGTGACTGCGCGTCGTTGGCAGAGCGTCCTCGCACGGGCGTGACTAGACCTGCGACTGAGGACTGGTAAGCTGGGGTGTGGTTCTCACCTCCAGCTCTCATCGCCGGCCGCTTCCGCTCACGCTGATTCCATTTTCCTCGGCGGAGGGGCGAGTGCTGTTTCGGGAGGCGCTCGAGGACGGAGCCATGGAGAGCTTCTTTCCGCTCATCGAGCAATTCCACACCCAGGCGGATCCGGCGTTCTGCGGACTCGCCTCGTTGGTCATGGCACTCAACGCCCTTGGCGTGGACCCCGGGCGGATATGGCGCGGGCCCTGGCGCTGGTTCAGCGAAGAGCTGCTCGATTGTTGCACGCCGCTCGATCAAGTCCGCAAGGCCGGCGTCTCACTGGAAGAAGTGGCCTGCCTGGCACGCTGCAATGGCGCCGATGGGCAGCTGTTTCGTGCTGACACGCAGGGGCTCGATGCATTTCGATCGGCGGTCCAGCTCGCGTCGCGCTCGACCGATCGAGTGCTAATCGCGAGTTATGCCCGCGGCGGCTTGGGCCAAACCGGTGCCGGCCATTTCTCGCCACTGGGTGGCTATCACGCCGGTCGGGACCTCGCCTTGGTGCTGGATGTTGCGCGCTTCAAGTATCCTCCCCACTGGGTTCCACTCTCCACCCTATTTGAGGCAACTCGAGACATCGACCCAGAGAGCCAGCGCCCGCGAGGCTGGCTCCTGCTGAGCAAACGCAGCGCGCCAAGCGCAGTGACTCATTTTCTCATCTGCAAAGACGGCATCGGCATCAAGGATGTCGTGCAAGATCTTGTGGCTTCGCTCGCTGAGCGTCTGCGCGAGCAGGCGGTCGCCACGCTTTCACAGCTCCTCCACGCATCGGCAGCGGCCCTCGAAAGGAGCGGACTTAGCGCGCGCGTGCAGTTTCGAGCGCCTCAAACTCCCGAGCATGCCGTGTTGCTGGCAGCTCTCGAGGCGGCCATCTCGACGCTAGGCTTGTACCGCTGCGCGGTTGAGGCGCTCGGGAACGAGCGAGCCCTGTCGGTCGTCCTCTGGCTTTTGGCTGCTCCCCAAACGTTGTGGTCAGCGCTCCCCCCGCCACTCGGGCGTGAGCTGATGGACCTGCTCGACACCGACGCCATGCCCGCCGAGCTCGCGGGCGAGGTATCATTGCTACGAAGCCAGGTCGAGTTCCTGCTGGAGCATGCGGGGCGGAGCGCCATTGGCGCCCCGGGGTTGCGCATCACAACCGCACCCGGCGGAGCCTGAGGGCATTGGCGATCACGGAGACCGAGCTGAATGCCATCGCCGCGCTGGCGATCATGGGGCTCAATAGCAGCCCAAAAAGCGGGTAGGCGACACCCGCGGCAATGGGCACGCCCAGCGCGTTGTAGACAAAAGCGAAGAACAGGTTCTGCCGAATGTTTTTCATGACCTGTTCGGACAAACGTCGTGCGCGGACGATGCCGCGCAGGTCGCCTTTGAGCAAGGTCACGCTGGCACTCTGAATTGCAACGTCCGTGCCCGTGCCCATCGCGATTCCGACGTGTGCGGCGGCCAGCGCAGGCGCGTCGTTCGTGCCGTCGCCCGCCATAGCGACAATCTTTCCGTGGGCCGTGAGTTCCACGACCACGGCGTGCTTCTGGTCCGGGAGAACGTCGGCCCGCACGTCATCGATGCCCAACTTGCGCGCCACGGCTCTCGCCGTGGTTTCGTTGTCCCCCGTGAGCATGACGATGTGCAGGCCTGACGCTCGGAGCTCCCGCAGCGCTTCGGCTGTCGAGTCCTTGATGGGGTCCGCCACGCCGATGAGTCCCGCAAGCTGCGCGCCAACCGCCAAAAATACGACGGTTTGCCCCTCCTGCCGGAGCCGTTCTGCTTCTGCTGAAAGAGGCCGTGTGTCGATCCCGCTTTCTTCGAGCAAGCGCGCATTGCCGAGCAGGACATCGTCTTGCCCGAGGCGGCCGATGACCCCCTTGCCGGTCACCGCGCGAAAGGCTTCGACCTGACCCACGGTCAGTTTGCGCTCGGCCGCACCCGCCACGATTGCCGCCGCCAGCGGATGTTCACTGGTCTTCTCCAGCGCCGCCGCCTGGGCGAGCACGTCGTCTTCATCAAACCCCGAAGCCGCTGTCACGCTGGCTAGGCGGGGCTTGCCCTCGGTGAGCGTACCGGTCTTGTCGACGACGAGGGTATCGACTTTCTCGAGCAGCTCGAGCGCCTCGGCGTTCTTAATTAGCACGCCAGCTCGAGCACCGCGCCCCGTGCCGACCATGATGGACATCGGCGTGGCGAGCCCGAGCGCACAGGGGCATGCGATGATCAGCACGGCAACCGCGTTGACGAGCGCGTAGGCGTATCGAGGCTCGGGGCCCCAG
>JAYWEH010000091.1:0-2509 GCA_043780025.1 Deltaproteobacteria bacterium
CAATCCCGGCAGACGGCCCCGAGTATCCGACGGGCCAAACCACCCCTTCCACCCAGCGGTTGCTACGCCGGTCCGAGCCCAGCGCCGACGCGGGCGCGCCCCTTCCCGCATCGCGACCCGACGCGGGCGCGTCGCTGAAAGATCCGCCCGATCTCCCCGACCCCACCCCACTCGCTGCACGCGAGCAACTTCGCTACGCGATTGAGTTCGATCGAGGCACGATTCGCCCGGGCGAACCCGAGCGCGTCTGCACCGAACGGCCCGTCCCGAGCGCGCGGCGCATCGGACGCTTTGCGTTCGAGTTGTGGCTGGGACACGAGCTCGTGGAAAGAGTGCGTTTCGACTTCCCGCTTCTCGCGGCCGAGGCACCTCCAACCGGCACCCGGCGAGACCTGCATGAGGCGCCGCGTTTTGCGCCGGGGGCGCGCGTGAACGCTGTCGTCACAGTGCCGGCGAGCGAGCGCGCGACGAGCGCACGCATTCTCGACCGGGCCACGCGTGAAGCCACTGTCGTGCCGTGGCCGCCGGCCTCGGCGGCGGACCCAACAGCACCTCGCTGCCCCGCCCGAGCGCCTGCACCCGCTGCCGGGGCAATCCAGCAGCAATAGCAGACGGGTGTGGGACAATACCCTCCGCGAGGCGGCTCGACCGAACGGTGCGGAAGGTAGCTTTCGGGACCCGCTCCGTGCGACGCTACATCAGCCATGAACTGCGAGAATTGCGGACACGAAAATCCGGACGGAGCCCGTTTCTGCGCGGGATGTGGCGGTCCTGTGGCCTCGAGCTCGAAAGACGCCACCTATCCGCTCCTGGGTCAAGTGGTGGGCGGGCGCTACCACATCGTGTCGTTGATCGGCGAGGGCGGCATGGGCGTCGTCTACAAGGCCGAACAGCGGCTCGGGTCCACGATTCGCAAGGTCGCCGTCAAGACTCTACACGCGGAGCTCTCGCGGGATCCGTCGATCACGGCGCGCTTCCACCGTGAAGTCGGCACCGTCGCCCAGCTCGAGCACCCCAATACGGTGCGCGTGTACGACTTTGGTTCCACGGACGACGGAACGCTCTACATCGCGATGGAATTCCTCGATGGCCGCGCCCTCAACAAGGTCATCGAAAGCGAAGGCCCGCTGGAACCGAAACGCGTCGCGCACTTGCTGCGCCAGGTCACGGGCTCGCTCGACGAAGCGCACCGCCAGGGCATCGTACACCGGGACCTGAAACCGGAAAACGTGCTGCTCATGGAGCGCGCCGGTGAAAAAGACGTGGTGAAGCTGGTGGACTTCGGGATCGCGGCGCGAACCGAGTCGGGCGATCGCGAAAAAGAGCAGAAGCTCACCCAGCAGGGCATGGTGCTCGGGACGCCGCCATACATGAGCCCGGAGCAATTCACGGGCAAGCAGCTCGACGCTCGCAGCGACGTCTATTCGCTCGGCGTGATGGCGTACGAGATGTTGACGGGGCAGCTGCCATTTCAGGCCGACACGCCCTGGCAGTGGGCAACGCACCACATGACCAGCCAGCCTCGCTCGTTTGACGAGCTGCCGAGCGGAAGCCGTATCCCCGAGGCGCTGCGCCGCACGGTGCTCAAGTCCCTGTCCAAAGATCCGCACGACCGGCAGAGCACTGCGGGGCAATTCTACGCGGAGTTCAGCGCTGCGGTTGCCGGCGTGTCCAGCGTCGCCCCCGCCGTCAACCCACGGGGCAAGACCGAGGCCATGCCGGAAGCCACACCTCTGGCCGTCTCCGCCACAGTGGCGATGGCGTCGCCGCTCGGAGGGCACGCCGGAGTGGTTGCCTCTCCGCCGGGCCCGGTGGCGCTCCCTCCCGCACCCCCGCGGGAAACGGCGCGCTCCAATCGCGGCTTGATCTATGGCCTCTCGGGGCTGGCGGGTTTGTTACTCGTCGGCATCGTGGCGACCCAGATGGGTGGCCGCGGCGGGCCCACGGCGCAGCCGCTCGATCTGACGCCTCGCCCCGAAAATACGCCCACGACCACGACCACTGTCGCGGAAAACCCGTCGGAAGATCCGCCGTTGCAACCCGATCCCACGCCGGACCCAGGGCCCGACAAGCCACCAGCGAAAACGACAAAGCCGGCGCAAACGACAAAGCCCGCGTCCAGCACGTCAACTCCGACGCCGCCGAGCACCCCACCCAAGACGACGCCGCCCGCCTCGACGCCGTCGGTCACGCCCCCCGTCACCACGCCGACGCCGCCGCCGGTGACATCGCCGCCGCCAGTCGTGAAACCCCCACCGGTCGTCACGCCTCCCCCCGCAGCGGACTCCTGTCAGGCTTGTGGTCGTGCGGTGGCAGCGGGCGATTTCGCTGCGGCGCGCGCGGCGCACGCAACGTGCAGCAATCCTGCGGCCAAGTCGACGTGCGCTCAGGTGGCGGGCTCAAAAGCTAACCAGGTAGCCGGCCGTCTGGCAAAAAACGGGAATTGCCCAGGTGCGCAGCAGGTGGTCGACGCCGTCGTCGGCATGGGTGTCCCCCGAGCCAAATTTGG